>NZ_JBFTRB010000020.1:0-95829 GCF_056399305.1 Arthrobacter sp. 01N444
ATCGCTTCGTCGAGTTCGCCGGTGATGTTGCGGATGCGCTCCAGCGCCAGATCCTCCTTGGTGAAACGGGTCAGGCTCTGTACGCTCAGCCCGGCGGCGAACAGCCGCTGGATGACGAGGTCATGCAGGTCCCGGGCGATCCTGTCGCGGTCGGTGAAGACCAGAAGCTCCTCGCGCAGCCGGTGCACCCGGGCAAGTTCCAAGGCGAGGGCCACGTGGGAGCCGAAGACGGCCCCCATTTCGATGTCGGTCCGGGCGTAGCGCACCGACTCCTTGTCCCGTGCCAGCAGCAGGAGGCCATGGTGGGCGCCCTGGGTACTCAGGGCCACTGCCAGCAGCGGGCCGGTGACTGCACCGTCGACCTCCCCCAACACTTCGGATGCGTCGTCGAACAGCACTGGCTCGCCGCCTTCGAGGACACCTTCCAGGAGATTTGACTCCAAATGCAGTGACCGTCCCGAAAACGCCGTGCCGCGCTCACCGGCAACGCCGATCACCACGTGGGCCATGGCGTTGGCGGCGGGGGCCACCAGGAGGGCGAGTGAGGACGCGGACTCCTGGAGCGCGCGGCCGGCTATCGGGTCCAGGCCGCCCGAGGTGTAGTCGCGGTCCGTGCTCAACATCAGCCCGGAGACGTCCATGCAGGCCTCCAGCCAGCGTGCCCGGCGGCGGGCGTCGTCGTAGAGCCGGGCATTTTCGATGGCGACGCCGGCCGCTGCGGCCAAGGCGACGGCCAGGGCCTCGTCTTCGGCGGAAAAGTCGTCTCCGCCTTCTTTTTCCGTGAGGTAGAGGTTGCCGAACACCACGTCCCGGACGCGGACCGGTACCCCCAGGAAGGACTGCATGGGAGGGTGGTGCGCGGGGAACCCGTAGGCCTCGGGGTGCTTATTCAATTCATGCAGCCGGAGCGGCCGCGGGTCTGTGATCAGGAGGCCGAGGACGCCGTGGCCGGTCGGCAGCGGACCGATCTGACGCGCCAGTTGGCCATCGATGCCGACAGTGATGAAGTGGCTGAGCGCGTGGTCATCACCGATGACGCCAAGGGCGCCGAACCTGGCGTGCAACAACCGGCAGGCCGATTCGACGACGCGTTCCAGGACGGCATCCAGGCTCAGGTCCTCGGCCAGGGCGACGACGGCTTCCAGCAGGCCGGTGATGCGTTCCTTGGATTGGAGCAGCTCTTCCGTCCGGGCGCCGAACCCCATCAGCAGTTCCTCAACGACGGGATTTGGTTCGGACACGGTATGGCCTGAGCCCTCACCCGCTGAATGCATGTCATTGCCCCCATTCGCTCCGGCCAATGTAGACGCTGACGGCCTTTTGCCAGAATACCGCGAACCACTCAGGAAAGCCTCAGAATTCGCAGATTAACCCGGCGGCTGGGTCCATTTGCCCTAGCCGCCGTCAGCCCGGCCGCGTACGCTCGCCGGCATGAGCACTGAATCGAGCCCGGGCCGTCACGAGCCAAAGGACCAGACCCACGCCGTCGAAGACCTCGACCACCACGAATGCTGGCGGCTGTTGCGCAGCGTCTCCGTCGGCAGGCTGGCGGTCTGGGTGGACGACCATCCCGACATTTTCCCCATTAACTACAAAGTGGACCACGGCACGCTGGTGTTCCGCACCGCGGAGGGCACCAAGCTGCAGGCGGCCACAGGCGGCACGCCGGTGGCCCTGGAGGCCGACGGCATCAATGCTGACACCGGAGTCGCCTGGAGCGTCGTCATCAAGGGCCAGGCCGCGCCGGTGCAGAACCCCCAGGAAGTCATGGACACGGTGGGCCTGTTGCTGTTCCCGTGGCAGGCCGGAAAGAAGGAACATTTCGTCCGGATTGCGCCGGACACCGTCACGGGCCGGCGGTTCAAGGTGGTGCCGCCCCAGACGTGGTGGACGCCGTTGGACGACGCCACGCGCTCCGGCCTCGAATAACCCCCCACCCCCCTAAAAACACATCTTGCGCTTTCAGATCGGGTTGCCCTGAGGGCTTCAGGGCAACCCGATCTGATAGCGCAACGTGGGGCGCGGCGTGCGGTCAGGCGACGCGGGTGATCTCCACGCTGACGCTGAGGGCCGATCCCCCGCCGCCGGACAGGATGCCCTTGAGCGGCGGCACGTCGCGGTAGTCGCGGCCCCGGGCCACGGTGACGTGGAAGTCCCCCGCGGGTTTGTGGTTGGTCGGGTCCCAGCTGCGCCATTCGCCGTCCCACCACTCGAGCCACGCATGCGACTGGCCGGCAACTGTCTCGCCGAGCTCCGCCGTCGAACGCGGGTGAAGGTAACCGGACACGTAGCGGGCCGGGATACCGCAGCTGCGCAGTGACCCGATGGCGAGGTGCGCCAGGTCCTGGCAGACGCCCTGCCGCTGGTTCCACGCCTGTTCGGCGTTGGTGGTGACGCCGGTGGAGCCCTTCATGTAGGTCATTTCACCGCGCATCCAGGCAAAGACCGCCATGGCGGCCTCGTGCGGCGATTTCCCCTCGACGACGCCGGGAATGATGGCGAGCACCTCGGAGCCGGGACCTGTCAGCTGGGACTGGGGAATCCAGTCGCTGAACTGGTTCAGGGTTTCCGGTGCGGCCAGGACGTCCCAGCCGACGATGTCGGCCTCGGTTGCGATCTTCTCGACCCGGTGCACCTCGACGGTGGTGGTGGACAGCACCTCGAGGTGCTCGTGCGGCATCTGCATGTCGAAGGCGGTCACCCGGGTGCCCCAGTAGTCGCGGTAGCTGCTCAGGGCCGCCTGCGAGGGCGAAACCTTCATGGAGGACTCCAGTACCACTTGCTGCGGGTCCGTCAGCGGGGTCATCCGGGCCTCGTTGTAGGACAGGGTGACGCGTTTGTTGTACTTGTAGGCCGTCTTGTGGACGATGTTCAGCCGGGTCATGAAACTTCTCCCACCCAGGCCAGTTCGTCTGCCTGATTGAAGTACTTACGGGAAATGGCGTCCGAGGCCTGCGACACGGCCTTTTGCACACGCTCCATGTGCTCTGGCAGCTCCGACATGAGGTCATCGGTGCGGTGGAACTCCAGGAAGGTGCGGGCCTGCCCGACGATCCGGCGGGCGTCGTTGATGAAGCCGACGCGCTGGGCCGAGGGGTCGAGCTTTGCCAGGCACTCGTCGGCGTCGCGCAGCGCGTAGACGATGGACCGCGGGAACAGCCGGTCCAGCAGCAGGAATTCGGCCGCGTGCTGGTCCCCGAACGCAGCCCGGCGGGTCCGCAGGAAGGATTCGTAGGCCCCGGCGCAGCGGAGCATGTTCACCCAGGACATGCCGGCCGAGAGGACATCGCGGGTGGAGAGCATGCGCGCGGTCATGTCCGCACGCTCCAGCGACCGGCCCAGGACCAGGAACTGCCAGCTCTCGTCGTGGCTGACGGTGGTGTCGGCGAGGCCGCTGACCATGGCGGTGCGCTCCAGGACCCAGTTGCAGAACCGGTAGGTGCCCACCACGTCCTTGCGGTGCTGGTTGAGCCCGTAGTAGGTCGTGTTGAGGCTTTCCCAGAGCCCGGAGGAGACGGTCTCGCGGGCTCGGCGGGCGTTTTCCCGTGCGGCACCGAGGGAACCGGCAATGGAGGTGGCACTCTGCTTGTCGTAGGCGAGGGCGTTGAGCAGTTCGGGCAGGCCGAAATCGTCGCTTTGTGCGCGGGCACCCATGACGGCGAGGAGTTCCTGCGCCACGCTGCGCTGTTCCTCCATGGGCAGATGGTTGAGCCGTTCGAGGTGGACGTCGAGGATCCGGGCGGTGCCGTCGGCCCGTTCCACGTAGCGGCCGATCCAAAACAGTGACTCGGCAATACGGCTAAGCATTCGCGGTTACCTCCTGCGCGTCAGAAATCTGCTGCTGCTGCTGTTGCTGCTCTTTCTGGCTGTCGCGCCAGTTGCTCTCCACCGGCCAGACCGAAACCCGCTCGCGGACTGCGATGGTGGGCCGCGGGATCACTTCGACGGGGACCTGCGGGGAATCGGCCAGGACCCACGTGTCCTTGGAACCGCCGCCCTGGCTGGAATTGACGATCAGCGATCCCTCCTTGAGCGCCACGCGGGTCAGTCCGCCGGGGAGAACCCAGACGTCCTCGCCGTCGTTGACGGCGAAGGGGCGCAGGTCCACGTGCCGGGGGCCGAACTTGTCGCCGCTGAGCGTCGGCACCGTGGACAGCTGCAGGACCGGCTGGGCGATCCATCCGCGGGGGTCGGCGATGATCCGCTTGCGCAGGGCGTCGAGTTCGTCCCTGGACGCGTCCGGGCCGATCACGAGGCCCTTGCCGCCCGAGCCGTCCACCGGTTTGACCACGAGCTCGTCCAGGCGGTCCAGGACGTGTTCCCGGGCCTCCTTCTCTTCGAGCCGGAACGTGTCCACGTTGGCGATCACGGGCTCCTCGTTGAGGTAGTACCGGATGAGGTCGGGCACGTAGCTGTAGACCAGCTTGTCATCGGCGACGCCGTTGCCCACGGCGTTGGCGATCGTGACGCCGCCGGCGCGGGCGGCGTTGACCAGGCCGGGGCAGCCGAGCATGGAGTCGGCACGGAACTGCAGCGGGTCCAGGAATTCGTCGTCGATGCGTTTGTAGATGACGTCCACGCGCTGCTCGCCCGCGGTGGTGCGCATGTAGACCCGGTTGCCGCGGCAGATGAGGTCGCGGCCCTCGACGAGTTCGACACCCATGAGTCCGGCGAGCAGGGTGTGCTCGAAGTAGGCGCTGTTGAACACGCCGGGGGTCAGGACCACCACGGTGGGATCGTCGACGCCGGAGGGCGCCGTCTTCCGCAGGGCGGACAGGAGCCGGCGGGGGTACTCCTCGACCGGGCGGATGAGCTGCTGGCCGAAAGCCTCGGGCAGGCCCTTGGCCATGGCCCGGCGGTTCTCGAGGACGTAGCTGACGCCCGAGGGTACGCGCACATTGTCCTCCAGAACCCGGAACGTGCCCTCGGCGTCGCGGACGACGTCGATTCCGGAAATGTGGACCCGGACGCCGCCGGCCGGCTCAAAGCCGTGCACCTGGCGGTGGAAGTGCGCGCTCGTCGTGACGAGCTGGCGCGGGATGACGCCGTCGGACACCACGGTCATCTTGTCGTAGACGTCATTGAGGAAGGCTTCAAGGGCGCGGACGCGCTGGGCCACACCGCGTTCCAGGACGCTCCACTCATCGGCGGGGATCACGCGGGGGACGATGTCCAGGGGGAAGGGCCGTTCCTCACCCGCGAAGTCGAAGGTCACGCCGCGGTCCAGGAAGGTCCGGGCCATGGAATCGGCGCGGGCGCTGACGTCAGCCAACGAGAGTTCGCGCAGGGCCAGGGCCACCTGCCCGTAAGATCTCCGGGCCTGCTGGCCGGGGGCAAACATCTCGTCGTAGGCGCCGGTGCGGCCGGCGGCCTCGGAGTATTCCTGGAATAGGTCAGACATGGTCACTAGCCAACCACTTTTTTGTTGCGAAATCATTTCGGCGGCCCGCGGCGCGGCGCTCAGTGCTGGCCGCGCAGTCCGGGCCGCCTGCCGGGACGGCCGCGGTTACGGGTTTTCCGGCCGGGTACGGCAATGTAGGGGCGTGCCCCCTAAGAGATCCGCCCCCGCCTCAGCCCTGAGAGAGGCCGCGCCAGGCCTGGCCGGCGCCGCGGCGGCCGTCGCCGTCGCCGTCGCCGCCCACCTGCTCCTTCCCGCGCTGCCGGCGATGACAATGGCCGTGCTCCTCGGGCTGCTGGCGGCCAACCTGCCGGGCGTGTCTGGCTGGACCGCCGGGCCGGCGCGGCCCGGGCTGGACTTCGCCAGCAAGCACCTCATGCGGGCCGGGATCGTGCTGCTGGGCCTGAAAGTCAGCCTCGGCGACGTGCTGGGCCTGGGCTGGGCTGCGCTCCTGCTTGTGACCGCCGTCGTGCTGGCCGCTTTCGCCGGGACGTACGGCATCAGCAGACTCTTCCGGCTGCCGCCCCGCGTGGCGCTGCTGGTGGCCACGGGATTCGCCATCTGCGGGGCGTCCGCGATCGGGGCGATGGCCGCCGTGCGCCGAATCCGGCAGGAGGAAACCGTGCTGCCGGTGGCGCTCGTGACCCTGTGCGGCACGCTGGCGATCGGTGTGCTGCCGCTGCTCGCGCGGCTGCTGGGCCTGGGTCCGGAGATCTTCGGGGCGTGGACCGGCGCCTCCGTCCACGACGTCGGGCAGGTGGTCGCCACCGCCCAGACCGCCGGCACCGCGGCGCTGGCCGTCGCCGTGGTCGTTAAACTCACCCGGGTGATCCTGCTGGCACCGATGGTCGCCGCCGCGGGCTTCCATCACCGGCTGGGCACCGCAGCCGACGGCGCCAAGCGCCCCCCGGTGGTCCCGCTGTTCGTCATCGGATTCGTGGCCCTGGCGGGCCTGCGCACCACCGGATGGCTCTCCCCCGCGGCCCTGGACGCGGCCGCCGCCGTCCAGGACGTGCTGCTCGGCATGGCGCTGTTCGGGCTGGGCTCCGCCGTCCGGGTGGGCCAGCTGCTGCACACCGGCGCACGCGCGCTGCTGGCCGCGCTGGCGTCCTGGCTGCTGATCGCCCTGCTGGGCCTGGCGGCCGCCTTCCTGATGTTCCCGCCGGCGTGACCGGGCACACACGCTCCCGTGATTAGATAGCGGGGTGTCAAACCAGAATCTGAGCCGCGACGAGGCCGCGGACCGCGCCGCCCTCATCACCACTCACAGCTACGATGTCTCCCTCGACGTCCGGCAGGCGGCCGACCCGAACGTCGCCGGCTACACGAGCCGCAGCATCATCTCCTTCTCGGCCAGCGAACCCGGCGCGACGACCTTCGTGGATTTCATCGCCGGCAGCGTGCACAGCGTCTTCCTCAACGGCAAGGGACTCGCCGTCGCCGACGTCGTGGACGGTTCCCGGATCCGGCTCGAAAACCTGCAGCCGGAGAACCAGGTCACCATCACGGGAACCGCCCTGTACAGCACCTCCGGTGAAGGCATGCACCGCTTCGTCGATCCCGCCGACGGCCAGTGCTACCTCTACACGCAGTATGAACCCGCCGACGCCCGCCGGGTGTTCGCGAACTTCGAACAGCCCGACCTGAAGGCCGAGTTCACCTTCCACGTCATGGCCCCCTCCGACTGGCAGGTGTCCTCCAACGGCGCCGAGGTGCTGCGCACCCAACTGACGAGTGATCCCGCCACGAGCCGCTGGGACTTCGCGCCCACCAAGGCGATGTCCACCTACATCACCACCGTCCTCGCCGGACCGTACTTCAAGGCCGAGGACGCCTGGCGCGGCACGCTCGCCGACGGCACCGTTCTGGACGTACCGCTGGCGCTCTACTGCCGAGCCTCCATGGCCGCGTCCTTCGACACCGACGCCCTGTTCCGCCTCACCAGGAACGGGCTGTCCTTCTTCAACGAACTCTTTGATTTCCCTTACCCGTGGGGCAAATACGAGCAGGCGTTCGTCCCCGAGTACAACCTCGGCGCCATGGAAAACCCGGGCCTGGTGACCTTCACCGAAAGCTACGTCTTCACCTCCCGGGCCGCCGATTCGCAGTACCAGGCCCGCGCCAACACGCTCCTGCACGAGATGGCGCACATGTGGTTCGGGGACCTCGTCACCATGAAGTGGTGGGATGATTTGTGGCTCAAGGAATCCTTCGCTGATTACATGGGCACCCTCGGCGTGGACCGGACCACGGACTGGGACACGGCCTGGGTGAACTTCGCCAACAACCGCAAGGCGTGGGCCTACGTCCAGGACCAGCTGCCCACCACCCACCCGATCGTCGCCGACATCCCGGACCTGGAAGCCGCGAAGCAGAACTTCGACGGCATCACCTACGCCAAGGGCGCCTCGGTGCTCAAGCAGCTGGTGGCCTACGTCGGCTTCGAAGCCTTCATCGCCGGCTCCCGCCAGTACTTCCGGGACCACGCCTACGGCAACACCACCCTCGCCGAACTGTTGGCCGCCCTCAGCGCCGCGTCCGGCCGCGACCTCAGCGAATGGGCCCGCCAATGGCTCCAGACCTCCGGCATCTCCACCCTGTCCAGCGAGATCACCGAATCCACCGAATCCATCGAAGACAGCAGCGCGCTCAGCTCCGTCGCCGTCCTGCAGGACGCCGTGGATCCCACCACCGGCCGGCAGGAGCCCCGCCCGCACCGGCTGCGGATCGGCCTCTACGATTTCGACGACGCCGGCGCCTTGGTCCGCACTGACAGCGTCGAGACCGATGTCCGCGGCGCCCGGACCGATGTGACCGCGCTGGCCGGCAAACCGCGCCCTGCGCTGCTGCTGGTCAATGACGAGGACCTCAGCTACGCCAAGGTCCGGCTGGACCCGCATTCCGAGGCGACTGTCCGCGGCTCCCTGGACAAGCTGGACGACCCCATGGCGCGGGCGCTGTGCTGGACGGCGCTGTGGGACTCGGCCCGGGATGCCGTCACACCGGCCGCACTCTACGTCGACGCCGTCGAGCGCTTCGGGCCCGCCGAGCCGGGCATCGGCGTCCTCCTCAATGTGCTGGGCAATGCCTCGACGGCGGTGGAACGCTACGTGCCCCGGGGCCAGCGCGATGCCGTGCGCCACGGCTTCCTCACCACGGCCGCCGAACAGCTGCACGCGGCAGCGCCGGGTTCCGACCAGCAATTGGCCTGGGCCCGGACCCTTGCCGCAACCAGCCGCTACGACGCCGGCCGGCTGGACCTGCTCAGGGGCATCCTGGACGGCAGCACGGTGATCGAAGGCCTCGCCGTGGACGCCGAACTGCGCTGGAATCTCTGGCATGCGCTGGCAGCCAACGGCCGGGCCCCGCAGGAGCAGCTCGACCAAGAGCTCGCCCGGGACAACACGGCGGCAGGCAAGTCCGGGCACGCCACGGCCCTCGCCGCGCGCCCCGAGGCATCCGTCAAGGCGGCCGCCTGGGAGGCCGCCGTCCACGGCACCGGCCTGTCCAACCAGCTCCTCGGCGCCACGATTGCCGGATTCAACACCGGCGCGGCCTCCCTGCTGGCCGGGTTCATCGACCCGTACTTCGAATCCCTCGAGGACGTCTGGGCGGACCGGAGCATCGAGATCGCCAGCCGGATTATCCGCGGCTTCTACCCCGCGGCACAGGACCTGGACGGCGGAACGCCCGAAACCCACGCCGTGATTGTCCGCACCGACCAGTGGCTGGCCGCCCACCCTGATGCGCCGCGTGCCCTGCGCCGGATCATCATCGAACAGCGCAGCCAGCTGCACCGTTCCCTCAGGGCGCAGGAACTGACGGCACCGGCCCAGGCACCATCGACTGCTCCGTAACGGCCCTTTTGGCGGCTGAAAACGGCAGCTGGGCCCACGCCGGCAGGGTTCCCTGGCCGAGCTTGCGAGGAGAGGGTGCCGGTGGGGAGCAGCCGATGGGGATGAGGGCTGTTAGGGAGCGGGTTTTTTAAAGAACAGGCTTCTACGGGACCCGGTGCAGCCACTCCGTGGTGCCGAACTTGGTCTCCACGCGGCGGCGGGCGGCCTCCAGCTCGGCGTCGGTGAGGACGGACGGTGTCGCGCCGTAGCGTTCGGCGAAGACGTCCATCATCGCTGCAACGATTTCGGCGCGGGCCAGGCCGGTCTGGCGGCGGAGCGGATCCACGCGCTTCTTGGCGCTCCTGGTGCCCTTGTCGGACAGTTTCTCCTTGCCGATCCGCAGGACCTCCACCATCTTCCCGGCGTCGATGTCGTAGCTCATGGTGACGTGGTGCAGCATCCCTCCGTTGGCGAGCCGCTTCTGCGCCGCCCCGCCGATCTTGCCGTGCTCCGTAGCGATGTCGTTGAGCGGCACGTAGAAGGCGCTGATGCCGACCTTTTCCAGGGCCGCCATCACCCAGGCGTCGAGGAAACGGTACGAGTCCGCGAAGCTGATGCCGTCCACGAGGGTCTGCGGCAGGTACAGCGAGTAGGTGATGCAGTTCCCGGCCTCCATGAACATCGCTCCCCCGCCGCTGATCCGCCGGACCACGCTGATGCCGTGCCGGGCCACGCCCTCGGGATGGAGTTCGTTGCGGACGGACTGGAAGCTGCCGATCACCACGGAGGGCTCCTCCCAGTCCCAGAACCGCAGGGTGGGATTGCGCCGCCCGGCGCCGACTTCCTCGGTGAGGACCTCATCCAGGGCGACGTTGACGTGGGTGGGGAGGACTGACGGGGCGATGATGTTCCAGTGGTGGTCCGCCCAGCCGGTGGCCTTCGCCAGGGCGCGGCGGACGGTGACGGCGACGGCGTCGGCGGAAAAACCGAACAGCACGGTGCCTTCGGGCAGCGCCGCCGTCACGGCGTCCGCGATGTCCGCGGCACTGGTCTCGACGGGCAGCCCGGTGAGCGCCCGGTTAATCTCCGGCAGCGCCTCGTCGGGTTCGAGGAAGAAGTCCCCGCTCAGCGAGACGTGGGCCAGGACGCCGTCGACAACGTCGAAGTCGGCGACCACGAGCTTGCCGCCCGGGACCTTGTACTCGCCGTGGTGACGGCCGCCGCCGTCGTCGTCGGGGCTGGGGGCGGTGGCCGCGGGATGGGATGTCATGACCTCCATCCTGCCGCATGCGTCCGGGAACCCGGGAACCCGGGTCACCCGTTTAGCCGGAACAGCAGCAGAGACGCAGAAAGCCCGCACCGTTGCCGGTGCGGGCTTTCCATAAGACCTTGGGGAAGAAAGTTACTTCTTGCCGCCGAAGCCCTTGAAGCGAGCGTTGAAGCGCTCGACGCGGCCTGCGGAGTCCATGATGCGCTGCTTGCCCGTGTAGAACGGGTGGGACTCGGAGGAGATTTCGACGTCGATGACCGGGTAGGTGTTGCCGTCTTCCCACTCGATGGTCTTCGAAGAAGACACGGTGGACTTGGTCAGGAACTTGACGCCGGAAGCCAGGTCGTTGAAAACAACAGCTTCGTACTTCGGGTGAGTATTAGACTTCATAATTGGACCTTTGTTCGCACAACTGGATTTTGCCAGTTGCCAGGTATGAATGGGATGGCCGGCGGAAAGCACCGGACGGCCAGCTATCAATGATAGCCGATCCCCGGACCGCTGACGAACACCATTGGCGCACGTCAGCGCGGCGCGGCCGCCGCACGATGCAGGGGCCTCAGTCCTTCGGGCGGAGCTCCCAGAACGCCACCGCCGACGCCGCGGCGACGTTGAGCGAATCGACGCCCGGGCGCATCGGGATTTTCACTGCGAGGTCGACGGCGGCCAGGGTTCCTTCGCTCATGCCCGCGCCTTCCGTGCCCAGCACCAGGGCCAGCCGCTCCGGGCGGCGCGCCGCGAGCACGTCGAGGTCCACCGCGTCATCCGTGAGTTCCATGGCCGCCACGGTGAAGCCTTGCTCCTGCAGCGCGGCCAGGCCTTCCGCCCAGTCCTCCAGCCGGGCCCACGGAACCTGGAACACGGTGCCCATGCTGACCCGCACGCTGCGGCGGTAGAGCGGATCCCCGCAGCGCGGCGAGACCAGGACGGCATCCACGCCCAAGGCCGCGGCCGAGCGGAAAATGGCCCCGACGTTCGTGTGGTCCACGATGTCCTCCAGCACCGCAACCCGGCGGGCCCCGGCGAGCAGGTCCGCCAGCGGCACCGGGGCGGGCCGGTGCATGGCTGCCATGGCGCCGCGGTGCAGGTGGAAACCGGTGATTTGCTCCAGCAGCGCCGCGGGGCCGATGTAGGCCGGGACGTCCGGGTACTGCTCAAAGACGTCGGAGAGGTCCCCGGCCCACTTCTCGGCCAGGAAAAAGGACCGCGGCCGGTGCCCTGCGGCCAGGGCCCGGCGCAGGACGCGGGAGGACTCGGCGATGTACAGGCCCTCGGCGGGTTCCCTGATTTTGCGCAGGTGCACGTCCGTGAGCTGCGTGTAGTCCGCAACCCGCGGGTCGTCGGCGGATTCAAGAAAGTGAAAGGTCACGGGCAGGTCATTCCTGGGAGGCTGTTGGAAGGGCTATTTGAGCAGGTTGGCGGTCATGAACCCCAGCGCCACCAGGCCCAGGGTGAAGATGACCCCGCGCAGGACCGCCGGGGAGAGCCGGCGCCCCACCCTGGAGCCAATCACGCCGCCGATCAGGGAGCTCACGGCGATCAGCCCGACCACACCCCAGTCGATCCGGTCGAAGGCGAACAGGAGGTAGGAGGCTGCGGCCACCACGTTCACGCCCAGGACCAGGAAGTTCTTCATCGCGTTGGCGTTCTGGATGGTCCCGGTCATGAACACGCCCAGGATGCCGACTAGCAGAATGCCCTGGGCCGCGACGAAGTAGCCGCCGTAGACGCCGGCGAGGTACACCAGCACCACGAGCAGGACACCGTGGCGGCGGTCCCGGATCGCGTGCTCGGGGTTCTCCTCGCGGTTCCTCACCCACCGCTGCAGCCGCGGCTGGAAGACCACCATCAGCAGGGCCAGCACGATCAGGACGGGGGCGGCGTAGTAGAAGACTTTCTCGGGCAGGTGCAACAGCAGATAAGCGCCGGTGACGGCACCCAGCAGGGAGGCCGGCAGGAGCCGGAGCAGCTGCTTGCCGCGGCCCTCGAGTTCTTTCCGGTAGCCCCAGGCGCCGGTGGCGTTGCCGGCCACGAGCCCCATGGCGTTGCTGATGGAGGCCGTGACGGGGGCGTAGCCCAGGGCGATCAGCACCGGGAACGTGACCAGGGTGCCGGATCCGACGACGCTGTTGATGGTGCCCGCCCACAGCCCGGCGAAGAATATGAGGGCGCTATTGAGGAGCTCCACGCGCGGTCAGCGGCCCCGTCAGCGGCTGGCGGTCGCGGTGTACCGGCCCGCGTTGACGCTGACGTCCAGCGGCAGGCCGAACGTTTCGCTCAGGTTTTCCGCCGTGAGGACCTCCGGCAGCGGGCCGGAAGCCACGACGCCGCCGTCGCGCATGAGCATCGCGTGCGTGAAGCCCGGCGGCACTTCTTCGAGGTGGTGGGTGACCAGGACGATCGCCGGGGCGGCGTCGTCGCGGGCGAGTTCGCTCAGGCGCTGGACCAGGTCCTCGCGGCCGCCGAGGTCGAGCCCCGCGGCCGGCTCGTCCAGGAGCAGGAGCTCGGGATCGGTCATGAGGGCGCGGGCAATCTGGACGCGCTTGCGCTCCCCCTCGGAAAGCGAGGCGAAGGGGCGGTTGAGCAGCGGGCCCATCCCCCACTCGTTCAGCAGCCCGAAGGCGCGCCGCTCGTCCTCCTTCTCGTAGCCCTCGCGCCAGCGGCCGGTCACGCCGTACGCGGCGGTGACCACCACGTTGAGGACCTTCTCGTGCTCGGGGATCTGGCTGGCCAGCGCAGCGGAGGACAGCCCGATCCGGGGGCGGAGCTCGAAGACGTCGACGGCGCCGAGGACTTCCTCGAGGATGCCCGCCATTCCGGAGGTCGGGTGGATGCGGGCCGCGGCCAGCTGGAGGAGCGTGGTCTTGCCGGCGCCGTTGGGGCCCAGGATCACCCAGCGTTCGCCCTCTTTGACCTGCCAGTCGACCTTGTCCAGGAGCGTCTTCGCCCCACGTACAACACTGACCCCGGCCATTTCAAGAACATCACTCATAGGAGTAGACACTAGGACAAAAAAGCGGGCGACTGATAACCGGCGCCGCGCCCTGCCGTGGAGCGTCACGCGGCGCCCGCCCGGGCGCAACGAATTCGGGCCGCCCGCCGCCCGCTCGCTAGGATTGAGGCCATGAGTTCGAACGTGACCGCAGTGAGCTACGGCCTGAAACTGTCCCTTCCCGACATCCAGCGGCTGCGTTCGCTCCTGACGGCCGCCGGGCTGGGCGTCGGGGCGGAAACCCGGACCGGCGACGCCCGCTTCGAGGTATACGCCGTCGACTGCGCACTGGACGCCTCGGGGGCAGGCTCGCCCGACGCCGCCACAGCCGCCGCGGTTGCGGAAGCCCGCCTGGACGGTGCGCGCCGTGCGCTGGCGGCCGCCGGCATCGAGGGCGTCGACACGGCCCTGGTTCCGGCAGCACTGCGCAGCGCGCCCCGGAAGTTCCTCATCATGGACGTGGACTCCACCCTCATCCAGCAGGAAGTAATCGAGCTGCTGGCCGCCTACGCCGGCAAGCGCGAGGAAGTGACGGCGGTGACCGAGGCGGCCATGCGCGGCGAGCTGGACTTCGCCCAGAGCCTGCACGCCCGGGTGGCGGTCCTCGCGGGGCTGCCCGCGGACGTCGTCGAGTCGGTCCGCGCCGAGGTCAGGCTGACCGAGGGCGCCGCCGAGCTGGTGGCGGCGTTCCAGGCTGCCGGCCATGCCGTGGCCGTCGTGTCCGGCGGCTTCAACCAGATCCTCCGGCCGATCGCCGAAGACCTGGGGCTGCACTACTGGATCGCGAACGAACTCGAAATCGTCGACGGCGCCCTGACCGGCAAGGTGCTCGGCGACGTGATCGACCGGGCGGCCAAGGAGAAGTACCTGCGCGAATGGGCTGCGGCCGAGGGCATCCCGATGGAACACACGATCGCCGTGGGCGACGGCGCGAACGACCTCGACATGCTGGGCGCCGCCGGGATCGGCATCGCCTTCAACGCGAAGCCGGCCGTCCGCGCTGCCGCGGACGCCGCCGTCAACCTTCCCTATCTTGACGCCGTCCGGTATATCGCCGGAGTCTGATGCATTAACCGGGAAGGCACGTCCCGGCAATGTTTAGTCAAACATTGCCGGGACGTGCCTTCCCTACGCGCCATTCCAGCGCGTGGCGGCCTGCGCCTAGCTGGAGCTCTTATCCGCTGCCTGGTCCGCGGTCTTACCGAAATAATCCGCACCGCCAACGTATTCCGTGTGGCCGGTTTCGACGTCGGCCGAGGCCATCTTGGCGACCTCCGCTGCAAACTCCTTGACCGAGTACAGCTTGCCGGCTTCTGCGCGGCGGGCCTCGATGGCGCCGGGGTTGGACCGGTCAAGCAGGGTGGCCGTGACGGTGCCCTCGATCATGTCGCCGGAGACGACCACGAGCGTGATCCCCTTCTCGGCCAGGTTCGGGACCAGTGCCCGGAGTGCATCCTCGCCGGCGCGCTTGCTGCGGGCCACGGGCTCGTACTCGGGCATGGTGGGCACCGTGTCGATGAAGTGGGCCTGGTGGCTGGTCACGAAGACCACGCGCGAGCCGTGGGGCATGAGCGCGACGGCGGCGTTGAGCATGTTCACCTGGGCGTCGCGGTTCAGCTTCAGCGCGTAGCCCTCTTCCATGCCGGTCTCCATGCCGCCGGAGGCGTTGAGGACCAGGAGGTCGAGCGAGCCGAAGTTCTCCATCGCGGCGCTGGCGAGGGCCTGGACGCCTTCCTGGGTGGTGAGGTCCGCCCCGACGGCCGCGGCACGGCCGCCGTCGGCTTCGATCTCGGCGACGACCTTGTTGGCGCGCGGCGCCTTCTGGCGGTAGTTGACGACGACGGCCGCACCCTCGGCGGCGAGGATTTTGGCCACTTCGGCGCCGATTCCGCGCGACGAACCGGTCACGATCGCAGTCTTGTTCTCCAGCAGTCCCATACGAGCTCCTTTGTTCCAAACGTCCAAATACTGTGGGTCTGCAATCCATCATGCCAGCGGACCGCGCCATTACAGTTGTTCAGCATCCACAAAGAAGCCCCGGCGGCGTAGTTCCGTCGTCACGTGGCTTGAACATGCCGGGGGTGGGTCAGCCGCGGTCGATCCGGATCTTCGTCGTCGCTTCACCGGTCACAACCTTGGGCGCCGGTGCGCGGACTTCCAGGACGCCGTCCTTGTACGTGGCGGTGATGTCTTCTTCCCTCACCCCTGCGGGCAGCGCGATGCTCCGGGCGGCCCGGCCGTAGCGGAACTCCGAGCGGTAACCGTCCTTGCTCTTGTGCTCGGACGACTCCCGCCGCTCCACCGCAATATTTAGCACGCCCTCGCCGACCGAGACGTCGACGTCCCGGTCCGGGTCGATCCCCGGCGCTTCCGCCCGCACCACCAGGGTGGTGCCCTCCTGGAACTGTTCGATCTTGATCCCTGGCGCTATGGACAGATCACCGTCAAGGAAGCGGCGGACCGGTTCCAGCATGTCCGAGGGCGTCCATTTGCTGAGATCACTCATGATTTCCTCCTGCGTCCACGCCCCTGCCGCGGCATGGTCAGGGGCTGTGAGCCCATTACACGCTCCAGGAGCCCCGGAGCCAAGGGCAAAAAGGCCCGGCCCGGAACCCGGCCCGGAAAACTGTGCGTCTCCAGTGGCCCGGTCCGGGTTGCAATAGACAGCGGACTCAGAACAAGCGGACACAGAACAAGCGGACACAGCACAGCGGACGACGGCGGAATCCGCCGTCGTCCGCTGTGCTCCGCAGGAGTCCTGTGTCGTCCTGCTGTGTCAGGGGCTAGTGGCCCATTCCGAGGCCGCCGTCGACCGGAATGACCGCACCGGAAATGTAGGACGCCTCATCGCTGGCGATCCAGCGCACGACGTTGGCGACCTCGGAGGCCTCGGCGAAGCGGCCGGCGGGGACCTTGGTCAGGTAGTCCTTCTGCGTGGCCTCGGGCAGCTCGGCCGTCATGTCGGTGTTGATGAAGCCGGGCGCGACGACATTCGCGGTGATCCCGCGTGCGCCGAGCTCGCGGGTGAGCGACCGGGCGATGCCCACCAGGCCTGCCTTGGAGGCGGAGTAGTTGATCTGGCCCGGCGCGCCGTAGAGGCCGGAGACGGAGGAAATCAGCACCACGCGGCCCTTGCGCGCCCGGATCATGCCCTTGGATGCGCGCTTGATCACCCGGAAGGCGCCCGTGAGGTTCGTGTCGATCACCGAGGTGAAGTCGTCTTCGCTCATCCGCATCAGGAGCGTGTCCTTGGTGATGCCGGCATTGGCCACAAGGACTTCCACCGGGCCGTGGGCGGCTTCGACTTCCGCGAACGCGGCGTCCACCGACGCTTCGTCTGTGACGTCCGCTTTGACGCCGAGGATGCCCTCGGGCAGCGGCGATTCGCTGCGGAAGGTCACGGCTACCTTGTCGCCGTTGGCCAGGAAGGACTCGGCGATGGCCAGGCCGATCCCGCGGTTTCCGCCGGTGATCAGAACGCTGCGGCCAGTGGTGGATGTGTCAGTCATATGGGGCTCCGGGATTCTGCGGCAGGGAGGGCCGCGCTGGGGGCTGGAATTTTCCTGCCTCCGATCTTAGCGCCCGGTGCGCTTCCGTTTGGGCGGCTCCGCCGATGGTGAGAGAATCGAAGTAAGCCTTGGGAGCGTGATCTGACAGCCGTGACACTCAAAAACCGACCCGGTGCTCATGTGCCCGGGAGGCCGGACTCCGAGTCCGGCGGTACCGAGGTGCACAGCATCACCGACGCCGCTGCTGCGCACTCGGACGAGATGCACCAGCGGATGGTGAAGTATGCCATCGCCATGGGCATCCGCATGGTCTGCCTGATCCTGATTTTTGTCGTGGATGGCTGGTTCAAGCTCCTGCCGATTGCCGGCGCTGTCTTCCTGCCCTGGGTGGCGGTGGTGATCGCCAACGGCAGCGACAAGGCGGAAATCCACAGTGACTCGCTCCTGGACTATGCTCCGCTCGCAGAGCTGGACGCACCGGACACCGCGGGCCCCGCCGGGCAGGATCCAAACGGGCAGGATCTGAGCGACGGCGCAGATGGTTCAGGGACGCTGCTGCAGGGTGAGCTGATCGAAGATGAGAACGACGACGACCACGGACGGGCAGCTTCATGAATCTCTTTGACCTGGCCGGGACCGGTGGGGACAAGGCCGCGGCCCCGGGCACCGTCTGCTCGCGGAAAGCCTGCCGCGCGACGGCGGAATGGCAGCTGCTGTGGAACAATCCCAAGATCCACACCCCGGAGCGGCGCAAGATCTGGCTGGCGTGCGGGGAGCACCGCGCGTGGCTTGAGGACTACCTCCAGACGCGCGGACTGTGGAAAGAGACTGTGGTCCTCGGCGCAGAGAACGTCCCCCTCCCGCCAGTGACCGCCCCTCTCGACCCGTCAGGCAGGATCGGCTGAATGTACCGCTTTCTCTTCTCCAGTAAATGGCTGGGGTACTTGTTGCTGGCCGCGATTTTCGCTGCCGGCTGCGTTGGGCTGGGCCGGTGGCAGATGGACCGCCGCGCCGAGACCCTGGCCGAAATCAACCGGGTGGTCTCCAACTACTCGGCCACCCCCGTGCCGTTCGCCGATGTCCGCGACCAGTTCAGCCGGCTGAATCCGGAGCGGGAGTGGACCCAGGTGGAACTGAAGGGCAGCTACGACGCCGCCGGCCAGCGCATTGTCCGCAACCGCCCGCTCAACGGCCAGCCCGGCTACGAGGTGGTGGTCCCCTTCAAGCTCCAGTCCGGCGAAACCGTGGTGATCGACCGTGGCTGGCTGCCCATCGGCAACAACACCCCGGGACGGCCCGACTCAGTGCCTGCCCCGCCGCAGGGGCCGGTGACGGTGGTTGCCCGCCTCAAGCCGGCCGAGCCCGAGCTGCAGCGCGGCGCCCCTGACGGACAGCTGGCCTCGATCGACCTTTCCGCCTATTCCGGGCAGCTGGGCTATCCGCTGCTGACGGGCGCCTACGGACAGCTGGCCTCCGAGTCGCCGTCGGTGCAGGACATGCCGTTCCCGTTCCCTAAACCGACGACTGATGAGGGCACCCACCTGTCCTACTCCCTGCAGTGGTTCGCGTTCGGCGTGCTGATGTTCGTCGGGTTCGGCTACGCGGCCAGGCAGCAGGCCCGCAACGCCGCGATCGACGCGGAGGACGCCGAAGCCGAGGCCGCCGAGGGCGTGTTCCTGCACTCCAGCGGCCCGGTGGCCCGCCGTCGTCCTGCTCCGCGGAAGCGCAAGAACGCGACGGCGGAAGAAGAGGAAGACGCCATCCTCGACGCCCAGGGGTTCTGAGCGATGAGCCCTGACGCCTTTCCCGGCCCGGTGGCCAACGTCAAGCGGGCCCTCACCGCCCTGGGCGCCCAGGACACCGTGACGGTGTTCGACGCGAAGGTGCCGACGGCGGCAGCGGCCGCCGCGGCGCTGGGCTGCGATGTCGCGGCGATCACCAACAGCCTGGTGTTTGAGCTCGAGGGCACCCCGCTGCTCATCCTGGCCAGCGGCGCGGCCAAGGTGGACGTCCGCAAGGTCGCGGACCGGCTGGGCACGGGCAAGATCCGTCGTGCCTCCCCCGAGTTCGTCCTGGCCCACACCGGCCAGGAGGTCGGCGGCGTCGCCCCGGTAGGCCACCCGGAGAAGATCCGGACTCTGCTGGATGAGTCGTTGTCGGCCCACCGTGTGCTCTGGGCGGGCGCAGGGGATCACAACTCGATGTTCTCGATCAGCTACGCGGACCTGCACCGGATCACGGCCGCGGAAGAGATGCCGGTCCGCTGACCCTGCTGCCTCGCTGCTGGGGCCACCCGGCTGCCTCGCTGCTGGGGCCGTTTTCAGTGCCGGGAACGGCCCCGGCTGCGGGTCGGTTGGGTGACTTACGCCAGCGTGATGAGGTCCAGGTAGTCTTCGTTCCAGTGGTCCTCGATGCCGTCGGGAAGCAGGACGACACGCTCCGGGTTGAGCGCCTCGACGGCGCCCTCATCGTGGCTGACCAGGACGACGGCGCCGGTGTAGTTGCTCAGGGCCCCGAGGATTTCGGCGCGGCTGGCGGGGTCCAGGTTGTTGGTGGGTTCGTCGAGGAGCAGCACGTTCGCGCTCGAGGCCACGATGGTGGCCAGCGCCAGCCGGGTCTTCTCGCCGCCGGAGAGCACACCGGCGGGCTTGTCGACGTCGTCGCCGGAGAACAGGAATGAGCCCAGGATGTTGCGGACTTCCGCGTCGTTCATGTCCGGGGCGGAGGAGCGCATGTTCTGCAGGACAGTGCGGTCCACGTCGAGCGTCTCGTGCTCCTGCGCGTAGTAGCCCACCTTCAGGCCGTGGCCCGCAACGACTTCGCCGGTGTCCGGCTTGTCGACGCCGGCCAGCATCCGCAGCAGCGTGGTCTTGCCGGCGCCGTTGAGGCCCAGGATGACCACCTTGGACCCGCGGTCAATGGCAAGGTCGACGTCGGTGAAGATCTCCAGCGAGCCGTAGGACTTGCTGAGGCCGTCCGCGGTGAGTGGGGTCTTGCCGCAGGGTGACGGGTCCGGGAAGCGCAGTGCTGCCACGCGGTCGGTCGCGCGGACGGCTTCGAGGCCGCCGAGCAGGCGCTCGGCACGCTTGGCCATGTTCTGGGCGGCGACGGCCTTGGTGGCCTTGGCGCGCATTTTGTTGGCCTGGTCGATGAGGACCTGGGCCTTCTTTTCCGCATTGGCCCGCTCACGCTTGCGGGCGCGCTCGTCCGTTTCGCGCTGGTTGAGGTAGCGCTTCCAGTCCATGTTGTAGAAGTCGATCTGCGCGCGGTTGGGGTCGAGGAGGAAGACCTTGTTGACGGTCGCTTCAAGCAGTTCGGTGTCGTGGCTGATGACAATCAGCCCGCCCTGGTGGTTCTTGAGGAACTCACGGAGCCAGGAGATGGAATCGGCGTCGAGGTGGTTGGTGGGCTCATCGAGGAGCATGGTTTCGGCGTCCGAGTACAGGATGCGCGCAAGCTCGACGCGGCGCCGTTGTCCACCGGACAGGGTCTTGAGCGGCTGGTTCAGCAGCCGGTCCGGCAGGGCGAGGTTCGAACAGATCGCTGCCGCCTCGGCTTCGGCGGCATAGCCGCCGGCGGCCAGGAATTCGGATTCAAGCCGGTCATAGCGGTTCATCGCCTTGCGCTGGACCGTAGCGTCCTCGCTGGCCATCTCTTCGTGCGCCAGGCGGAGCTTGCCCACGGCAATGTCCAGGCCGCGGACGGACAGGATCCGGTCCCGCGCGAGCTGCTCCATGTCCGGGGTGCGCGGATCCTGCGGCAGGTAGCCGATTTCGCCGGTGCGGGTTACCTTACCGGCGGCGGGCAGGCCCTCGCCCGCGAGCACCCGGGTCAGCGTTGTCTTGCCTGCACCGTTACGGCCGACCAGACCGATCTTGTCTCCCTTGTCGATCCGGAAGCTCACCTGGTCCATGAGGAGGCGGGCGCCGGCGCGCAGTTCGAGATCCTGGACGGTAATCAATGCAGCTAAGGCCTTTCACAACAGGGAATGCCGCGGCACGACGGGTGGAGTCTGGGCGGGGCCGGGGCAGGGCGATGCGAGAGCACAGCCTCTGCAAGTCTACCGGCACCACCCCGGCTCCATGACATTGGAACGTATGGCACTAGGCAGCCGCCGTCGCGATGCTGGCCTGGCCGGCTGGCCGTGTTCATTGGCGGTGCCCTCCAGCAACCGGGCCGCGCGTTAGTGGGGCGCCTACAAAAAACCGTCCGCGCCGCGACCGTACAGTCGATATCACAATCCATATTTCCGCAGCAGCTCCCTGAGCAGCACCCCGACAGGAACATCATGACGCAAACCGACCGTCCCGCCGCAGCCAGGACCCCGCGCCGCCGGGTCCGCTGGAATGCCACCGACCTTGGCCTCATCGCCGTCTTCGCCGCCCTGGTGGCCGCTTCGGCACTGATCGCCGCCATTCCCGTAGGCGGCCTCGGCGTGCCCATCACGCTGCAGACCCTAGCCGTCATGCTCACGGGCCTGGCCCTGGGCCCTGGCCGGGCCTTCGCCGCCGTCGGCCTGTACCTGCTCCTGGGCTTCGCCGGCTTGCCGATCTTCAGTGGCGGCCGCAGCGGGCTGGGCGTCCTCGCCGGACCCTCCGCCGGCTACATCATCGGGTTCCTGCTGGCCGCCACGGCCGTCGGCTGGCTGACCGTCGTCGTGCTCAAGCGCACCGCCAACCGCAAAGGCAGACTGCGTGCCATCCTCTTGTTCGCCGCCGCCATGGTGAGCAGCATCGTCTTCATCCACGGCCTGGGCATCCTGGGCATGATGGTCAACGCCAAGCTGGACTTCTCCAAAGCCTTCCTGGCCGATCTCGTGTTCTACCCCGGCGACATCATCAAGAACGTCCTGGCCGTCAGCATCGCCTTGGCCCTGCACAAGGCCTTCCCGGACCTGCTGCTGCGCCGTGTCCGGACGGTTGACACCCGCCCGTGAGCATCATCGTCCTGGACCGGGTTTCGGTGCGGGTGCCGGTTGACGGCCGCCCCGCACCCAAGACGCTGCTCCAGGAGTTTTCGCTCGACCTGACGGAACGGCGGATCGGGGTTATCGGGGCCAACGGCTCGGGCAAGTCCACCCTCCTGAGGCTCCTGAACGGGCTCGTGGCACCCAGCGACGGCACCGTGAGAGTCGACGGCGCCGATACGGTCCGGGCCGTCCGTGAGGTCCGCCGCCGCGTGGGCTTTGTCTTCACCGATCCGCTCTCCCAGCTCGTGATGCCCACCGGACGCGAGGATGTGGAACTGTCCCTGCGCCGCTCCATCCGTAACGCCCCTGAGCGCCGGGCCCACGCGGAGTCGGTGCTGGAACGGTTCGGTCTCCTGCCGCTGGCGGACCAAAGCATCTATGAGCTCTCCGGCGGCGAACGCCAGCTCCTGGCGCTGGCCGCGGTCCTGGCCGTCGATCCGGAGGTGCTGGTCCTGGACGAGCCGTCCACACTGCTGGATCTGCGGAACCGCGAACTCCTGCGGCGCACCCTCGCCGGGCTCCGCCAGCAGGTGATTCTGTCCACCCACGACCTCGAGCTGGCACTGGACATGGACCGCGTCCTAGTGGTGGATGCCGGGAAGGTGGTGTTCGACGGCGAACCGGCGGCCGCCGTCGCCCGTTACCGCGCCCTGTGCGCGGCGGGCCTGCCAGCGGCTGACGGCGTCCCAGCAGGCGGTGGGCTCGGCGGCGTAGCCGGCGGCCGGCTGGAGCGGGCCGTGCCCGACCAGGCCCGGCGGGAGCAGGCGTGAGCGGCCACGGCTTCCTGCTGGCGGCGTATGTGCCGGGCTCGTCCCTGGTCCACCGTGCGCCGCTGTGGCTGAAGTTCCTGCTGGTCGTTGGGTGCGGAATGACGTCGTTCCTGATCGCGGACTGGGCCGTGTCGGCCGTCATGCTGGTGCTGCTCTGCGGACTGTTCCTGCTCAGCGGGGCCGGCCCGGCCCGGCTGTTCCGGGCGGTGCGTCCGGTTCTTCCGGTACTCGTGGCGATCGGGCTTTTCCAGTGGTGGCAGCTGGGCGCACCGACCGCCGCCCGGATCGTCCTGAACGTCCTGGTCTGCGTCGTCGCGGCGTCAATCCTGACCGCCACCACTCCCGTGCAGGCCCTCCTCGACGGCGTGGCGTCGCTTGCCCGGCCGTTCCGGCGCTTCGGTGCGGACCCGGAACGCTTCGCCCTGACCATCGCCATCATGCTCCGCAGCATCCCGTTCGTTGCCGGGGCCTACACGGACGTGCGCGACTCGGCCCGGGCGCGCGGACTCGAACGCAACCCGCGGGCCCTTGTGTTGCCCGTCTTCATCAGCACGGTGGCCTTCGCCCGGCAGACCGGCGAGGCCCTCGCCGCCCGTGGGCTGGGTGAGCCGGAGGACCCGGAAGACTAGGCCCGGATGGCCGGGCCGCGGTTCCGCTGCCAACCCAGTGGACATGCCCTCCCCTGGCCGCAGCCAGTGGACCTGCCCTCACGTCGCTGCGGTGGCGTTCGCAGGTGACCCGGTGCCGCCGGTGATGTTCAGCGGTTTGATGCTGACGAAGGCGTCCCAGGTTCCGGTCTTCTTCATGTGTCGGCTGAGGGGTCCCAGCTTCCAGAGTTCGCCGAGCGGCATGCCGAGTTTGGCCAAGAGCTGTTGGTGCATCATGCCGTGGTCGTTGGGCGCCGATAACAGAAAGGGGCTTTCGGGAATGACGGGCAGGCATTCGAGGGCGAAGTTGTCGGCGGCAATCAGCGCGAGGCGGTGGTCCCAGGCCCAGGCGACGAATTCCTGTGATTGGGCGATGCCGGTGGCGCGGCGGCTCTCCCGGGTCTGTTGCTTGTCCGCCATGGTCAGGGCCAGGAACCATTCACACCATCCGGTGTGGAGCATGAGGATGTCGCCCGGCTGGATGGTGAGGGATTGGGCCTGGATGGCTGCCTGGATCAGGTCAAGCCCGAGGGGCTCACCTGCTGTGTGGTCAATGGGAGTGCCTTCGCCGGTGCGGTAGCCGTCGAGGTCGACGAGCACTCCCCTGCCGACGATGGGTTTGTCAGCCCATTCCTGGATGCCGAGGTCCGGGGTGCCTTCCGTAATCCGGTCATCGCGGGTGCCGTTGTAGAAGCCGATGTCGTCTGCCCGGCGGTGCCGGAGCCCGTCGACCTGCGTGGATCCCTGGAGGTAATACCCGTCCAGGTAGTCGTCCCGGTGGGCCGGGTGGGAGGAGTAGATGGTGTGACGAGGGGCGCTGCGCTTGAGTGACATTCCGGGATCGAAGGCATCGGCCGGGTAGTCCAGGCCGAAGACCACGCCGGTCCTGATGCAGTTCCTGGCCTCCAGGGTGGTGTCCTGCGTGATGAAGGACGGCGTTCCGCGGTCAGGTTGGGGAAACAGCCCCCACGACGTCCCGGATAGCGCACCCTCCCGTTCGAGAAGTTCGGCGAAGGACGGGTAGGTTCCGGATTCCCTGGTGTCGGTCATCGCGTCGCTGCCTTCTGGGGAGTCTGTTCTTTGTTTTCGTAGCGCTTGTAGTTGAGGAAGAACCCGGCGATCGCACAGATCGATGCCGCAAGGCACATCGGGGGCTTGACGGATTCGTTGAAGAATACGAGCCATTCGCTCTGGCCGGCGGCAAGGGCGACGGCCTGGCCCGTCACGAACAGGACTCCGCCGGCGAGGAGGGCGGCGAGGCTCACGACGAAGATGACTTCGATGGCTCGTCTGATCTTGTGCATGTCGCGGTTCCTTTAGATCGGCAGGATGCCGAGGATGATGAGCACGCCGATGCCCAGCAGGGGCAGGGCGTAGTGGGTGAGCAGTCGGGCGAAGGTTTTGATCGGGTCCACGTCCGCGATGCCGCAGGCGACATACAGGGGCGCGCCTCCGGGGGGAACGGCGGCTTCGCAGGATGAGAAGACGAGCACGGCGACGGCGGCGGTGGTCGCCGGAACACCGGCGCTAACGAGTGTGGCGACACCGACGGTTCCGACGGCGGCCATGGTGGCCGTGGCGGAGAGGGGCGCGGCGACGGCGATGACGATCAGCCCGATGAGGATGGCTAGGAGCCACAGGGGCAGGTTCATCCGGTTGAGCAGTGCCGTCATTTGCTGGGGCAGGCCGGTGGCGGCGAGGGCGTTGGCGCCGGCGAAGGCAAAGACGACAGTGATGCCGACGATCCCGAACCTCGGAGCGGACTCCTGCAGCAGGGTCCACCAGCCCCGGCCGCTGCGTGGGAGGTTTTTTCGGCCGAGGACGGCGCCGGTGATGATCAGGACCACCGGGATCCAGACGATGACGCTCAGGGACTTGGTGATGTCTCCGCCGGTCCAGTCCGACAGTGCGGTGGCGATGAAGGCGGAGGTGATGATCAGTGGGATGGCCACCACGACGAACAAAAGCAGGGTGGCCCAGCCGCGGCCGAACGCCGCCCGGACCGGCAACCGGTGCGCGGCATCCAAGGGTGTCATCCCGCTCTTGCGGATCAGCAGCCAGGTGACGATCAGCCGGTGCAGGAAGCACCACAGCCCGCCGATGAACAGCGGAAGCACGAGTTCATTGACGTTGAGCAGGGGCCCGACTGTGGCGGAGCCGACCAGGACGAACATCGAGGCGCTGAACGGGAAAGTAATGCCCATTCCGGCGTTTCCCGCCACGAGGGTCGCGGCCGCGGGCTTGTCGAGCCGGGACTTTTCCATCCACGGGATGGTCACGGAACCCACGGTCGCGGCGATCGCCGCCTGGTTGTGGACCACCCCGCCGAGGCCTGCCGACGCCACGGTGGACACCCAGGCGGGGCCTCCCTTGGTACCGCCGATCAGTGAGTTCAACAGGTCGATGAGCCGGTCCAGCACTCCGGTCTTGTCCAGCAGGTACCCCATGAAGACGAACGCCATGGTGGCGTAGACGATTTCATCAGTCACCGCCGTATAAAGCGAGGACCAGCCGATCTGCGCCGCTGTGACCCCCGTGAAAGGCAGGACGACCAGGAATCCGAGGATCATGGCCTCTCCAACGCTGCGCTTGAGAAGGGTCGTCCACAGCAGGATGACGGCCAGATAGGCTGCCAGGGCCCAGATGCCGATCATGCTGCTGCTCCTGACGGGGTAGTGCTGGTTTGCGGATGGTTCATCATTGATTCCTGTAAACGATTCTGCCTGAGGTCGGGGTCAGCGCAAGGCCGGCGCCGCCTGTGCTGATTTCTCGGCGATGCGCGTAAGTGCCGCAGCGGAGGCTGTGGTCATTTCGGCGGGGACTCCGAGGTCGGTGAGGTAGCCGGCAGTGTCCTGCATCTCCTTGGAACGGCGCAGGGCGTGCTTGGCTGTGCCGGTGAGGAACCTGTCGATGACTGCCTGGCCGTCCCCCGCCAGCTGCCTGGCGATCTGACTCCGGATCCAATCTTCCAGTCCCGCGGCCCGTCCCGCCGTGACGGCTTCGACCACCACGGAGGCCAGGCCTTTCATCAAGACGCTGCGGAGCAGTTTGTGGGCCATCGCGGCCCCGGGCTCGCCGTCGGCGATTTCGACCTCGGCACCAAGCGGCGCCAGGAGATCGGCAACGGCCCGGGACCCCGGGCCACTGACCATCAGCGGGGTCTTCTCGCCCAGCGCGGCTACGGGCCCGAGGATGGCGACGTCAACGAAGAGTGCCGGACTGGGCAACTGCCCAAGTTCCCGCATGACGTGCGGTGAGGACGAGGTGAAGTCGGCATAGCAGCTGCCCTCCGGCAAAACGGGCAGGCATTCCTGGGCCACACTGCTGGCTGCGGCCGCTCCGGTGAGGACCAGGACAACGTCTGCGCCAAGGCACGCCTCGGCCGCGGTTGCTGCCCTGGTGACGCCGGCCGGGGTGGATGGTGCGACGGGATCAAATCCTGTGACGCTGTGGCCTGCCGCAATGAGTGCAGTCGCGTAGGTGGCTCCGGCTTCGCCGAGGCCGATGATGGTGCACGCGGTCATAGTTTTCTGTCTTTCTTGCTTTAGTGTCGGTCGGCGATGATGGCGGCCCGGCGGGTGGTTTCGTCGTCGAAGACTGCTTCGGCGGCTTCGGCTACAGCAATTGCCTGTTCCCTGGGGATGACGACGACGCCGTCGGAGTCGCCGATGATGATGTCCCCGGGCAGGACGGGGATCCCGCCGAAGGAGATGGGCGTGCCGAGACGGGAGGGTCCGTTCTTGTATGGTCCGGCCGGGGTGATGGC
Organism: Arthrobacter sp. 01N444; assembly: GCF_056399305.1. Taxonomy (NCBI): domain Bacteria; kingdom Bacillati; phylum Actinomycetota; class Actinomycetes; order Micrococcales; family Micrococcaceae; genus Arthrobacter; species Arthrobacter sp. 01N444. Next base: position 27,158 of record NZ_JBFTRB010000020.1, read on the forward strand.
GCGGGCAAAGACGGGCATGCCGATCTCGCGGAGGGCTTCGGCGTCGCGGGCTGCCCCGTCCAGGGCGAAGCCGGCGAGGCCAAGATTGATGGCCCGTTCGCCGATGAGCTCGCCCAAAAGTGCCCGGGATTCGTCTCCGCCGCCGGCGACGACGATCACGTCCCCGGCGCGGGCGAGCTGCAGTGCGCGGTGGATGCCCTGGTTGTCCCCGGGGCGTGTCCAGACGGTGAAGGCTGGTCCGGCGAGGCGGGCGCCGGGCCAGATTGCCTGAATGGCTGAGTCCGCGATTCCGAGGCGGTCCATGGCGTCGCCGATGTTGGCGGCGGGAAGTTTGGCAAGGCGGCCTATCAGGTCCGGGTCGGGGCGGACGAAGTTTGCGTCGATGTCCTCAAGGACAGGAGTTGTCATGGTGGATTCTTCCGTGGGTGGCGGCTGGTGGTTGGACTAGTCTTTTTTCTGGACCAGCGGGAGGACCTTCTTGAAGTCCTCTTCCTGTCCGGCCCAGAACTTCTCGTAGTCGGTGCCGGAGAGGTAGCTGGTCTGCAGGCCCAGGGCGCTCATCTTTTCCTTGACGGCAGGATCCTCGATGGCCTTTTGGAGGGCGGCTTCCAGCTTCTTGGCAACGGCGTCCGGCAGCCCGGCCGGTGCGGAGTAACCGCGGACCGTACCGGCTTCCACCTCGTAGCCGGATTCCTGGAAGGTGGGAACGTCAGGCAGCGAGGGTGAGCGTTCGGCGGTCATGATGCCCAGGACCCGGGCCTTGCCCTGCTTGGTCAGGTCGGTCACGTCACTGACGTTGGCAACGAGGACGTCCACGTGCCGGCCGAGGAACGCGGTGGTGGCCTGGGAGGCGCCTTCGGAGAAGTGCACGGGGGCGAATTCGGAGCCGGTGGTTTCCTGGATCTGGGCCAGGGCGAAGTGTTCGCCGGTCTGCAGTCCGGTGGTGCTGGCGGTCATGGATTTCGGGTTTGCCTTGGCGGCGTCGAGGAGTTCCTTCAGCGACTTGTACGGGCTGTCCGGCTGGACGGCAATGACGGCGGGGTCGATGACCTGACGGCCGAGGGGCTGGAAGCTGGCGCGGGTGTATTTGGCGCCGCGGGCCGGGTCCAGCGGTGAAACGACCACTGACGGTGAGCCGGTCGCGCCGATGGTGTACCCGTCGGGCTTGGCGCTGGTCAGTGCCGTGTAGCCGATCTGTCCGCCGGCGCCTGGCTTGTTGATGACCTCGACGTTGGTGCCGAGTTCCTTCTCCAGGATCGGCTGAACGAGGCGGGCTGCGGTGTCCACGGCTCCGCCGGAGGAGAAGGCAACAATCAGGTCGATGGACTTGCCCTTCTTGGGGAAGTCCTCCCCTGAGGTGTTGGAGGCGCTGGCGTTGGCGCCGCAGCCGGTGAGGGCGATAAGTGCTGCTGCTGCGAAGGCTGCGGTGATTTTATTGCGTGACAAGGGTCTTCTCCTTTGAAGAAATGCGTTGGTGGCTGGTGGCTGGTGGGTGTTTGGACGGTGTATTAGGAGGGTCAGGCTTCGGGATCCTCGGTGAGGGCCTTGGGTTTGCGGAACTTGAGCAGCGGGCTGCAGATGATCAGCACGCCGGCGCCGATCAGGACGGCGGAGATGGGGCGGCTGGTGAAGACGCTGAAGTCGCCTTGGGAGATTTCCAGGGATTCGCGTAGTGAGCGTTCCATCAGGGGGCCGAGCACCAGGGTGAGGACCATCGGTGCCAGCGGGATGTCCAGGTTCCTCAGGGCCAGGCCGAGTAGGCCGAAGCCGATCATCACGAACACGTCGAAGACGCTGAAGTTGATGGTGTAGGCGCCGATGACCATGAAGAGCAGGATCAGTGCGGTCAGGATGGGCGTGGGGACGCGCAGGATGGAGGTCCAGAGGCCGACCAGGGGGACGTTGAGGAGCAGCAGCAGCACGTTGCCGATGAAAAGGCTGGCGATGATGGCCCAGGCGATCTCGGAGTGGTCGGTGAACAGCGCGGGCCCAGGGGTCAGGCCCTGTTGCAGGAACGCGCCCATCAGCACGGCGATGGTCGGGGATGCGGGGATGCCGAGGGTGAAGAGCGGGATCAGGGCGGCATTGGCGTGGGCGTTGTTGGCCGTTTCGGGACCGGCGACGCCTTCGACTGCGCCCTTGCCGAGTTGGTGGCGGAAGCGGGAGAACTTCTTTTCCGCGGCATAGGACAGCAGGGACGAGACTGATCCGGTCATGCCGGGAATAAGGCCGAGTCCGAAGCCGACGCCGGTGCCCCGGGCCATGGCGGGGGCGCTGCGGCGCCATTCCGTCCGGGTGGGGAGCAGCGAGCGGAGTCCGGGGGCATGAACCAACGGAGTCTCCGCGTTCTTGCGGTGGGACAGGATTTCGGAGAGCCCGAAGACGCCGACAATGACGGCCACGAAACTAACGCCGTCCAGGAGCCGGTCCATCCCGAAGGTGAAGCGCGGGGCACCCGCAACGGGGTCGATGCCGACCATGGAGATCAGCAGGCCTAGGGCTCCGGAGATGATGGCCTTGACCATGGATTTGCCAGCCAGGGCGACCAGCAGGGAGATGCCGACGACCATGAGGGCGAAGAACTCCGGCGGACCGACGAGCAGGCCCAGTTCGCCCAGGGGCTTAGCAGCAGCGACCAGTCCGATGGTGGCGATGGTTCCGCCGACGAAGGAACCTACTGCGGCCAGGGTCAGCGCCGCACCGGCCCTGCCGAGCTTGGTCATCGCGTAACCGTCGATGGTGGTGATCGCCGACGACGCCTCACCCGGAGTGTTCAAAAGGACACTGGTGATGGTTCCGCCGTACTGGGTGCCGTAGAAAATGGCGCACAGCATGATGATCGAACCGGTGGGGTCCAGGTTCAAAGTGAGCGGGATGAGCAGGGCTACACCGGCCACCGGGCCAACTCCGGGAAGGACCCCAATGATGGTGCCCAGCAGGCAGCCCAGGAAGGCGAAGATCAGATTTTGCCAGGTCATGGCGGCTGCGAAGCCGCCGAGCAGTTCGTTAAGTGTGTCCACGTCTATAGTCCGATCAGGTTCAGCGGAGCGAATGCCGAGACGGGGAGTGCGACGTTCAGCCCGTAGTTGAAGGCATAGAACGCACCGACGCTTCCGGCAAGGGCGATGATCAGGGAGGACACCCAGGTCCGGCGGCCCCGCAGTTTCAGGTGATAGAGCAGGAACAGGAACATGCTCAGCTGAAAGCCCAGCAAATCCATGACGGACGCCACAAGCACAAGGCTGACCACGACCGCGATCACCAGACCCCTGTCGATCCCCTCGGCCCTCTCGCTCGGCCGGCGCAGCTCCTGGACCAGCCAGAGCGCTGACATCGCGACCAGCACCCCTCCCATGGCGAACGGGAACAGGCCGGGGCCTGGCCCCAACGACGTCCAGAGGCCGAGGCCGACCGAACTGACCAGAACATAGACGCCGACGGCGGTGAACGTGCCGATGCCCGCAAGCACCGACGGAGCGACGCGGATGGCGCGCTCGGGTTTAGTCAGTAGTGACTCCGTTGTCATCGTTTTCCTTCTTACGTTTCGCGATATTCTATTTCATAGAATGAAAGAACATTTCGTCTGAAGAAATAGTGACACGAGACACAAACGCTGTCAAGCGCAGTGCAGTTACATAGAATGAAACAATGACAGTGACTTCGACACATTCGGCCGGCTCCGCTGAAGAGGGCGGCCCCAAGGCCGGGAACATGCGCTCCCTGTCCAGGTCTATGGAAGTTTTCGCCGAACTCCAACGTGCGGAGCGGCCCCAGCGCCTCAGTGACCTGGCCAGGACCTGCGGCATGAGCCTGCCGACGACGCTGCGGATCCTGCGGGTCCTTCAGGATTTCGGCATGGTCAGCCAGACGGACAAGTCCTACCGGATCGGCCCCGCGGTCCTGCCCGCGGCCCGGAGCTACCTGGAGAACGACCCCCTCGTGGTTGCCGCGCGGCCGATCCTCCAACAGGTGGCCTCCCAGACGGGACTCACGGCATCGCTGTACACCAGGCTGGGCTTTGAAAGGATCCTCGTCGCACGTGTCGACGGCGACTCGCCCCTCCGCTATGACCTGCCGCTGGGTAAGCGGCTCCCCCTCACCGTCGGAGCGGCCGGGAAGATCCTGCTGGCCACCGTTTCCGATGCGGAACTCGGGCAAGTGGTAGCCGCGGCCGTCGCATCCGGCCATGAGGAGAGTACATTTACTGCCGACGAGCTCCGCGCACGCCTGCCTGAGCCCGGCGTCGATTACGCGTATTCGGCCGATGAGCGTGCCACCGGCGTGCTGTCGGTCGCCGTCGCTGTGCCGAACGGAACCCGACGCCCCAGTGAGTCCATGGCACTAACCAGCCCCGTTGAGTCAGCCACCGAAGCCGGCCTCGAGGCCGGCGTTCCTGAACTCCGGCGCGCCGCCGGCCGACTCTCAGAACTCTTGGAAGGGTCCGTCTACTAGGCACGGCCTCACCGCCGCCACGCCACCACGTGCCCGCTCCCCGTGCCCAAGAATGGGCATGTCCTTCCCCGAGGCCACGCCGGGGCATGCCCGCACCGGGTACAGGGACATGCCCTCCCCTGCCCGCAGCCAGTGGACATCTGGCCTATATGTCCATCCTGCGCCGCGAAGAATGGGCATGTCCCCCTCCCGGGGCCTAATTGAGGCGCGCGTAACCCAGCAGCGCGGCCGTGCCCATGCCGCCTGCGATGCTGATCATCGCCAGGGAAAGCTGCCCCGGCGCCGGGGACCTGCGGGCCTGTGCCAGCAGCCGGGTGACCAGTACCGCGCCAGAGGCTCCATAGGCGTGACCGAGGGCCAGGGCGCCGCCGTCGAGGTTGGCCTGGTCCGGGTCGATTCCCAGCTGGTCAAAGCACGCGAGCGTCTGGGCCGCGAAGGCCTCGTTGAATTCCACCAGGCCCACGTCCGCGGCCGTCAGTCCGTGTGCCGCGAGGAGCCGTTCGGCCGCCGCGGCCGCGCCGATGCCGAGGATCTGCGGCGCCACCCCGGCGGTGTCGGTTCCCAGGACCAGCAGTCCGTCGGCGGCGCCCAGCTGCCGGGCCCGCTCCATGGACGTGACGAGGACGGCGGCGGCACCGTCGGCGTCGAAACAGGAGTTACCGGCCGTGACCGTGCCGCCGCTGGCAAATACAGGCGGGAAACGGGCCATCAGGGCCGGGCCAAGACTCGGCCGCGGTCCGTCGTCGGCTGCCGCGGACCCCCCGGAGCCGGCGGCGAGGGGCACGATTTCGGCGTCGAACGTCCCGGCGGCCGCGGCGGCCAGGGCGCGTTGGTGGCTGCGGAGCGCGAAGGCGTCCTGGCGTTCCCGGCTGATGCCGAAGCGGGCGGCGACGTTTTCGGCCGCCACCCCCATGTCGGGGTCGCCGAAGCTCAGCGGCGCGAACTGGGCCCGGCTGTAGAAGTCCGGGCTGCCGTCGTCGTTGCGGTGGGCGCGGAGCGGAGCCGTGCTGATGCTCTCGACGCCGCCCGCGAGGTACAGGCCGCCGCCGCCCGCCGCGACCAGCCGGGAGGCCAGGACGATCGCGTCCAGACCCGAGCCGCATTGCCGGTCCACGGTGACGCCGGGGACGGTGACCGGCAGGCCCGCCTCCAGCGCGGCGAGCCGGGCCACGTTCCCGCCGCCGCCCACGGCGTTGCCGATCACGACGTCGGTCACGGATTGCCGGCCGGGGCCGGCGCCGGCATCGGCGAGCAGGCTGCGGAGCACCGGAGCCAGGAGTTCGTGAGCGCGCAGCTTCTTCAGGGCCCCGTTGGCCCGGCACAGCGGCGTCCGGCGCGCGGCGATGATCACCGGCTGCCTGTCCTCAGGCAGCAGCCCCGGGAAAGACAGCCCGGGAACAGACCGCCCGGGGAACGACGTCCCGCGGGTCGGCCGCCCGGGTGCTGCCGGCCCGCTGCCCGCGCGCGGCTCAGTCAAGACGCCGGATCCTGGGATCGTTCCGGGCCACCCAGTCCAGCAGCAGCTGCCGGCTGATTTTGCCGCGGTCCGTCAGGGGCAGCTCAGTCAGCACGAAGTACTCCAGGGGGCGCTTGTTCCGGGCCAGCACATCGTCGATCCCGGACCGCAGCTGGGTGGCGGTGACCGCCCCGTGCGAGGGCACGACGCCGGCCACGACGCGCTGGCCGCGAAGATCGTCAAGCATGCCGGCCGCCACGGCCGCCGCGACGCCCGGGACGGAGGCCAGCGCCATCTCGACCTCATGCGGGTAGACGTTGGTGCCGGCGGTGATGATCATGTCGGAGCGGCGGCCCAGCATGTGCAGGGTCCCGTCGGAGAGGTAGCCCTGGTCCCCCACGGTGTACCAGCCGTCGAAACAGCGCAGCGCCTGGCCGTCGTCACCCCACAGGTAGCCGTTGCTGACCATGCCGCTGCGGACGCAGATGTTGCCGTCGCTGCCGTCCGGGAGTTCGGCGCCGTCGTCGCCGAGGATGCGGATTTCGACGCCGGGAAAGGGCTTCCCGATGCCGGTCCCGCCCGGCTCGACGGGCTCGCCCGGGCGCAACCCGGCGCCCGAGACGAAGCTGAGCTCGGAGGCGCCGTAGTACTCGAAAATGGTCGCGTTGGGGGCCCAGCGCCGGGCCGCCTCCAGCGTCCGGGCGTCCAGCTTGGAACCGGCGCAGATGATGCTGCGGATGCCGGAGGCATCGACACCGCCGGTAAGGCCCCGCTCGCTGAGCAGCCGGAGCATGGTGGGCACCAGGACCAGGCGGGTGATGCCGTCGTGGCTGACGGCCGCGTGGGCGGCACCGACGTCGAAGTGGTCCAGGCTGTGGAACTCGGCGCCGGCATACAGGCATTCGGCGAGGGCGTAGAGGTTCAGGCTTGCCGCGAGCGGCCCGGGAGCCAGGGACTTGTCGTCCTGCGTCAGTGCGAAGAATTCGATGGAGGCCTCGAAGGATTCCTGCCAGGACCGCCGCGAGCGGGTGAACGCCTTGGGCACCGAGGTGGTGCCGGACGTCAGGCCGACCAGGAACGAGGTCTCCGGCGGCCCGTCGACCAAGAACGGGTCCGGCCCGGGAACTGCACGCGCCGGACCCGTTTCCGACCCGGCGATGCGGGCGGTGATGCCGTCCTGGAGTTGCTGGGGCCAGGCCGGGTCCAACACGGCGCACTGCCGCTCACCAGCCACGGCCGCGGCGAACGCTATGGCGAAGTGGGTTGAATTTTGTTCGGACAGCACAGTGATGGCCGGCGCCGAGGGCACCAGGGCCGCCGCGTTGTCCCGCAGGGCAGACCAGCTGAGGTGCTCTCCGGACACGACGACGGCTGTCTCGTCGGGACGGTCATCGGCCCAGCGCTGGAGTCTGTCGAGAAAAGGCATCGAACCAACTTTAGCGTTGCCGGGCGCCGCGGCTGCGTGTGCGGGATATTGTGACTCCATGAGCTTTAACGACAACGCCCCGCTGGACCCGTCACAAGTCCAGGACCGTCGCGGGATGGGCCGCGGCCCGATGATCGGCGGCGGGATCGGCGGCGGCATCATCCTGCTGCTGGCAGCCCTCTTTGGCATCAACCCCCAGCTTCTCGAGGGTCTGGCCGGCACCGTCCAGGAGCCCCAGTCGCAGAGCCAGGGCTCTGCCCCCGCCTGCCAGACCGGCGCCGACGCCGACGCCCGCCTCGACTGCAGGATCACCGGCACGGTCAACAGCCTGAACGCCTTCTGGCCGGCCTATCTGTCGCAGTACAACACCAAGTACCCGCGGCCGAAGGCCGTGATCTTCACCGGCGGAACCAACACCGGCTGCGGCGCCGCCACCTCGGACGTGGGGCCGTTCTACTGCCCCGTTGACACCACGGCGTACTTCGATCCCGGCTTCTTCCAGGAGCTTGTGGACCGGTTTGGCTCCTCAGGCGGCCCCCTGGCGCAGGAATATGTGGTGGCCCACGAATTCGGCCACCACGTCCAGAACCTGCTTGGCGACCTCGACCGGGCGCAACAGGATCCGCAGGGCCCCGGCTCCGGGGGTGTCCGGGTTGAACTCCAGGCAGACTGCTACGCAGGGCTGTGGGCCCACTATGCAACGACGCAGGCGGATCCCAAGACCGGCCAGCCCTATCTCGACCCCTTCACTGACCAGGACGTGAAGGACGCTCTGTCGGCGGCCTCCGCCGTCGGTGATGACCGCATCCAGAAGGCCGCCACGGGCCGCGTCTCACCGGAGGCATGGACCCATGGCTCAGGTGCCCAGCGGCAGAAGTGGTTCTACCAGGGGTACACCACCGGGGACATCAACAAGTGCGACACGTTCGCGGTGGCAACGCCTTAGCCCCACCCCCTAGTCCCAGCCCCCTGGCCCCAACCCTTCGGCCCAACTCTCGGGCCTAAACCCGAGGCCTCACCCGCGCGGCCGGCGCCGGATCGGGACCTCGACGTAGCTGAGGAATCCGGCGTGGCCCAGGTGCCGGTGCTTTGCGTGCCACACGGGCCGGTATTGGTGCCCGAAGGGGTCGGTCACCAGTACCGATTCCAGCCGGTCGTTTCCGGCCAGGAGGCGGTCGACGTCGGCCAGCGCATTGCGCCGCGTCGCCAGACCGTCGATGTCCAGGCTCCAAAGCCCCAGCTCAGCATCGGTTCCGCGTTCCAGCTGCAGCGTCTCGAACAGTCCGGCCACGAGCCCGGCGAGCCCGACGGGGTCAACCCGTTGCAGCCGAAGGGACTCGGGATGCACGTCACGCGCCTCGGCGAGGGCCTGGCGCAGCCAGTGGAACTCCACCGATCCCAGGGGCGGTCCCATGCGCAGGTGGCGGTTCTCGTCCAGCTCCAGCCGGTAGGTAGTGGCGCTGCGGTCCATGATGCACGGAGCTTCGCCGACATATTCGAAGTCGGCCAGCAGGGCTTCCCGGGACCGGTAGTAGGAGAACTCGCCGCTGTCCTCGACAACCACGAAGTCCTTGCCCGCATCGGAGGGCCGCGGCGGTGGCGTGGCATCCATTCCCGTGTGCCTCCTGTTCGACGGCGTGCCCGGCCCGAAGCGTGTGGACCCGTTGTCTTTATCAGACCACCGCCGGGACGATATGGGAACGGCGGCGGGAACGCCGGAACGAAAAGACGACGGCGGCCCCGCCTCAATGAGGTGGGGCCGCCGTCGGCGTAATTAGGGAGGCGGTGGGGACCTAGATGTTGAAGCCCAGGGCTCGCATCTGGTCGCGGCCGTCCTCGGTGATCCGTTCCGGACCCCATGGCGGCATCCACACCCAGTTGAGCCGCCAGTCGTCGACGATCCCGTCCAGGGCCTTGCCGACCTGCTCCTCGATCACGTCGGTGAGCGGGCAGGCGGCGGTGGTGAGGGTCATGTCGATCAGCAGGGCGCCGTCGTCGTCCGAGTACTTCAGACCGTACAGCAGGCCCAGATCAACGATGTTCACCCCGAGTTCCGGGTCGATCACATCCTTGAGCGCCTCTTCGACATCCTCGAGGCCCGTGCGGGCCACATTGAGTTCGGTCATTGCGGAGTCCTAACTACGCCTGGGCTGCAGCCGAGGCGGCAGCGATGGTGGCCGCCCCTGCGCCGGTGGCGTAGCGGTCGTAGCCTTCGTCTTCGAGGCGGTCGGCGAGCTCCGGGCCGCCCTCTTCCACAACCTGGCCATCGACGAACACGTGCACGAAGTCCGGCTTGATGTAGCGCAGGATCCGGGTGTAGTGCGTGATGAGCAGGGTGCCCATGTTGCCTTCGCCGTGGGCGCGGTTGACGCCCTCGGAGACAACCTTGAGCGCGTCGACGTCCAGGCCGGAGTCGGTCTCGTCGAGGATGGCGAACTTCGGCTTGAAGAGCTCGAGCTGGAGGATCTCGACGCGCTTCTTCTCGCCGCCGGAGAAGCCTTCGTTGACGTTGCGCTGGGTGAAGTCGGCGTCGATGCGCAGCTGCGCCATGGCGGCCTTGACGTCCTTGGTCCACGTGCGCAGCTTGGGGGCTTCGCCGTCGATCGCGGTCTTGGCGGTGCGCAGGAAGTTGGTCATGCTCACGCCCGGGACCTCGACGGGGTACTGCATGGCGAGGAACAGGCCGGCGCGGGCGCGCTCGTCGACGCTCATGGCGAGGACGTCTTCACCGTCGAGGGTGATCGTGCCGGAGGTGACGTTGTAGCGCGGGTGCCCGGCGATGGTGGACGCCAGCGTGGACTTGCCGGAGCCGTTGGGGCCCATGATGGCGTGCGTCTCGCCGGTCCTGATGGTCAGGCTGACGCCCTTCAGGATTTCCTTGGTGCCCTGCTCGGTGTCAATGCTGACGTGCAGGTCCTTGATCTCAAGAGTCGACATGTGTCTTGTTCTCCTCTGCACCGTGCCCTCGGCACTGTGCGTTTTCTTGGCGATAAGTTTTCTTGTGCGGGTTGCCGGCTGCAGGCAGCTAGCTGAAGTTGGGAGCCTCGGCGCCGTTCAGGACGTTGGTGAAGTCCACGTAGACCTCGTCATCCAGGACGGTCACGGCAAACACGGGAACGGGATCATAGGCCGGCAGCTGGAGCGGCTCGCCGCTGCGCAGGTCGAACTGGGAGCCGTGGCCCCAGCACTCGATCTTGCAGCCTTCGACTTCTCCTTCGGAGAGCGAAATGTCCGCGTGCGAGCAGGTGTCGCCGATGGCGTGGATCTCCCCCATCGAGTCCTTCACGATCGCTACCGGGTAGTCGTCGATCAGGATCCGCAGCGCCTGCTTGAGTTGGATCTCGCTGGCGTTGCAGACTAGCTCGCCCTTTGGCTGTTCAGTCATTGATGTCGTCCGTGTTCTCTGGTGCTGCGCACTAGTGGTTGGTCGCCGCGAGTTCGCGCTCGACGGCTTCCGTGAGGCGCTCTTCGATGGCCGGAACGTTGATCTTCTGGATGATCTCGTTCAGGAACCCGCGGACCACCAGGCGGCGGGCCACCTCTTCCGGGATGCCACGGGCCATCAGGTAGAACAGGTGCTGATCATCGAATCGTCCGGTGGCGCTGGCGTGGCCGGCGCCGGCGATCAGGCCGGTCTCAATCTCAAGGTTCGGCACGGAATCGGCGCGGGCACCGTCGGTCAGGACCAGGTTGCGGTTGGCCTCGTAGGTGTCGGTGCCTTCTGCTTCCTTGCGGATCAGAACGTCACCGACCCACACGGTGTGCGCGTTGCGGCCCTGCAGGGCGCCCTTGTACAGGACGTTGGACTTGCAGTTGGCCACGGCGTGGTCTACGAACAGGCGCTGCTCGAGGTGCTGGCCGGCGTCGGCGAAGTACAGGCCGAACAGTTCCACTTCGGCGCCCGGGGCGGTGAAGCGTGCCGAAGGCGTGACCCGCACAAGGTCGCCGCCGAGGCTGACCACAATGTGCTTGAACTTCGCGTCGCGGCCGAGCTTCGCCTGCTGGGAGGAGGCGTGGACGGCGTCGTCGTTCCATTCCTGGAGCGAGATGACGGTCAGCTGCGCGCCGTCCTCAACGAGGATTTCGATGTTTTCCGAGACGACGGCGGTGCCCTGGTGGTCCAGGACGACGACGGACTTGGAGAACTTTTCCGCGACGATCACGACGTGCTGCGCGGAAGCTTCGGTGCCCTGGCCGGTCAGCAGCACGCTGACCTCGCCCTCCACCTCGACCTCGGACGGGACCGTGATGACGGTGGCCTCGGCGAAGTTCTCCCAGGCGTTCGCGGAGACGCGGTCCTCGGGGATGGCGGCGGAGCCGATCCGGCGGTCGTCACGGCCGACGGTCTCGACCCTGACGCTGTCCGGAGCGGTGACGCTCACGGCCGGCGCCGCACCGGTGAGGACCTCGGTGTGCAGGCCGCGGAGGCGCTTGAGCGGGGTGAAGCGCCAGTCCTCCTCCATGCCGGTCAGCGGTTTGAAGTCCGCCAGCTTGTAGGAGGTCAGGCGGCCGGCGCGTGAGCTGTCCGGTACGCCGACGCCGCCGCCGTGCGAGTGGCGCTTGACGGCTTCGCCGGCCAGCGGCGCCTTGGACTCCGCGGCGTTCAGCGGTGAGAGGCTTTCGCCTTCCTCGGTGAAGCCGTTGATGAACGGCTGGGCTGAGGGCGCGCCGATGCGGGCCTTTTCAGTAGTGATGTCAGTCATTAACCGACCGATCCTTCCATCTGCAGTTCAATCAGTCGGTTCAGCTCGAGGGCGTATTCCATCGGCAGTTCGCGGGCAATCGGCTCGATGAAGCCGCGGACGATCATCGCCATGGCCTCGTCTTCGCGCATGCCGCGGGACATCAGGTAGAACAGCTGCTCTTCGCTGACCCGCGAGACCGTGGCCTCGTGGCCCATCGTGACGTCGTCCTCGCGGATGTCGATGTACGGGTAGGTATCCGACCGGCTGATGGTGTCCACCAGGAGGGCGTCGCAGCGGACCGTGTTGGCCGAGTGCTTGGCGCCTTCGCGGACCTGGACCAGGCCGCGGTAGGCAGCACGGCCGCCGCCGCGGGCCACGGACTTGGAGATGATCGAGCTCTTGGTGTTGGGCGCGATGTGGACCATCTTGGAGCCGGTGTCCTGGTGCTGGCCTTCGCCGGCGAACGCGATGGACAGGGTCTCGCCCTTGGCGCCTTCGCCCACGAGGTAGACGGCCGGGTACTTCATGGTGACCTTGGAGCCGATGTTGCCATCGATCCACTCCATGGTGGCGCCCTCTTCGCAGATGGCGCGCTTGGTGACCAGGTTGTACACGTTGGTGGACCAGTTCTGGATGGTCGTGTAGCGGACGCGGGCGCCCTTCTTCACGATGATTTCCACGACGGCGGAGTGCAGCGAGTCCGAGGTGTAGATCGGCGCGGTGCAGCCTTCGATGTAGTGGACGTAGGAGTCCTCGTCGGCAATGATCAGCGTGCGCTCGAACTGGCCCATGTTTTCCGTGTTGATGCGGAAGTAGGCCTGCAGCGGGATGTCCACGTGGACGCCCTTGGGCACGTACACGAAGGAACCGCCGGACCAGACGGCCGTGTTCAGCGACGCGAACTTGTTATCGCCCACCGGGATGATGGTGCCGAAGTACTCCTGGAAGATCTCCGGGTGTTCGCGCAGCGCGGTGTCGGTGTCCAGGAAGATGACGCCCTGGGCTTCCAGGTCCTCGCGGATCTGGTGGTAGACCACTTCAGACTCGTACTGGGCGGCGACGCCGGAGACGAGGCGGCTGCGCTCGGCTTCCGGGATGCCCAGCTTCTCGTAGGTGTTCCGGATGTCCTCGGGCAGGTCCTCCCAGGTGGCGGCCTGCTTCTCGGTGGAGCGCACGAAGTACTTGATGTTGTCGAAGTCGATGCCGGACAGGTCCGCGCCCCAGGTGGGCATGGGCTTGCGGTCGAAGTACTTCAGGCCCTTGAGCCGGAGGTCGAGCATCCATTCCGGCTCGTTCTTCTTGGCCGAAATATCGCGAACAACGTCCTCATTGATACCGCGGCGGGCGTTGGCCCCGACGTCGTTCTTGTCGGCCCAGCCGTACTCATAGGTGCCAATTCCGTGGAGCTCGGGATTCTTTTCCAGAATCTCCGAAATCACAGTAGAGTCAGCAACCTTCTTCTCTGATAGTTGGTCCGTCATCACGGCCTTTCTTGGAGATGGTTGGATACTTCGTCCGGGTTGACCGGTGCAGCGGGACTGGGAGTCCCGACGGCGGCCGGACGGCCCGTAGGTATGTGGGTGGTGCAGACGTGCCCGCCGCGCGCCAGGGTGGACAGCCGGCGCACATCGACGCCGACCAGCCGGGAGAACACTTCGGTCTCCACGTCGCAGAACACGGGGAACTGGGCAGCCAGGTGCTGGATGGGGCAGTGCCCCTGGCAGAGCTGGACGCTGGAGAGCGCCGCCGGGAGCGGGGCCTTGGCTTCGATCGACTGCGCCGAGGCGACGAACCCGTCGCGGCTCAGCGCCGCGGAGAGAGCCTGGGCGCGGGCCGTGATGTCCGGTCCGGCCTGCTCGATCTCCGGTGCGTAGCGGCGCTCCATGTCGGCGAACCGCTCGACGGCGAACTGCCGCACGGCCCCGGGGCCGGCCGCCTCGCCGAGCCGGCGCAGCGCCACGGAGGCGATGTCGAGGTAGTCGTTGCCCAGGTTCGACTGGCCCTGGGAGCTCAGGACGTAGCGGCGGGCGGGCCGTCCGGCGCCGGCACCGGCGCGGGCAACCCGCTTGACCTCAATCACTCCGGTGCGCGCGAGGTGGTCCAGGTGGCGGCGCACGGCGGCCGGAGTGAAGCCCAGGAGGTCGCCGAGTTCGGCCGCGCTGATGGGTCCGTGCTCCAGCACCGCGTTCAGGACGCGGTCACGCGTGCGCTCTTCGGCGTCGTGCGTGTGGGTGCCGGCAGCCGCGGGAACGGCGTCCGGAACGGCCGCCACGTGTACCCGGGCAGGCCGGACGCGCGCGGCGCCGCGCCCGGACGGGACTGCGGACGCAGCGGCTCCGGGCACAGGGCCTCCGGACACAGCTGCTCCAGACACAGCGGCTCCGGACACAAGGGGGCTCATGGAATACACAACACAATCATGTCGTAATTTAGTCCGGCATTCCAGTAAGGCATGGCTTGCCTGCGGGACGCCCCCTCCGGGGAGCCGACGTACTACATCGCGTAGAATGCTGTGGTGCGATCTCCCGAATCCCCCGTTCTGACCATCAGCGGGCTTGTCAAGGATGTTGGTCCACTGCCCACCCTCGACGGCAAGATGCTGCGCGTGGTCAGCGGCCTTTCCCTCATCGCCGAACGCGGCCAAGTCACGGCCCTGCTCGGCGCCAATGGCGCGGGCAAGACCACCACCATCGAATGCGCCCAGGGGCTGCAAAAGCGCACCGCCGGCGCCATCAGCCTACTCGGCCACGATCCGGATTCGGCCGGCGCGGGCCTCCGCGCCCGGGTGGGCGTGATGCTGCAGGACGGCGGCCTGCCGCCGTCGGCCCGGCCCATCCCCCTGCTGCGGCACATCGCCGGCATGTACCAGGACCCGTGGCCGGTGGATGAACTCATCGGCCGCCTGGGCATCGACTCCTTCAGCCGCACCAACGTGCGGCGCCTGTCCGGCGGGCAGAAACAGCGCCTCGCCCTGGCCGCGGCGCTGGTCGGCAATCCGGAGGTCCTGTTCCTCGACGAGCCCAGCGCGGGCCTCGACCCGCAGTCCCGCCAAATGGTCTTCGATCTCATCTCCGAACTGCGGAACAGCGGCATGGGCATCATCCTGACGACGCACCTGATGGACGACGCCCAACGGCTGGCGGACTACGTCTACATCATCGACGCCGGCCGCAACGTCGCCGAGGGCACCGTCGCCCAGCTCCTGCGCCACCAGCTCCCGGCGGGCGACGCGTCGCAGCACATACGCACCTTGTTGTTCGAAACCGAACCAGGCCTGGACTTCGCCGGCGTGCTGCCCGACGGCGTCGACGTCACCGAGGCGCGGGCCGGCAGTTACGCCGTGACCGGAGCCCTGACCCCCGCCGACCTCGCCGCGATCACCGCGTGGTGGGCCCAGCGCGGAATCATGCCCAGCTCCCTGAGCCTTGAAGCGCGCAGCCTCGAGGACGTCTTCCTGGACATCTCCGGAAGGGAGATCCGATGAACCGCGTAACAGGTGGTGCCCCGCTGGAGAGCGCACGCCGTGCCGGCGCGCCCCCCGCCGCGCATGGCAGCGCGCCCGCTTCCCTGCTGCGCCGCATCCTGCTGCAGGGGCAGTACGAAACAGTCACCATGCTCAGGAACGGCGAGCAGCTGATCCTCGCGATCGTGCTGCCGCTGCTGGCCATGGTCGGGCTGACCGTGACGCCGCTGCTGGACGGGCTCGGTTCGAGCCGCATCAATGTCGCCGTCCCCGGCATCCTGGCCCTGTGCGCCATGTCCACGGCCTTCACCGGGCAGGGCATCTCCACCGGCTTCGACCGCCGCTACGGCGTCCTGCGCTTTCTTTCCACGACACCCCTGGGCCGCACCGGCCTGATTGCGGGGAAGGTCCTGGCCGTCCTGGCGGTGCTGTTCCTGCAGGTGCTCATCGTGACCGCGGTGGCCGTGCTGCTGGGCTGGCAGCCCAATCCCGCGGGCTGGCTGCCCGGGCTGGCCATCCTGATCCTCGGCGCCGCCGCCTTCACGGCACTCGGGCTGCTGGTCGCCGGGACGGTCCGGCCGGAGGCGACCCTGGCCATCACCAACCTGCTCTGGATCCTGCTCGGCGCGCTGGGCGGAATCGTGATTCCGGCCGAACGGCTCCCGGCGCTGGCCCAGGCTGTGGTGCATTTCCTCCCCTCCGGCGCGCTGGGCCAGGCGCTGAGGGATGCTTTCCTGTACGGCAGCGTCAATGGTGCCGCCGTTCTTGTCCTGCTGCTCTGGACGGCGATCGCCGGCGGCGCAGCAACCCGTTGGTTTAAGTGGAATTGAGAAAACTGTGAGCACGGCGTCACGAACTCCCCGGATTGTCTCCGGAATCACCTCCCGGCTGCCAGTCCGCGTCGATAAGACGGTCAGGCGGCTGGCCGTGCTGTCCCTCATTGGCCAGATCGTCCTGGTGGTGACCGGCGGTGCCGTCCGCCTGACGGCCTCGGGCCTTGGCTGCCCCACGTGGCCGCGCTGCACGGAGGGATCCCTGACGACCACCCCGGAAATGGGGATGCACGGAATCATCGAATTCGGCAACCGGCTCCTGACGTTTGCGCTGGCGGCCGTCGCCGTGATGATGCTGGTCTATCTGTGGAACCTCCGCAAGGAGCGCCGCGACCTCTTCCTGCTGGCCCTCGGCCTGCTCGCCAGCATCCCGGCCCAGGCCGTCATCGGCGGCATCACGGTGCTGACCCAGCTGAACCCATGGGTCGTAGGCCTGCACTTCCTCGTGTCCATGGCCCTCGTGGTCCTGGCGACCCTTCTGGTGAACCGGGCGTACGGCCGCACGGGCAAGGCCCGGACCGTGCAGCTTCCCGCCCTGCCGGGCGTTGCCCGCCCGGTGATGACCGCCGTCGCGGTCCTCTCCGCCGTCGCGGTCTGCCTCGGTGTGGTGGTGACCGGCGCCGGTCCGCATGCCGGGGACGCGAACGCCCCGCGCAACGACCTCGACTGGGACCTGTTCGCGCACATCCACGCCGTGCCCGCCTACCTGGTGACCGCTGGCGCGCTGTTCGCGTTGGTCCTTGTGGTCCGCGGGCGGATTCGGGGGCCGTTCCGCTCCGCGGTGTTCATGCTCCTGGGCGTCACGGTGCTGCAGGCCGCAATCGGCTTCACGCAGTACTACAACGGCATCCCGGCGCTGCTCGTCGGCGCTCACATGCTGGCGGCGGCACTGCTGATGAGCGCGGCGACCAACGCCGCGGACCTCGCCCGCTACAGCCCGGTGGACTAACCGGTGGACTAACCGGTGGACTAATCAGCCGCAGCACCCCTGAACAAAGCATCGCGGGGTCACTTACCGCCCTTCCGGCACGTCCGGACGGGCCGTAAGTGGCCCCGCGTTTGCTGTCTGTTGCTGTCTGAGCCCTCGTACGGGCGCTGCGGCAACAATGACCAGTAGCGCATTCACCTCCCGGGGGCTGGCCTTGACGGGATTTCCGGGTGGACTATGGGATGGCATGGATATGGATCGTCGCGGCCGTGGGCTTTCCTCGTTCGTTCCCGTGACGCTGACCGGAAGGCCTTCTCTGATGCAAGCGACAGAACCGACCGTGCCTCCTTCACCCTCAGCCCGCCAACGCGCGGCGAGCCTCAAAGAACGTGTATACATCATCTTCACGAGCCTGGCCGTGGTGTTGGCGCTTCGGAGTCACGCGGACGAGACCACGCCGCTGGCAGCGGCGGCGACGCTCAGCATCGTGGTGATCGGCTCCCTGCTGGGAATTTTCGTCGCCGACCTCCTGAGCCACCTGACTGTTCATTCGAAGCTTCCCACCGGTGAGGAGCTGCACCACATGATCGCGGTCAGCGCGGGCGGCCTCGGCGTCCTGGTCACCCCGCTGCTCCTCCTCACCGCAGCCGGCCTCGGTCTGTGGTCGACGGCCGTTGCCCTCGGGTGGGCAGTCGCTGTTCTGGTTGTTTCGCTCGGCATCGTCGGGTTCCTCGCGATCCGCCGCCTCGAGATCCCGCTGCGTCACAAGGCCGCCATCATGTTCGCCGAAGTCGTGTTGAGCCTGCTGGTAATCGG
This sequence comes from Arthrobacter sp. 01N444, assembly GCF_056399305.1. Lineage (NCBI taxonomy): Bacteria > Bacillati > Actinomycetota > Actinomycetes > Micrococcales > Micrococcaceae > Arthrobacter > Arthrobacter sp. 01N444. Next base: position 45,217 of record NZ_JBFTRB010000020.1, read on the forward strand.
GCTGGAGCTGGTGGCCCACAATCTCTAAAGAAGCCTAGAGTCGTCGCCCTCGACGCCCGGTTACCGGCCGGTCACTTGTCCAAACGGGAAAGATTTCGGAATACTGGATGCTGTGGCCCCTTTTCGGGCCCGCCCTACAACCAACCGCAGAGCCGGGCAGCCGCAGAACCGGCGTCAGGTTTCGTCCAGCCAAGGCGGGAATACTTGGATAGGGCGCAGGACTGGCGCCGCAATCGCATCCATGGATAGACGGACGGCGCGGTTTTGCCTTGATGCAGCTGGAATCGGAACCGGCCAGACAGAGGCACCGGAGGTTATGTGGCGTTACTAGTCGGCGAAAGGCCCGCACAGACGGTCCAACATACTGCAAAGCGCCCGCGGCTGGACGGCCTGGACGTTCTTCGCGGTGCCGCCGTGGGCGCCGTCCTGCTCGGTCATTCCTGGCCCGGCATATTCCAGGGCGCCGGCATCGTGGGTGTCATTGCCTTCTTCGTGTTGAGCGGTTACCTGATCACCAACGTGCTGGTCGGCGATATCGAACGGCACCGTAAGATTCGTTACGGGCGCTTCTATGCGCACAGGGCGTTCCGGCTGGTGCCGGCACTGGTTTCTCTCCTGGGCGTCTACGCGATCGTCGAATTGGCCACCGACGTCCTCGGTGACCGGTCCAAGGGAATCGTGGGCTACACCGTCCTCGCCGGTCTTGGCTACCTCAAAGACCTCCCCCTGCCGTTCGACGTCAGCATGGCGATCGGACCGCTCTGGACGCTGGCGGTGGAAGAACAGTTCTACCTGATCTGGCCCGCGCTGCTGGTGCTCGCCCTGCGGCGCAACCGCCAGGGAAAGCTGATTGGCTGGTCCGCCGCCGTCGCGCTGTTCCTCATGTCGGCCAGTGTGCTGACAATGGTGACCCTGGCCCCGCAACTTCACTCCTTGGTCTACGCGCTGCCGACCACGTGGGGCCTGGGCCTGATCATCGGTTCGGCCTTGCGGTTGTACAGGGTCCATGTGTTCAACTGGTTCAGCGGCCGCTGGCTCAGGCGCGCGGCCCTGCTCGGTTCCGTCGCCGTCCTGGCCGCGCTGATCTACTTCCCGAAGGCCAACGAAACGCCGGCCTTCATGTTCATTGGCGGCCCGCTGGCCATGGCCGCCGCGGCCGTCCTGGTCGCACTGGCCGCCTCCCGAACCGCGGCGATGCCGAAGTGGACGCGCCCGGCGCAGCTGCTGGGCACTGTCTCCTACGCAGCGTACCTCTGGAACTACCCCGTCATTCTCTGGCTCAACGGCGGCTCCACGGCCGATCTGCCGCCGCTCATCGCGGTGTCCGCCATTGTGGTGACCCTGCTCATTGCGGTCATCAGCTGGCACACTGTCGAACGGCTCGGGCGGATCGCGCGGGCCCGCTTCGACCAGCACTATTCGGCCCGCTACCATCCGGAGCGGCAGCAGGCCGGCAGCGCCGCTTCCCGGCACGGTTAGTCGGCACCCCTCAGTCGGCAGAGTTCAGTCCGCGCTATTCAGTCGCTGCCCGGGTCGTTCTCCAGCGTGCAGGCATCGGTGTTCGCCCCGCAGACGATCACCGCGACGCGTTCCCCTTCGGCGGGTGTGTACGCCCCTGACGTGAGCGCCGCGAACGCAGCCGCAGCCCCGTATTCGGCGGGGATCCGGTAATCGCTCCACAACTGTGACCGGGCGGCGACGATGGCGGCGTCGTCCACCAGCACAGAGGTCGGCGGGACGCGTGAGGCGATGCTGAAGGCGATCCCACCCACGCGCCTGGCCCCGAGGGAATCCGCGGCGACGCCCGAAACGGCCACATCGACCGGGCGGCCGGCGTCGAGGGCCGCGTGCAGCGTGGGGATGGTGAAGGGCTCGACCGCGACGACGCGGGCCCGGCCCTCGGCAGCTGCCGCCACGCCCGCATAGAGTCCGCCGCCGCCGACGGCGACGACGATCGTGTCGATGCCGGGCTCGTCCTCGAGGATTTCCTCGGCCAGGGTGCCCGCGCCTGCCGCAATTTCCAGCTGGTCGTACGCATGGCAGAACAGGGCGCCGGTATCTTCCACGTAGTGCATTGCGGCCGCGACAGCCTCCGCGTACTCGGCGCCGGCCTGCCGGACCGTGGCGTTGTACGCGAGGAGACGCTCGACCTTTACCCGCGGGGCGTTCTCCGGGACGAACACCGTCGCCGGCACACCGAGGACCGCGGCGGCGTACGCGTTCGCCAAACCCGCGTTGCCCCCCGACGCCGCCACCACACCGACGGCCGGGTCAAGCTCCCCGCGCTCCCGGGCGGCGAGCTGGCGGTTGAAGGCGCCGCGTGCCTTGAAGACGCCCGTGTGCTGCAGGAACTCACATTTGAACCAGAGCGGGGCGGCAGCGGTACCCCCGCGGAGCAACGGCGTGCGCCGCACGTGGCCACTGATGCGGTTCTGTGCCTGAAGTACATCGCTGCGGTTGATCACGGGCTCCCCCTGGGGTTGTGTCGCCTGGCCGGTTCGTAAGGATACCCCGGGACCGAAAAGGACCGTCCCCCTGATACAGCTGACGCTCCCCCACCACTGGTGAGGGAGCGTCAGGCAGATGAACGGGGGATCAGCCGCCCATGATGGCCGAGCCGACGAACGGATCGACCGCCAGGGCAATGAAGAGCAGGGTCAGGTAGCTGATGGAGCCGTGGAAGACCTTCATGGCTCCCTTGTTGGAAACGTCGCCGGCCTGGGCGCGGTTGTACAGGGCGTGCGACTCGTACAGGAACCAGGCACCGGCGCCGACGGCGGTCACCGTGTAGACCCAGCCGGCACCACCGGCCGGGATCATCAGCAGCGAACACGCCACCATGGCCCAGGCGTAGAGGACCACCTGCACCGAAACCACCTTCGCGCCGGCGATGGCGCCCAGCATCGGCACGTTGGCGTTGCGGTAGTCCTCGCCGTAGCGCATCGACAGCGGCCAGTAGTGCGGCGGGGTCCAGAGGAAAATCACCATGAACAGCACGACGGCGGGCCACTCGACGGTGTTGGTGACGGCGGCCCAGGCGATCAGGACCGGGAAGCACCCGGCGGCGCCGCCCCAGACAATGTTCTGGGCCGTGCGCCGCTTCAGGATCATGGTGTAGATGACCACGTAGAAGACGATGGCGCCGAGTCCGAGCCACGCGGCGAGCGGGTTGGCCCCGAACCAGAGGATGGCGATCGCCGCCGCGCCCAGCAGCCAAGAGAAGATGAGGGCTTCGCGGGGTGTGACCTCACCGGTGACCAGGGGCCGGTTCTCCGTGCGGTGCATGAGCTTGTCGATGTCGCGGTCGATGTAACAGTTGAAGGCGCCTGCGGAACCTGCCGCGAACGCGCCGCCCACCAGCGTTGCCAGGATCAGGCCGATCGACGGGAAGCCGCGTTCGGCATAGATCATGGTGGGCAGCGTGCTGACGAGCAGGAGCTCGATCACGCGGGGTTTCGTGAGCGCCAGGTAGGCCTTGGCTTTGCGGCCGAAGCCCATTCTTCCCGAGGCCGGGGAGGCGTTCAGCGGCGTATTAGTTGTGCTCACGGTGGCAGTCACTCTGTTCTGTCTGGCTGTGCAGTTCTGTCTGGCTGGGCAGCCCCGGGTGGATTTCGCAACGCACTGTGCTGCAGACCGGGCTCCGCGCTCGGCGCACACCCGTGTCCTTGCCCCAGTCGAAGGCCACCACCCATCATACCGTGGAGCTCCGGGCCGGAGGGCCGCCGAATGCCGCGCCATGATTCCGGCGCGTTAACGCCGGCTCACCGGCCCCGCGGCGGACGGTGATTCATATAAGCGAAATCAGGTCCAATTGGTGAGATATACGCTGACCACAAAGTGGAATGGGACTAGGCTGTCATTAGATCAGCGCACACGGGCACGCATTTAGGCACTTGCCGGAACACGCGGCTCTGCATCTGCGTCTGAATGATAGATCAACGTTTCGATGGTGAACGGCTGGTACGAACCGCAGCGGGCACCGAACTGTGCCCGGGCGGGAAAAGAGCGTACCGCCGGCCGTCAGCACAGAGAGGGGCCCGGTTTTCGTGCCACATTTGGAAGAGCAAGAACTGTCATGGACTGACTTGGACCAGCGCGCAGTGGACACCGTCCGGGTGCTGGCCGCGGATGCGGTGGAGAAGGTCGGAAACGGCCACCCGGGGACGGCGATGAGCCTGGCTCCGGCCGCGTATTTGTTGTTCCAGAAGCTGATGCGCCACGACCCGGCGAATCCGGACTGGCTGGGCCGCGACCGGTTCGTCCTGTCCCCCGGGCACACGTCCCTGACCCTGTACATCCAGCTGTTCCTCTCCGGCTACGGCCTGGAACTGAAGGACCTGGAGGCGCTGCGGACCTGGGGCTCGCTGACCCCGGGCCACCCGGAGTACAAGCACACCAAGGGTGTGGAGATCACCACCGGCCCGCTGGGCCAGGGCCTGGCGTCCGCGGTCGGCTTCGCCTATTCCCAGCGCCGGATGCGCGGCCTGTTCGACGCCGACGCTCCCGCCGGCACGAGCCCGTTCGACCACACCGTCTGGGTGATCGCCTCCGACGGCGACCTGCAGGAAGGCGTCACCTCCGAGGCGTCCTCACTCGCCGGTCACCAGGAACTGGGCAACCTCGTGGTGATCTACGACGAGAACCACATCTCGATCGAGGACGACACCGATGTGGCGTTCACCGAGGACGTCCTGGCCCGCTACGAGGCCTACGGCTGGCACACCCAGCGGGTCGACTGGACCCGGACCGGCGAATACGTCGAAGACGTCCAGGAACTGCACGCCGCACTGCTCGCCGCGAAGGCCGAAACCGGCAAGCCCTCCATCATCTCCCTGCGGACCATCATCGGGTACCCGGCGCCGAAGAAGCAGAACACCGGCAAGATCCACGGCTCCGCCCTCGGCGCTGAGGAAGTCGCAGCCCTGAAGAAGGTCCTGGGCTTTGACCCGGAACGTGCCTTCCAGGTCGACGAGGACGTGCTGGCCCACGCCCGTGCCGTCCAGGACCGCGGCGCGGCCGCCCGCGCCGACTGGCAGGCCTCGTTCGAGGCGTGGCAGGCCGGCAACCCCGAGTCCGCTGCACTGCTGGAACGCGTCGAGGCGAAGAAGCTCCCGGGCGACTTCGAGGCCGCCCTGCCGGTCTTCGAAGCCGGCAAGGACGTCTCCACCCGGGCCGCCTCCGGGAAGGTCCTGAACGCGATCGGCCCGGTCATGCCCGAACTCTGGGGCGGCTCCGCCGACCTCGCGGAGTCGAACAACACCACGATCGAGGGCTCGCCCTCATTCATCCCCACGTCCCGGTCCACCGCGGCGTGGAAGGGCAACCCCTACGGCCGGGTCCTGCACTTCGGCATCCGCGAGCACGCCGCGGCGTCGATCGTGAACGGCATCTCCCTGCACGGGCGCACCCGGGCGTTCTCCGGAACGTTCCTGATCTTCTCCGACTACCAGCGCCCCGCGATCCGGCTCGGCGCCCTCATGGGCGTCCCGTCGCTGTATGTCTGGACGCACGACTCGATCGGCCTGGGCGAGGACGGCCCCACGCACCAGCCCGTTGAGCAGCTCGCCTCCCTCCGCGCCATCCCGGGCCTGGACGTCGTCCGCCCGGGAGATGCGAACGAGGTGGCCGCGGCCTGGAAGGCCATGCTGGAAAACCACGAAAACCCCGCCGGCATCGTCCTGACCCGGCAGAACATCCCCACCTACGCCCGCGGCACCGGCGTGGCCGACGGCGACACCTTCGGCTCCACCGCCGGCGTCGAGAAGGGCGGCTACGTCCTTGCCGAGGCGTCGAAGGACGGCTCCACCGTCGAAGCCCAGGTCATCCTGATTGGCACCGGCTCCGAGGTCCAGCTCGCCGTCAACGCCCGCGAAGCGCTGCAGGCCGAGGGCATCCCCACCCGTGTGGTGTCCATGCCCTGCGTGGAATGGTTCAACAAGCAGGACGCCGCCTACCGCGACGCCGTGCTGCCCCCGGCCGTGAAGGCACGCGTCTCGGTCGAAGCCGGACTGGCCCTGGGCTGGAAGGAATTCGTCGGCGATGCCGGCCGTTCCATCTCCCTGGAGCACTTCGGAGCGTCCGCGGACTACAAGCGCCTCTTCCAGGAATTCGGCATCACGGCAGAAGCAGTCGCCGCCGCCGCGAAGGAATCCCTCGCAGGCCTCACCAACTGATCCACCACCACGGTTCCGGGGGACGCTGTGCCCCCGGAACCCATGATTTCCAGGAGTTATGAAATGACTACCCCCACCCAGCAGCTCTCCGACGCCGGTGTCTCGATCTGGCTCGACGACCTCTCCCGCGGCCGCCTCCAGACCGGCACCCTGCGCAAGCTGATCGAAGAGAAGAACGTCGTTGGCGTCACCACCAACCCGTCGATCTTCCACGCCGCCATCACCGCCGGCCACGACTACGACGCCGTGATCGCCGCCCAGGCCGCCGCCGGCGCCACCGTCGAAGAGACCGTCTTCGAAATCACCACCACCGACGTCGCCGACGCCTGCGACCTGTTCGCCCCCGTCGCAGCGGCCACCAAGGGCGTCGACGGCCGTGTCTCCATCGAGGTCGACCCCCGCCTGGCCTGGGACACCGCAGGCACCATCGCCGAAGCGAAGCACCTGTACAAGAAGGTCAACAAGGACAACGTCCTGATCAAGATCCCGGCCACTCTCGAAGGCCTCGAGGCCATCACCGCCACCCTGGCCGAGGGCATCAGCGTCAACGTGACCCTGATCTTCTCGCTGGAACGCTACCGCGCCGTGATCAACGCCTTCCAGTCCGGGCTCGAGCAGGCCAAGGACAACGGCCACGACCTGTCCACGATCCACTCGGTCGCGTCCTTCTTCGTCTCCCGCGTCGATGCCGAAATCGACAAGCGCCTCAACGCCATCGGCACCGAGGAAGCCAAGGCACTCAAGGGCAAGGCCGGCCTGGCCAACGCGCGCCTGGCCTACCAGGTCTATGAGGAGCTCTTCTCCACCGAACGCTGGGCCCTGCTGGCCGAGGCCGGCGCCCTGCCGCAGCGCCCGCTGTGGGCCTCCACCGGCGTGAAGGACCCGGCCTACCCGGACACCCTCTACGTCACCGAACTCGTCGCCCCCGGCGTCGTCAACACGATGCCGGAGAAGACGCTCGACGCGACGTTCGACCACGGCACCGTGACGGGCGACACCGTCTCCCGCGGCTACGACGACGCCAACGCCACGCTGAACTCCCTCGACGCGCTGGGGATTTCCTACAACGACGTCGTCGCCCTGCTCGAATCCGAAGGCCTGGACAAGTTCGTGGCCAGCTGGAAGGAACTGCTGGGTGACGTCGAAGGCGCCCTGGCCTCTGCACGGAAGGCTTCCTAACCCACCATGAGCACACTCAGCTACGACGCCACCGGCGCAGCCCGCCAGGCACATGAGCAGCACCTCCCGGCACTGCTGGAAGACCGCATCGCCACCCGGATCTTCGCGAAGGACCACACCCTGTGGGGTCCGGACGCAGAGCAGGAATCCGCTGTCCGGCTGGGCTGGGTCGAGGCGGCTTCCGTCTCCCAGCCGCTGGTCGGCGACATTCTCGAACTCCGCGACGCGCTGAAGGCCGAGGGCGTAACGCGGATCGTCCTTTGCGGCATGGGCGGCTCTTCGCTGGCGCCTGAAGTCATCGCGGGCACCGCTGGCGTCGAGCTGACTGTTCTGGACAGCACCGACCCCGAACAGGTCAGTGCCGCGGTGGCGGACCGGCTGGACGAAACCGCGATCGTGGTTTCGTCGAAGTCCGGCTCCACTGTGGAAACCGATTCCCAGCGCCGGATCTTCGAGCAGGCGTTCACCGATGCCGGGATCGATGCGAAGAGCCGCATCATCATCGTCACCGACCCGGGGTCGCCGCTGGACAAGGCCTCCCGGGAGGCCGGCTACCGCGCCGTCTTCAATGCAGATCCGAACGTCGGCGGCCGTTTCTCGGCTCTGACCGCCTTCGGGCTGGTCCCGTGCGGGCTGGCCGGCGTCGATATCCAGGCTTTCCTGGATGAGGCCGAAGAAGCCGCCGAGATCCTCAATGAGGACTCGGAGGACAACATCGGCCTCGCCCTCGGCACCGCCCTGGGCGGCACCACCCCGCTGCGCAACAAGATCGTCATCGCGGAGGACGGATCCGGGATCGTGGGCTTCGCCGACTGGGCCGAGCAGCTCATCGCCGAATCCACGGGCAAGCTCGGCACCGGCGTGCTGCCGGTCGTAGCCGGTCCTGCCTCCCCGGAAGCCACCCTGGGCGCCCCCGACGTCCTGGTCATCCGGCTCGTCGCGGCGGATGCCGACGTGCAGCTCGGCGAGAACGAGGTCGCCATCGCCGGCGGCTTGGCCACGCAGATGATGGTGTGGGAATTCGCCACCGCCGTGGCCGGCCGCCTGCTCGGCATCAACCCGTTCGACCAGCCGGACGTCGAGGCAGCGAAGATCGCCGCCCGCGGCCTGCTGGACGCACAGCCCGCACCGACGCCGGCGAATTTCACCGACGGCGCCATCGAGGTCCGCGGCGGGGAATGGCTCGGCAACGCCGGCACAGCGGCCGAGGCCGTCAGCGCCCTGCTGGGCGAACTCGGCCCGGACAACTACCTCAGCGTCCAGGCCTATTTCGACCGGCTGGCCTATGCCAGCCTTGAGGGCGTCCGGGACGAACTGGCCGCGGCCAGCGGACGCCCGGTCACCTTTGGCTGGGGCCCGCGGTTCCTGCACTCCACCGGCCAGTTCCACAAGGGCGGACCCGCGATCGGCGTCTTCCTGCAGGTCACGGCCGCATCCGCGGCTGACCTGGCCATCCCGGACCGGCCGTTCACGTTCGGCGAGCTGATCTCGGCGCAGGCCGCGGGCGATGCCCAGGTCCTGTCCGAGCACGGCCGTCCGGTCCTCCGGCTGCACCTGGCCGACCGCGCCGCGGGTGTGAAGCAGCTCCAGGAGCTCGTCACCTCCCTTGCCGGCCAGGCAGCATCCTCCACTGAAAGCTAAGGCACCCACGCAACCATGCCAGAAACCTACAACGGCGGCAGGAACACGGCCGGCCGGGGGCGCAATCCGCTCCGGGACCCCCGTGACCGCCGTCTGAACCGTATTGCCGGACCGGCGTCGCTGGTCCTGTTCGGGGTGACCGGGGACCTCGCCCGCAAGAAGCTCATGCCCGCCGTGTATGACCTCGCCAACCGCGGGCTGCTGCCGCCGAGCTTCGCGCTGGTGGGCTTTGCCCGCCGCGAGTGGGAGAACGAGGACTTCGCCGCGGAGGTCAAGGAGTCCGTCAAGGCGTACGCCCGCACCCCGTTCGATGAAACGGTCTGGAAGCAGCTCTCCGAGGGCATCCGCTTCGTGCAGGGCGAGTTCGACGACGACGAGGCGTTCAAGCGGCTCTCCGACACGATCGATGAGCTCGACGAACAGCGCGGGACGCGGGGAAACCACGCGTTCTACCTCTCGATCCCGCCGAAGGCCTTCGAACAGGTCTGCCGTCAGCTCTCCAAGCACGGTCTGGCCCAGGCCGCGGGCGACAACTGGCGCCGCGTGGTGATCGAAAAGCCGTTCGGACACGACCTCGAGTCGGCCCGGCAGCTCAACGACATCGTCGAGTCGGTATTCCCGCCGGACGCGGTGTTCCGGATCGACCATTACCTGGGCAAGGAGACGGTGCAGAACATCCTGGCACTGCGCTTCGCCAACCAGCTCTTCGAGCCGCTCTGGAACGCCAACTATGTGGACCACGTCCAGATCACTATGGCCGAGGACATCGGGACCGGCGGCCGGGCAGGCTACTACGACGGCGTGGGCGCGGCCCGCGACGTCATCCAGAACCACCTGCTGCAGCTGCTGGCCCTGACGGCGATGGAAGAACCGATTTCCTTCAACGCGGACGACCTGCGTGCCGAGAAGGAAAAGGTCCTCGCCGCCGTCCGGCTCCCCGAGGACCTCTCCTCCCACTCTGCCCGCGGGCAGTTCACCGGCGGCTGGCAGGGCGGCGAGGAAGTCCTCGGGTACCTGGAGGAGGAGGGCATCCCGGCCGATTCCAAGACCGAGACGTTCGCCGCGATCCGGGTGGACATCAACACCCGCCGCTGGTCCGGCGCGCCGTTCTACCTGCGCGCCGGCAAGCGGCTGGGGCGCCGGGTGACGGAGATCGCCGTCGTGTTCAAGCGCGCACCAAACCTGCTCTTCACGGACCACGGAGAGGACGACTTCGGCCAGAACGCCGTGGTGATCCGGGTCCAGCCTGACGAGGGCGCCACGATCCGGTTCGGCTCCAAGGTCCCGGGCACCCAGATGGAGGTCCGCGACGTCACCATGGACTTCGGCTACGGCCACTCTTTCACCGAGTCCAGTCCCGAAGCCTACGAACGCCTCATCCTGGATGTGCTGCTCGGCGAGCCGCCGCTGTTCCCCCGGCACCAGGAAGTTGAGCTGTCCTGGAAGATCCTGGATCCCTTCGAGGAATACTGGGCCGGCCTGGACGAACAGCCCCAGCCCTACGCTCCCGGCAGCTGGGGCCCCGCCTCGGCCGATGAGCTCCTAGCCCGCGACGGACGAACCTGGAGAAGGCCATGATCGTAGATCTTCCCGACACCACCACCTCCAAAATTTCCAAGAAGATCATGGCCCTGCGCGAGCAGGGCGGCGTGATCGCCCTGGGCCGGGTCCTGACCCTCGTGGTCGTCACCCGCTCCGGGCTGGAAGAGGAGGCCATCGAGGCCGCCAACGAGGCCAGCCGCGAACACCCGTGCCGGATCATCGTCCTCGCCGACGCCGGGGCCTCGGCCCCGACCCGGCTGGACGCCCAGATCCGCGTCGGCGGCGACGCCGGCGCCTCTGAGGTGATCCTGTTGCGCGGCTACGGCGAACTCGCCGAGGAAAGCGAATCCCTCGTCGCGGCCCTGCTGCTCCCGGACGCCCCGATCGTGGCCTGGTGGCCGCACGGCGCGCCCAGGAACGCCTGCCAGACCTCGGTCGGGGGCATCGCGCACCGCCGGATCACCGACTCGGCCAATGAAGCGGACCCGGTCGCGGCGCTGGAGAACATCCGCCGCACGTACAAGGCCGGCGACACGGACCTGGCCTGGACCCGGCTGACCAACTGGCGCATCCAGCTGGCCGCGGTCCTGGACCAGGTGGACGACTCGCCGGTGACGGCCGTGGCCGTCGAGGGCGCCTCGGACTCACCCAGCACCGTGCTTCTCGCAGCCTGGCTCACCCTGGCCCTGGACGTTCCCGTGACGATCGTGGCGGATCCGGCCGGAACCGGCATCCGGCGCGTCCGGCTGACCCGGCCCGGCGGCGACATCCAGCTCTTCCGGCCCGGGCTCACCATCGCCGAACTGACCCAGCCCGGCCAGCCCGCCCAGCGGATCTCGCTGCCCCGCCGCAGCCTCAAGGACTGCCTGGCCGAAGAACTCCGTCGCCTGGACCCGGACGAAGTCTTCGGTGAAGTGATTACTATGGGACTGCCGCGTACCAATCTAAGGAGTGTCCGTCCCAGTGAGCGCTGACCCGAGAGTAAGCATCCATCCTGACTCGACCGTTCTGATGGCGGCGATCGCAGCCCGCCTGATTACCAAGCTGGTGGATATCCAGGACCGGCACGGCGAGGCCACGGTGGTGCTTACCGGGGGAACGATGGGCATCGGCTCGCTCAAGGCCGTGGCCGAATCGCCCGCGGCGCGGGCCGTCGACTGGTCCAAGGTGAACTTCTGGTGGGGTGACGAGCGCTTCGTGGCGGCCGGCGACGCCGAGCGCAACGCCCGCCAGGCCCAGGACGCCCTCCTGTCCCACATCAATGTTGATCCGGCGCGCGTCCATGTGCCCGGTTCCACCGATGACTTCGACAGCCCGGACGACGCCGCGGCCGACTATGCCCGCCGGCTCGCCGAGGCGGCGGCCGGTGAGCACGCCGCGGACATGTCCGACGACAGGCCGGAACAGCCGGCGCGGCTTCCCCGCCTGGACATTGTCCTCCTCGGCGTGGGGCCGGACGCGCACGTCGCCTCGCTCTTCCCGGAGCAGGCCGGCATCCGGGAGAAGGAACTGACTGTCGTGGGCGTCCACAACTCCCCCAAGCCGCCGCCGGCGCGGGTGTCGCTGACGTTGCCGGCGATCAACACGGCATCCGAGGTGTGGATGGTGGTGGCCGGTGATGACAAGGCCGGCGCCGTAGGGCTGGCCCTGGCCGGCGCCAATCCCGTACAGGTGCCCGCCGCGGGGCCGCGCGGCCGCCGGGAAACGCTGTGGCTGATTGACGAGGACGCGGCCTCACGGGTCCCGGAGCAGCTCGTCCGGAAGGGTCCGTCCGGAGCGTAGACGTTCCAGCGCTCCAGCCAGCACGTCTTCGGCGTCCTGGCTGGAGCGCCGCTCTTTAACGTATTCCAGATGCGTCTTGTAGCCTTCTGTTGGCGTTTCCTCCAGGGCAAACTTTGATTCGTCGCGGGTTGCGGTGCCGCCGCAGCGCCGGCAGTCCCAAACTCCGGGGATCTGTTCCTCCGGAAGCTGTGCGAACACGAGCGAGGTTTCATGGCCCTTGGCGCACCGGAACGATACACGAATACGGGGCTGGCGTACGCCGGCCCCGTTCAGTGGTTCGTGGCGGGGAGTTGCCCCCTCGGTGGCGCCCACACGGATTCCTTTGAATCCGGAAGCAGAATGCAGCATCGGGAACTCCTGGCTACTTGGCTGGTGGAAGTGCAAGACGACAGCCACAGTGTAGTTCGTGAGTTCCCGATGCCGGGAGGGCCATAAGGACCCCATATGAAGTTGTCGGACGGGCGTCCTAGGAATCGGCGCCTGTGCTGAACCGCATGAGCAGGCCGAGGGCGATGATCACCACGCCCCAGGTGATTCCCAGGATGACCGTGAACCGGTTGAGGTTCCGTTCCGCGACGCCGGAGGAGCTCAGGCCCGAGCTCATGCCGCCGCCGAACATGTCGGACAGGCCGCCTCCGCGTCCTTTATGGAGCAGGATGAGCAACGTCAGCAGGAGGCTGGTGATGCCCAGGAGGACCTGCAGAATGACATGAAGAACGTCCACGACGGCCTTTCAGAAGGATTGGATTGCGGGGGTCAGGCTGTGTCCGGACTAATCCGTCAACAGGTGACTCTCGAACCTGACAATATTAGCAAACTCGGCAGCGTCCAGGCTGGCACCGCCGACCAGCAAGCCGTCGACGTCGCGCTCCTTCAGGATCGAGGCCGCGTTGTTGGCCTTGACAGAGCCGCCGTACAGCAGGCGCGTCTTGGCGGCGACGTCTGCTCCGAAGAGGGTGGACAGTTCGGCACGGATGGCGGCGCACATTTCCTGAGCGTCCTCCGGGCCCGCGACCTCGCCGGTGCCGATGGCCCACACGGGCTCGTAGGCGACTACAAGCTCGGCGGCCTGCTCCGGGGTGAGGCCCTCGACGCCGGCGCGCAGCTGGGCGAGGGTGTGGTCCACGTGGGTGCCGGCCTGCCGGATCTCCAGGCCTTCACCGACGCAGAGGACCGGGGTGATGCCATGCCGGAAGGCGGCTTTGGTCTTGGCGTTGAGCACGGCGTCGGACTCGTTGTGGATGGTGCGGCGTTCGCTGTGGCCGACCAGGACGTAGCTGCAGGCAAGCTTGGCGAGGAACTGGCCGGAAATGTCGCCCGTGTAGGCGCCGGAGTCGAACTGGGAAAGGTCCTGGCCGCCATAGACGACGGCGAGCTCGTCGCCCTGAACCAGGGTCTGGACGCCGCGGAGATCCGTGAACGGCGGGAAGACGGCGACCTCCACCCGGCTGTAGTCGTGCTTGGCGTCGGACAGGGTCCACGCGAGCTTCTGCAGGAGGGTGATGCCCTGGACGTGGTCCATGTTCATCTTCCAGTTGCCGGCGATGAAGGGCTTGCGGTCGAATTTACCGTTGGTTGACGTGGTCACGTGATCTCCAGGAGTTCTTGGTGTGTGGGAGCAGCCGGCAGGGCGCCCGGTTCCCTGCGGAGGGCACCCTGCCGGCTCAAATGCCGGTGCTTTTAGCGGTCAGTGCTTCTAACGGTCGAGGACGCTCAGGCCGGGGAGTTCCTTGCCTTCAAGGTACTCCAGGCTTGCGCCGCCGCCGGTGGAAATGTGGCCGAACGCCTCATCGGCGAAGCCGAGTGTCCGGACCGCTGCCGCCGAGTCGCCGCCGCCAACCACGGTGAATGCCTCCGTCTCGGTCAGGGCCTGGGCGATGGCCCGGGTACCGCCGGCGAAGGCCGCGAATTCGAACACGCCCATGGGCCCGTTCCAGAACACCGTCCGGGCGTCCTTGATCCGTTCCGCGAACGCCGCTGCCGAGACCGGCCCGATGTCCAGCCCGATGCCCTGGGCTCCGAAGCTGCCCGACTCGATGGCGTCGGCGGCAACGGTCTCGTGCTCGGCGTCGGCGGCGAACTTGCCCGCCACCACAACATCGGTGGGCACGACGAACTCGGTACCGGCGTCGGCGGCGCGCTTCAGGTAGTCCTGGACGACGGGGATCTGGTCCTCTTCGAGCAGGCTGCCCGCGACCTTGTGACCCGCGGCGGCGAGGAAGGTGAACAGCATGCCGCCACCCACCAGGATCGTGTCCGCCTTGCCCAGGAGGTTGTCGATCACAGCGAGCTTGTCGGAGACTTTGGAGCCGCCGAGGACAACGACGTATGGCCGCTGGGTGTCGGTGGTGAGCTTGCGCAGCACCTCGACCTCGGTGCGGACAAGGTCGCCCTGGTAGGACGGCAGCCGCGTGGCGACGTCGTACACGCTGGCGTGCTTGCGGTGCACCGCACCGAAGGCATCATCGACGAAGGCGCCGTTGTCACCGGTGAGGGCGACCAGCTCGTCCGCGAAGGCGCCGCGCTCGGCATCGTCCTTGGAGGTCTCCCGCGCGTCGAAGCGCACGTTTTCCAGGACCAGCACTTCGCCGTCCTGCAGCGCCGCGGAGAGCTCCTTGGCCGACTCGCCAACCGTGTCGGCGGCAAGGGAGACCTTGAACCCGGCAAGCTCGGCCAGCCGTGCGGCTGCGGGCTTGAGAGAGTACTTCTCCTCCGGCGCGCCCTTGGGGCGGCCGAGGTGTGCTGTGACCAGCACTCGGGCACCGGCGTCCGTGAGCTTCGCCAGCACTGGCAGGGAGGCCTTGATGCGGCCGTCGTCAGTCACTGTAGAGCCGTCGAGCGGCACGTTCAGGTCACTTCTGACCAGAACGTACCGCCCGCGGACACCATCAGCGATCAGTTCGTTGAGGGTGTGAAATGTCATGAGTCTTACCCTAGCCCAGCTTGGACGCGACAAGCTCCGTGAGGTCCACGAGGCGGTTGGAGTAACCCCACTCGTTGTCATACCAGGACACAACCTTGACCTGGTCGCCGATCACCTTGGTCAGGCCGGAATCGAAGATGGACGATGCCGGGTCGCCGACAATGTCGGAGGAGACGATCGGCTCGTCGGTGTAGGTCAGCAGGCCCCTGAGCTCCTCGGTCTCCGATGCTGCCTTAAGGGCGGCGTTGACTTCGGCGACCGTGGTCTCGCGGGAAACCGTGACGGTCAGGTCCGTGGCGGAGCCGGTGGGAACGGGCACGCGGATGGCGTAGCCGTCGAGCTTGCCCTTGAGCTCCGGCAGGACCAGGCCGATTGCCTTGGCCGCACCGGTGGAGGTGGGCACCATGTTGATGGCGGCGGCGCGGGCGCGGCGGAGGTCCTTGTGCGGGCCGTCCTGCAGGTTCTGGTCGGCGGTGTAGGCGTGGATGGTGGTCATCAGGCCACGCTCGATGCCGAAGGCGTCATTGATGACCTTGGCCAGCGGGCCGAGGCAGTTGGTGGTGCAGGAGGCGTTGGAGATGATGTGGTGCGTGGCGTTGTCGTACAGGCCGTCATTGACGCCCATCACGATCGTGATGTCCTCATCCGACGCGGGGGCGGAGATCAGGACCTTCTTGGCGCCGGCGTCGATGTGCTTCTGCGCATCGGCGGCCTTCGTGAAGAAGCCGGTGGACTCGATGACGATGTCGACGCCGAGCTCGCCCCAGGGCAGCTTCGCGGGATCGCGTTCGGCGAGGACCTTGATGATGTTGCCGTCGACGACGATGTTGCCGTCTTTGACCTCGATGGTTTCGGCCAGGCGGCCGCCCACGGAGTCGTACTTGAAGAGGTGAGCGAGGGCTTCCGGGCTGGTGAGGTCGTTGACCGCAACGATCTCGAGGTCTGCGCCCTGTGCGAGGGCGGCGCGGAAGTAGTTGCGGCCGATACGGCCAAAGCCGTTGATGCCAATACGGGTCGTCACGTTTTCAGTCTCCTTGGTGCTCTTGCGAGCACGACTAGTTGAGAAGGCGTTCAAGCCAACTAACAGATCCCGCACGCCATTGGGCAGAGATAATTACCAAATCGGAGGGCGACCAGCCACATTGCTGAAGGCTAACCGCCTTCCGTGATCCATCTTACGTTTAACCGGGACTGCCCCCGCAAGTGCAGGGGCAGTCCGTCCACATTTCGGGCCGAAGGGCCCGTAATGTGAGGTTTGTTACAAACGGAAGTCGATTCCGTCACCCTGTGCAGGGTAAAGGGACCTGCCTAGAGGGTGATGAGACCCGTCGCGTTTTTGCGGGCGGCGTCGAAGCGCTTGGCGACGTCGGCCCAGTTCACGATGTTCCAGAAGGCCTTGACGTAGTCAGCCTTGACGTTGACGTAGTCCAGGTAGAAGGCGTGCTCCCACATGTCCAGCATCAGCAGCGGGGTGGTGCCGAGTGCGACGTTGCCCTGCTGATCGTAGAGCTGCTCGACGACCAGGTTGCCGCCGATGGGCTCGTAGGCCAGGAAGCCCCAGCCGGAGCCCTGCAGGCCCAGTGCCGCGGCGCTGAACTGCGCACGGAACGCGTCGAACGAGCCGAAGGCGTCGTCAATGGCCGCCGCAAGCTCGCCCTCGGGCTTGTCGCCACCGTCCGGTGAGAGGTTCTTCCAGAAGACGGAGTGGTTGATGTGGCCGCCGGTGTGGAACGCGAGGTCCTTGGAGAGGCGGTTGATGTTGGCGAAGTCGCCCTTTTCGCGCGCCTCGGCCAGCTGGGCCAAGGCGTTGTTGGCGCCGGCCACGTAGGCGGCGTGGTGCTTGCTGTGGTGCAGCTCCATGATCTTCGCGGAGATGTGCGGTTCCAGCGCTGCGTAGTCATAGTCGAGCTCGGGCAGTACGTACTCGGTCACAAATTCCTCCAATGTCGTGGACGGGTTGTCCGGTTCGGTAACTCTTTTGATTGTGCATCCGGATGCGGGGCATCCGGAAAATTGCGGTGGGATCCTACGGCGACAACCAGCCGCGGCTCCCGGATATTTCATTCCCCGGGATATTCCTGCTGTTGATTCTAGGGGCGGGCTAGTCGTCGAGCATTTCCGGCGTCACATTGGCTTCCGTGCCCGGGATGCCGAGGTCCTGGGCCCGTTTGTCCGCCATGGCCAGCAGCCGGCGGATCCGGCCGGCGATGGCGTCTTTGGTCATGACGGGGTCGGCGAGCCGGCCCAGCTCGTCCAGGCTGGCCTGTTTGTGCGCGACCCGGAGCTCACCGGCATACTTCAGGTGGTCCGGGACGTCGTCGCCCAGGATTTCCAGGGCGCGGTCCACCCGGGCACCGGCGGCCACGGCGGCCTGCGCGGAACGGCGCAGGTTCGCGTCATCGAAGTTGGCGAGCCGGTTGGCCGTGGCGCGGACTTCCTTGCGCATGCGGCGTTCCTCCCAGACCATCAGCGCGTCGTGGGCGCCCATGCGCGTCAGTAGCGCGGCGATCGTGTCGCCGTCGCGGATCACCACGCGGTCCACTCCCCTGACCTCGCGGGCCTTGGCCTGGATGCCCAGGCGGCGGGCCGCGCCGACGAGGGCCAGGGCCGATTCGGGGCCGGGGCAGGTGACTTCCATGGCCGAGGAGCGGCCGGGCTCGGTGAGCGAGCCGTGGACCAGGAACGCGCCGCGCCAGACAGCTTCGGCGTCCGCGGCGGAGCCGTTCACCACTACCGACGGAAGGCCGCGCACGGGGCGCCCCCGCGCGTCCAGGAGTCCGGTCTGGCGGGCGAGGGCCTCACCGTCGCGCACCACCCGCACCACGTAGCGGCTGCCACGGCGCAGGCCGCCGCCGGAGACGACGATGATCTCGCTCTGGTGGCCGTACACCTCGGCGATGGCGGCGCGCAGCCGCCGGGCGGTCGATGCGAGGTCGACTTCGGCCTCGATCACTATCCGGCCCGAGATGATGTGCAACCCGCCGGCGAAGCGGAGCATCGCCGACACCTCGGCCTTGCGGACTGAGGACTTCTTGATATCCAGACGGGAAAGTTCTTCCTTGACTGATGCTGTCAGTGCCATGGCACCTTTCCTAACTATTCCCGAAAATATCGTGATACGCCGTCGCCAGCCGCAACGGATCGTGGACCGGACGGCGACCAGACGCCCCCACTTTACCCAAGACCACCTCGGCACCGAGCATTCCTGCCGCCGCCTCGAAGTCGGGCAGGTTCTGCACCGACGCCGGGTCGGCCAGGATGACGTCGATCGTGAACTCCGGCGCGTATTCGCGCAGCACCCGGAGGTGGTCGGCGGCGGACATGCCGGCCGTCTCCTTGGTATCTGTGGCCAGGTTCATGGTCAGGCACCGGCGGGCAGCGGTGTTGGCGAGGGCCTCGCGCATCTCGGGCAGCAACAGGTGCGGCAGCACGGACGTGTACCAGGAGCCCGGCCCGAGGATCACCCAGTCGGCCAGCTCGATCGCCGTCAGCGCTTCGGTGCAGGCCGGAGCGTTCTCAGGCAAGAGCCGGACGTGCTCCAGGGACCCTGCCACCGCGCACTTGGCCTGGCCGGTGAGGGTCTGCAGTGCCGTCGCGCCGTCCGGGGCGGTGACCCGGACCTGGCCCTCGATGGTCAGCGGGACGCTGGACATCGGCAGGACTTCGCCGCGCGCGCCGAGCAGGGCGCCGGCCCACTTCAGGCCTGCGACGGTGTCGCCCAGGAGCTCCCAGAGCGTGACGATCAGGAGGTTGCCCATCGCGTGCTCATCGAGGGAGCCGCCGCGGCCTTTGCCGGGGGCGAAGCGGTGCTGCATGACATCGCGCCACGTGCGGCCCCAGTCGGTGTCGTCGCACAGCGCGGACAGGGCCATCCGGAGATCACCGGGCGGCAGGACGCCGTACTCTTCGCGGAGCCGGCCGGAGGATCCGCCGTCGTCCGCGACCGTGACGACCGCGGTGAGTTCGGAGGTCAGCAGGCGCAGGGCCGACAGCGAGGCGGAGAGGCCGTGGCCGCCGCCGAGCGCGACGACGGAGGGGCCTTTGTCCTGCTGGCTGGCGAAGGCCGCGCTGGCGGGCGGGACAAGGGGCAGCGGGCCGGTCAGCAGCGCCATTACTCGCGGCCCAGGTCCCGGTGCGTCGTGGTCACCGTGACGCGCGGATACTGCGCCAGCCTCCGTGAGAGCTCGACGGCGACCGCCACGGAGCGGTGCTTGCCGCCGGTGCAGCCCACGGCGATGGTGGCGTAGTGCTTGTTCTCCCGGCGGTACCCGTCCAGGACAGGTTCAAGGGCCAGGACGTAGCGTTCCACGAAGTCGCTGACGCCCTGGGCCTCCAGCACGTAGTCGCTGACGTCTTTGTCCAGTCCGGTGTGCGGGCGCAACTGCGGCACCCAGTGCGGGTTGGGGATGAAGCGGGCATCGGCCACGAAGTTGGCGTCCACCGGCAGCCCGTACTTAAAGCCAAAGCTCATGACGTTCAGCCGCAGCGCCACCGGCCCGGTCTCGCTGAAGAGTTCGGTGATGGCGGTGGCGAGGCCATGGACGTTGAGGGAGGACGTGTCCAGGACGATGTCGGCGGTGTCCTTCAATTCACGGACCAGCTCGCGTTCGGCGGCGATGCCGTCGAGGATCCGGCCGCCGCCCTGGAGCGGGTGGGGCCTGCGGCCCTGCTCGAAGCGGCGCACCAGGACGTCGTCGTTGGCGTCGAGGAACAGCACGCGGAAGCTCACGCCGGTGGCTTCCAGGGCGCGGAGGGCCGCGCGCATGTCGACGAACAGTTCCTTGCTCCGGACGTCCATCACGACGGCGAGCTTGGACATGGAGTGCGGCGTCCGGGACACCAGTTCGGCGAGCGTGCCGAGCATCTGCGGCGGCAGGTTTTCCACGACGTACCAGCCATGGTCCTCAAGGGCGTCCGAGGCGGTGCTGCGGCCGGCTCCCGACATTCCGGTCACCACGAGCAGTTCAGCCTCGACGGGTTTGACGGGTGTCATGCCGTCCGCATCCGTCTCGGATCCTGCCGTCGACTCTGCCATCAGTGAAGCCCCATCTCTGCCTGTGCGATTTGCTGTTGTCAGGTTTGCGCGCGGGCCGCGGTGATGCCGCTGCCGTGCCGTACCCAAGTCTTTACCCTAGCTAAGTTTGGCGGCACTAGCTAAGCGTCGAGAATTTCGCCGGTGGTCATGTTGACGGCAGGAACCGTGGCGGCTTCCTCGACTCCGCCGCCAGCGAAGTGCCGGACGATCGCGGCGGCCAGGGAGGGGCCGATCCCCTTGGCGCCGGTGAGTTCCTCCTGCGTCGCGGCTTTGATCCCCTTGACGGAGCCGAACTCCGCCAGGAGGGCCTTGCGCTTGGATTCGCCCAGACCGGGCACGCTGTCCAGGGCGGAGGCCGTCATGGCCTTGCCGCGCTTTTGCCGGTGGAAGGTGATGGCGAAGCGGTGGGCCTCATCGCGGATCCGCTGCAGCAGATACAGGCCGGCCGAGGCGCGCGGCAGGATCACCGGGAAATCGCTGTCCGGCAGCCACACCTCTTCGAGCCGTTTGGCGAGGCCGACCACATACACGTCCTCGATGCCGAGCTCTTCCAGCGCCCTTGCGGCGGCATTGACCTGCGGTTTGCCGCCGTCGACGACGACGAGGTTGGGCGGGTAGGCGAATTTGCTCCGCGGTGTTGGCGTCGTGGAGTCCGCGACCGCCGCGGCGGTTGCCGCGTCCAGGGCGGCCTGGTGCGCCGGTTTGGCCGCGGCCGCCGCCTGCTCGTCTTTTTCTTGAAGATAGTGCCGGAACCGGCGGGTCAGCACATCATGCATGGCCGCCGTGTCGTCAGTGGCCGCGGCGCCGGTCACGGCGAACTTCCGGTAGTCGGACTTTTTCGGCAGGCCGTCCTCGACCACCACCATGGAGCCGACCACGTTGGTGCCCTGGACGTGTGAGATGTCGAAGCACTCGATCCGCAGCAGCGCCACGGGAAGCTCGAGCGCTTCCTGGATTTCCTGCAGGGCCTGGGAGCGCATGGTGAGGTCGCCGGCGCGCCGGGATTTGTGAAGTTTGAGGGCGTGCTCTGCGTTTTCACGGACCGTGGACAGGAGGGCGGCCTTGTCTCCGCGCTGGGGAACGCGGATGTCCACCCGGGCCCCGCGCAGGCCGCTGAGCCATTGCGCGAGCTCCGGGGCGTTGCTGGGTTCGGCAGGCACCAGCACTTCCCGGGGCAACCTGCCCTGGAGTCCGGCTTCCTCGCCGTAGACCTGCTGGAGCAGGTGTTCGACCAGTTCCGGGGTGGTGGAGTCCTCGACCTTTTCCACCACCCAGCCGCGCTGGCCGCGGATCCGTCCGCCCCGGACGTGGAAGACCTGCACGGCGGCCTCGAGCTCGTCTTCGTGCAGGGCGAAGACGTCGGCGTCCGTGCCCTCGGCCAGGACGACGGCGTTACGTTCGAAGACCTTCTTAAGCGCCACGATGTCGTCCCGGAGCCGGGCCGCGCGTTCGTAGTCGAGCTCAGCAACTGCCGCGGCCATCTCCCGTTCCAGCCGGTTGACGAAGGGCTTGGCTTCGCCGCCCATGAACGTGCAGAAGTCCTCGGCCAGGGCGCGGTGGTCCGCGGCGGAGATCCGGCCGACGCACGGCGCGGAACATTTGTCGATGTAGCCGAGCAGGCAGGGCCGGCCGCTGGCTTCGGCGCGCTTCAGCACCCCGGCGCTGCAGCTGCGGACCGGGAACACCCGCAGCAGGGTGTCCATGGTGTCCCGGATCGCGCCGGCGGTGTAGGGGCCGAAGTACCGGGTCCCCTTGCGCCGGTCGCCGCGCAGCACCTGGACGCGCGGGTACTTCTCCCCCATCGTCACGGCGAGGTACGGGTAGCTTTTGTCGTCCCTGAACATCACGTTGAAGCGGGGCGTGAATTCTTTGATCCAGGTGTATTCCAGCTGCAGCGACTCGAGTTCGCTGCCCACCACGGTCCATTCGACGCTGCTGGCCGTGTGGACCATGGCATAGGTTTTGGGCATGAGCCCGGCGGGGTTGGCGAAGTAGGTGTTCAGCCGGGCACGGAGGTTCTTGGCCTTGCCGACGTAGATGACCCGGCCGTGCGGATCGCGGAAGCGGTACACGCCCGGATTGGTCGGAATTTCACCCGTCTGGGGTCGGTAACTCGCTGGATCTGCCACACATCAAGTCTACTGAGCCGCCGGCGGTGCCGTTGCACGTGCACCGCCGCATGCCCGGCGGATCCCGGGGGGCCGGGAGCCGCGCGCTATTCGGCCGACTTGCTCTGGTTGTAGCTGGTGGAGCGTTCCTGGCCGCTCAGGTCTGCGATTGCGTCCATGATGCGGTCCGTGACCTGGCGGCGGGCCGGCAGGGAATGGTCCGGTCCGGT
This sequence comes from Arthrobacter sp. 01N444, assembly GCF_056399305.1. Lineage (NCBI taxonomy): Bacteria > Bacillati > Actinomycetota > Actinomycetes > Micrococcales > Micrococcaceae > Arthrobacter > Arthrobacter sp. 01N444. The sequence continues at coordinate 67,830 of NZ_JBFTRB010000020.1, forward strand.
TTTCTCGAAGTACAGCGGCTCGCCGACCTTCATGGTGAAGTGCTGCGGTTTGACGGACTTGCTGTCCGCGGGCTGCAAGTGTTCGGTGCCGATCAGGCCCACCGGGATTACGGGCGCGCCGGTGGTGAGGGCCAGCCAGCCGACGCCGGTGCGGCCGCGGTACAGGATGCCGTCGCGGGAGCGGGTGCCTTCGGGATAGATGCCCACGCCCTTGCCGGAGTCGAGGATGTCCAGCAGCGTTTTCAGCGCCTGGACGCTCGCCGCCTGCTCGCCGCGTTCCACCGGAATGGAGCCGACGGCCTCGAAGAAGGACTTCATGGCCTTGCCTTTGATGCCGCCGGTGGTGAAGTATTCAGCCTTCGCGAAGAAGGCCACGGGCCGCGGCATGAGGGCCTGGACGATCACGCTGTCCAGGAACGAGAGGTGGTTCGGGGCGACAATGAACGGCCCATCCTTGGGCACGTTTTCCAGGCCGATGACCGTGGGACGGCACGTGGTGGTTACAAGCCCCCGCGTGGTCCAGCGGATTGCGTCAAACATTGCCATCGGTGTGCACCTCGTTCAGGGCTGTGGTTCCCGGGCGTTCGGAGAGCCGGTTGATCGTCGCGTGAAGCGCCGTGGTGTTGTGCACGATCTCGACGGCACCGGCCGCGTGCAGTTCGCCGTCAGGCGCAAACCCCCAGCCTACGCCGATGCAGTCCAGTCCGTTCGCAGCGGCCCCGGCGACGTCCTGTGCCCGGTCCCCCACCATCACGGCCCGGCCGGCGGCCGCAGGGTCCGCGGCAGCGAGGTCCGAGAGCGCGGCGGCGACGATGCCGGCCTTACCTTCGGGAACGGAGCCGTCGGGAACGGAGCCTTCGGGGACAGAGCCGTCGGGCACGGAGCCCGTTCCGGGGCTGGCGGCCTCGTCGGCGGCGGAGCCCCGGATGCTGTGGAAGAGTCCGGCGATGCCGTGGTGCGCCAGGACAGTGCGGGCAAGCCCTTCCGGCTTCTGGGTCGCGACGGCGATGGGCCGGCCCGCGGCGACGAAGTCCTCGAGGAGGCCGCGGATTCCCGGGTACAGCCTGCTCTGCGCGATTCCCGTGGATGCGTAGTGCGCGCGGTAGATGCGGATGGCGTCTTTCAGCTGTGCGGCCGGAACGCCGGCGATTTCCGTCAGGGAATGGCTGAGCTTGGGCCCAATCATGGCGTCCATCCGGGACTTGTCCGGAACCGGCAGGCCAAGCTCGGTGAGGGCCGCGGCGATACCGTCGGTAATACCCCCGGCGGGATCGACAAGAGTGCCGTCAAGGTCAAAGATTACGGGCACTGTTGTATGCGTCACCGGCTTAGTTTCTCATGAGTGTGCGGTTGCCAGAAATTCGCATGCTCCTTCAGGAATACATCAGGGACTACATCACGCGATACATCAGCGGATACATCCGGTGGAGACGTCCCTGCGGGCGGGGACGCGTGCGGCGGAGGCTTACCTGGCCCGCCGCACGGTCCCTGGCGGCCGGTGTTCAGGCGAGGAGCTCGGCGAGGAACGCGGCCGTGTGGCTCTCGCTCGACTTGGCCACCTGCTCGGGGGTGCCGGAGGCGACCACACGGCCGCCACCGGACCCGCCGTCGGGGCCAAGGTCCACGATCCAGTCGGCGCTCTTGATGACGTCGAGGTTGTGTTCGATCGTGATCACCGTGTTGCCCTTCTCCACGAGGCCCTGGAGCACCATGAGGAGCTTGCGGATGTCCTCGAAGTGCAGGCCCGTGGTGGGCTCGTCCAGGACGTAGACGCTGCGGCCGTTGGAGCGTTTCTGAAGCTCGGCTGCGAGCTTCACGCGCTGGGCCTCGCCGCCGGAGAGCGTGGTGGCGGGCTGGCCCAGCCGGACGTAGCCAAGGCCGACGTCGACGAGCGTGTTGAGGTGCCGAGCGATCGGCGAGAAGGCCGCGAAGAACTCGGCCCCTTCCTCGATGGGCATGTTCAGCACGTCCGCGATGGTCTTGCCCTTGTAGTGGACCTCCAGGGTTTCGCGGTTGTACCGGGCGCCGTGGCAGACCTCGCAGGGGACGTAGACGTCCGGCAGGAAGTTCATCTCGATCTTCAGGGTGCCGTCGCCGGAGCAGGCCTCGCAGCGGCCGCCCTTGACGTTGAAGGAGAACCGGCCCGGGAGGTAGCCGCGGACCTTGGCCTCGGTGGTCTCGGCGAAGAGCTTGCGGATGTTGTCGAACACGCCGGTATAAGTGGCCGGGTTCGAGCGCGGGGTGCGGCCGATCGGGCTCTGGTCGACGTGCACCACCTTGTCCAGGTGTTCGAGGCCCTGGACGGACTTGTGCCTGCCGGCCACCTGCTTGGCGCCGTTGAGCTTGTTGGCGAGCACCTTGTAGAGGATCTCGTTGACCAGGGTGGACTTGCCCGAGCCGCTGACGCCGGTGACGGCGGTGAAGAGGCCCAGCGGGAAACTGGCGTCGATGTTCAGGAGGTTGTTCTCCTTCGCCCCGACCACCTTGAGCTCGCGCTTCTTGTCGTATTTGCGCCGCTTCTTCGGGATCTCGATTTTCCGCCGGCCGGAGAGGTAGTCGCCGGTGAGCGAATCCGTGTTTTCCAGCAGCTCTTGGTAGGACCCGGAATGGACCACCATGCCGCCGTGCTCGCCGGCGCCCGGTCCGATGTCCACCACCCAGTCGGCCTCGTGGATGGTGTCCTCGTCATGCTCCACGACGATCAGGGTGTTGCCGAGGTCCCGGAGCCGGGTGAGTGTCTCGATCAGGCGGCGGTTGTCCCGCTGGTGCAGGCCAATCGAGGGCTCGTCGAGGACGTACAGCACGCCCACGAGGCCGGAGCCGATCTGGGTGGCCAAACGGATGCGCTGGGCTTCGCCGCCGGACAGGGTGCCGGAGGGCCGCTCCAGGTTCAGGTACTCGAGTCCGACGTCGAGGAGGAAGGTCAGGCGGGCCTGGATCTCCTTGAGGACCTGGTGGGCGATCTGGGCCTCGCGGCCGGTGAGGACGAGGTTTTCGAGGAAGTCGGCGCATTCCCGCATGGGCAGCGCGGCGACCTCGGCGATTGACTTGCCGTTGATCAGCACCGAGAGCGACGCAGGGTTCAGCCGGGCACCGTTGCAGGCCGGGCACGGGACCTGGCGCATGTATTCCTCGTAGCGGTCGCGCGCATAGTCGGAATCGGTCTCGCCATGCTTGCGGTGGACGTACTGCACGACGCCCTCAAAACCGGTGCTGTACTTGCGTTCCCGGCCGAAGCGGTTGCGGTATTGCACCACCACCTTGTGGTCCTTGCCGTGCAGGACGGTCTGCCGGACGTCGGTGTCGAGCTTCTCCCACGCCGTCGTCATGGAGAAGCCGAGTTCCTCGGCGAGACCGGCCAGCAGCCGGTTCCAGTACTCCGTGGTGGCGGTGCCCAGGGACCACGGCGCAATGGCCCCCTCGGAGAGCGAGAGCTCGGGGTTGGGGATGAGGAGTTCCTCGTCGACCTCCAGCTTGGTGCCGATGCCGCTGCACGCGCTGCAGGCGCCGAAAGGGTTGTTGAATGAGAAGGAGCGGGGCTCGATCTCGTCGATCGCCAGGGGGTGCTCGTTGGGGCAGGCGAGGTGTTCTGAGAACGCCCTGATCCGCTCGGGATCGTCTGCTTCGAGGTCGACGAATTCGGCCAATATGCGGCCCTCCGCCAGTCCGAGGGCGGTTTCGACCGAGTCGGTCAGGCGCTGGCTGATACCTTCCTTGACCACGAGGCGGTCCACCACCACTTCGATGGTGTGCTTGAACTGCTTGCCCAGCTTCGGCGGATCACTCAGGTGGACGAGCTCGCCGTCCACCCGGGCCCGCGAGTAGCCCTTGGCGGTGAGTTCCTTGAAGAGGTCCACGAATTCGCCCTTGCGGCCGCGGACCACGGGTGCCAGCACCTGGAAGCGGGTGCCGTCCGGGAGCTCGAGCAGCTGGTCGACGATCTGCTGCGGGGTCTGCTTGGTCACGGGCTCCCCGCAGACGGGGCAGTGCGGCCGGCCCACACGGGCCCAGAGCAGGCGCATGTAGTCGTAAATCTCGGTGATGGTGCCCACGGTCGAGCGAGGGTTCTTGGACGTGGACTTCTGGTCGATGGACACCGCCGGCGAGAGGCCCTCGATGAAGTCGACGTCGGGCTTGTCCACCTGGCCCAGGAACTGCCGGGCGTAGGCAGAGAGGGATTCGACGTAGCGGCGCTGGCCCTCGGCAAAGATGGTGTCGAACGCGAGGGAGGACTTTCCGGAGCCGGACAGGCCGGTGAACACGATCATGGCATCGCGCGGCAGGTCCAGGTCCACGTTGCGCAGGTTGTGCTCGCGGGCGCCCTTGACGACGAGGCGCGTCATGTCCGGACGCTTCAGGACGGGGCGGGACGGGGCCGCATCCCGGACTGCCAGCGGCTCGACGGCGGAATGGACTTCAACGGCTGGATCTTCAGCTACAGCTTTAGGCACGAATCTAATGCTAATCGAAAACTTCTTCGAAAAACTATTCCGCGCGCCACGGGCGGCGCCGGATGTGCTATTGGCGGTCGTAGGCGGCGGCCAGCAGCTGCACGGCCTCGGCGAAACTGGCGCCCTGGGCTTTGGCGGCCGCGGCGAACTCGGCGGCGGCGGCGGACAGCGAACTCCAGGCGGCATCGCGGGCACACACAACGGTCCCGTTTCGGCCCTTCGTCACTACGACGCCGGCGGCCTCGAGTTCCTTGTAGGCCCGCGCCACGGTGTGCGGGGCCACGCCCAGTTCGCCGGCGAGGCTCCGCACGGCCGGAAGCCTGGTGCCCGGCGCGAGTGTGCCGTTGTCGGCGCGTTCGATCACGTAGAGCCGCAGCTGTTCGAAGAGCGGGACGGAGCTGGCCGGATTGGTCCGCCAGGATCCGGGAAAACGCTCCCCCACGGCGTCCGCGGGGCTCACTGTTCGGCCTCCTGGACGGCCGGGACCTGTTCGCGGCCGGCGAACTGGGCCTCGTACAAATCCTTGTAGAGCCCCTGCCGGGCCACCAGCTGCTGGTGGGTGCCGTGTTCAACGATTCGTCCGTGGTCCATGACGAGAATTAGATCAGCGTCCCGGACCGTGGACAAACGGTGCGCGATCACGAAGCTCGTGTGACCGGCCCGCAGCTGCTCCATAGCATGGCGGATCTGCACCTCAGTGCGGCTGTCGACGGAGCTCGTCGCCTCATCCAGCACCATGATGCTGCGCCCGGCGAGCTGCGCCCGTGCGATCGAGACGAGCTGGCGCTGGCCCCGGCTCAGGGAGTCGCCGTCGTTGCCGAGCATCGTGGCGTAGCCGGCCGGCAGGGACCGGACAAACTGGTCCACGTGGCTGGCGTGGGCCGCCGCAACGATATCGGCTTCGGCGGCGCCGGGCCGGCCGTATTCGATGTTCTCCCGGATGCTGCCGGTAAACAGCCAGGCATCCTGCAGGACGATTCCGAAGGCGCGCCGCAGCTCGTCCCGCGGGATGGTGGCGATGTCCGTCGAGTCCACCAGGATCCGGCCGGAGTCGAGTTCGTAGAAGCGCATCAGGAGGTTGACCACGGTGGTCTTGCCGGCACCGGTGTGTCCCACGATCGCCACGGTCTGTCCCGGGTCCACCGTGAAGGAGAGGTCCTTCACCACGGGGGTGCCGGGGCTGTAGCTGAAGCTGACGTGCTCGAACGTGACCCGGCCCGCCACTGCGCTGGGATCCAGCAGGTCGCCGGGCGTGCCCGGGGCAGGGGCTTTGCGTCCGTTGGAGGATTTGCGCGGGACATGGAGCTTTCGCGCGGCCGTGAAGCCTTGCAGCTTGCCGGCGCCGTTCGCCGAAACGGCCGGCACGGCGCTGTCCGCAGGGATCTCCGGGGCGTCCAGCAGCTCAAACACCCGCTCCGCCGAGGCCAGGCAGGACTGCACGAGAGTCAGCATGCCGCCGATCTGGCTCACCGGCTGGCTAAAGAGACGGGAGAACTGGACAAAGGCCTGGATGCCGCCGATCGTCAAGAGCCCCGCGGTGACCTGCAGCGCACCCACAACAGCAATTGCGATGTAGTTGAGGTTGGCGACAAACACCAGCAGCGGCTGCACGATGCCGGACAAATACTGGGCGCGGGTGCTCGATCGGGTGAGCTTCTCGTTGCGCTCCCGGAAGCTCGCCGCCGACTCTTCCTGCCGGCCGAAGGCCTTGACCACTTCATGCCCGGTGAAGAACTCCTCGAGTTGGGCAGTCAGCGCCCCCGTGCTGCTCCACTGCTCCTTGAAGTGCGCCTGGGAGTGCCGGGCCACGAGCACGGTGATCATCGTGGACACAGGCACCGAGAGGATCGCGATCAGCGCCAGCAGCGGCGAGAGCCACAGCATCATGGCGAGAGCGGCCGAGAGCATCAGGACGGCCATGATCAGCTGGTTGAGGAGCTGGTTGAGCGCCTGGGAGATATTGTCGACGTCGTTCGTGGCCCGGCTGAGCACGTCGCCGCGGCGCTGCTCCTCGAAATGGCTGGACGGCAGCACATGGAGTTTTTGTTCCACGGAGCCGCGGAGGCCGTAGCTGAGGCGCTGCACCGCGGTGGCGGTCAGGCTGCCCTGGATCCAGCTGAACAGCGACGCCCCGACGTACATGGCCGAAACGGCCAGCAGCCGCCCGGCCAGCTGTTGCTCGTCGAGGGAGCCGCCCAGGAAGCCGTCGACGACGACGTCGGTGGCGTCGCCCAGCACCTTGGGCGCCGCCACGTTGAGTGTCACGAACGCGCAGGTCGCGGCGATGACGCCGGCCATCCGCCACTTCAGCGGCAACAGCAGGCCAAGCAGCCGGGCGGCGGTGTGCCATTTGATGCGCTCCGGCACGCCGGGTCCCGCAACGGTCCCGGCGCGGTGTGCCCGCGCGCGGCTCACGGGGCTTCCTCCAGCACCAGCTGGGACGCGGCAATTTCCTGGTAGCTGGGCGAGGACTCCATGAGTTCGCTGTGCGTGCCCTGCGCGACCACCCGGCCGCCCTCCAGGACGAGGATCAGCCCGGCGTCCACGATTGTTGACACCCGCTCGGCCACGATCAGCACGGTCGCCGAGCGCAGCAGCGGCTCGATCGCCGCCCGGAGCCTGATGTCGGTGCCGTAGTCCAGAGCCGAGAAACTGTCGTCGAAGAGGTAGGCGGGGGCCCGCTTGAGCAGGGCCCGCGCGATGCACAGGCGCTGCCGTTCGCCGCCGGAGAAGTTTGTGCCGCCCTGGCTTACGGGTGTGTCGAGCCCGAGCGGCAGGGCGCGGACAAAGTCGGCGGCCTGGGCAGCTTCAAGCGCCTGCCATATTTCGGGCTCGCTCGCGGCGGGCGCCCCGAACCGGAGGTTCCCCGCGACCGTGTCCGCGAACAGGTAGGACTGCTGCGGGACTATAGCGATCAGGCCGCGCAGGTCGTCCAGGGGCATCGCCCGCACGTTCTCCCCGCCGATGCTGATCTCTCCGGCCGTCGCGTCGAGGAAACGCGGCAGCAGATTCAGGAGTGTCGTCTTGCCGCTGCCGGTCGCGCCGATGATCGCCGTCGTGGTACCGGCCCTGGCGGTGAAGGAGACGCCGTCCAGCACGGGTGCTTCGGCGCCGGGGTAAGCGAAGGACACGTTCCGGAACTCGACAGCGCCGGAGCGGCCCGGGGCGCCGGCGACGGCGGGCGCACCGGCGGTGCCCGCCGCACTGGCCCCGCCGGCCGGAATGGTGGCAGCGGTGGCCCCGGCGGGAACGGCCGGATCCGCGATGGCCGGTTCCGTGTCCAGCACCTCGCGGATCCGTTCCGCGCAGGCCGCCGCCCGGGGGGCGGTCATGAAGACGTACATCGCCATCATGATGGCAATCAGGATCTGCAGGATGTAGGCGATGAACGCCGTCAGCGCCCCCAGCCGCATTTCGCCGGCGTCGATGCGATGGCCGCCGAACCACACCACGAACACGGAGGAGATGTTGACCACGAACATGATCATCGGCATCATCGCCGCCACCAGGAGGGCGGATTGCAGATTGTTCCGGGTGAGGTCCTTGTTGGCTTCATCGAACCGGCGGACCTCGTGGTCCTGCCGGACAAAGCCGCGGATGACATTCGCGCCGATGATCTGCTCCCGCAGCACCCGGCCGATCCGGTCCAGGAGGCCCTGGCCCTGGCGGTACAGGGGAATCAGGCGGCGGACGATCACCGTCATGATCACCGTCAGGACCGGGATCACCACGACCACAATCCAGGACAGCACCACGTCCTGGTGCACGGCCAGCACGATGCCGCCGATGAAGATCGCCGGTGCGGCAATCAGCATGATGAACACCAGGACGGCGAGGTTTTGGATCTGGGCGACGTCGTTGGTGGCCCGGGTCACGAGGCTGGGCGCACCGAAAAGGCCCACCTCCTGGGAGGAGAAGGACTGCACCTTCGCGAAGAGCTCCCCGCGCAGCTGGCCGCCAATCTCCATGGCGACCACGGCGCCCAGATATCCGGCCGCGACGGCCGTGATCACCTGGACGGCAGCGATTCCGGCCATCCAGGCCCCGAGGTGGAGGATCTCCCCGGTGTCCCCGCCGATGATGCCGTCGTCGATGATCGCGGCATTCAGGGTGGGCAGGAGCAGGTTGGCGGTGGCTTGCACGAGCTGCAGCACAACGATGGCCAGCACGGTCCCTTTATGCGCGGACAACAGCCGCGACATCAGGCCTATAAGCACTGAACCTCCATTACTAGCCCAGGGCCCGGAATGGTGATCAGCCTAACGGCCGCCCCACACCGCCACGTCATTGTAAGCCCCATTCCGGAGTGCTTCGTGTCATGCGGCTGACACGCCGCCTACCCGGTCTTCTGCGCCACCGCGAACGTGCGGCGGAACGGGAAGACCGTCCCGTGCCGGCCTGCCGGATATGCGTCGTCCAGCCGTGCCGAATACTCGGCCTCGAACTCCCTGGCCTCGTCGTCGGGGAGGGCCGCGAGGACCGGCCTGAGTCCGGTTCCGCGGACCCACTCCAAAACGGGATTGGCGCCCGGGAGCAGCTGAAGGTACGTGGTCTCCCAGGCGTCGGCGGCACAACCGGCGTCGAGCATGATCTCCAGATATTCCGCTGCCTCCCCCACCACGTCGTCGTGGCGGAGCACCCCGGCGAGCCGCCCCGCCCAGGCCGGAGAATCGGCCAGCTCCCGCATCAGGGTGTGCGACGGGGCATTGAAGTTCCCCGGCACTTGCAGCGCGAACCAGGCGCCCGGTTTGAGGGCGTCGAGCCATAGGGGCAGGAGCTTTCGGTGGCCGGGCACCCACTGCAGGGCCGCGTTGGTGACCACCACGTCCGTGTCCCCGGACGGCAGCCAGTGCTCAATGTCGGCCAGCTCGTAGGAAAGATTGGGCGCCGCGGCTGCGTGGTCCTTGGAAGTGGCCAGCATTTCCGGCGACGAATCCAGACCCACCACCTGCGCGCCCGGCCAGCGGTCCGCGAGCGTCGCGGTCAGGTTGCCGGGACCGCAGCCGAGGTCCACCACGTGCCGCGGGGCTTCGGCGTGAATCCGACCGGTCAGATCAAAAAATGGTCTGTCCCGGTAGTCCCCGAACTGCACATATTTCTCCGGATCCCACTTCATGGCTGCCTCCAGTTCCCGGCACGTTGTCCTAACCGAAGCCTAGTCCCGGCCCGTGGGCCAGCCAAGGAAGCACGCCTGCGCTGCGGGCGGCTCACGGCGCGCGCCTGCACTGCGTGCGGTGCCGCGGCTACCACGCGGGCACTAAGCTGGACAGCAATGAAACTCGTTGATCAGCTCCCCGCCCCGGCCGCCCGTATCCCCGGCAGGACGGGCCTGGACCCGGACGAGCTCTACACCCGGTTTGTCGAGTGGACCGAGACCCGCGGCCTGGCCCTGTACACCGCCCAGGACGAGGCCATCATGGAGCTGGCCGCCGGCTCAAACGTCATCCTGGCCACCCCGACCGGGTCCGGGAAATCCCTCGTGGCCATTGCCGCGCACTTCCAGGCCATGGCCCGCGGGCAGCGGAGCTACTACACCGCCCCGATCAAGGCCCTCGTCTCGGAAAAGTTCTTCGCCCTCTGTGAGATCTTCGGCGCCGACAACGTCGGCATGATCACCGGCGACTCCGGCGTGAACCAGGACGCCCCAATCATCTGTTGCACGGCCGAGATCCTGGCCAACATCGCCCTGCGTGAAGGTTCTGCGGCGCAGCTCGGCGCCGTGATCATGGACGAGTTCCACTTCTACTCGGACCCGCAGCGCGGCTGGGCGTGGCAGGTGCCGCTGCTTGAACTGCCTCAGGCGCAGTTCCTGCTGATGTCGGCGACGCTCGGCGATGTCAGCCGATTCGAGGACGGCCTCAGCGACCTGACCGGCCGCACGACGACGACCGTCAGTTCCGCGGAACGCCCCATCCCGCTGCACTACTACTACGAGCAGACTCCGGTCCACGAGACGCTTGAGGAGCTGCTCGCCACCAAGCAGGTCCCGGTCTACGTGGTCCACTTCAGCCAGGTCGAGGCGATCGACCGGGCCCAGAACCTGATGAGCATCAACGTCTGCACCCGCGAGGAAAAAGACAAGATCGCCGAGCTCATTGCCGGGTTCCGCTTCGCCGCAGGCTTCGGCAAGACCCTTAACCGCCTGGTCCGGCACGGGATCGGCGTTCACCACGCCGGCATGCTGCCGAAGTACCGCCGGCTGGTCGAACAGCTTGCCCAGGCCGGTCTGCTGAAGGTCATCTGCGGCACGGATACGCTCGGGGTGGGCATCAACGTGCCCATCCGCACCGTGCTGCTGACGGCACTGAGCAAATACGACGGCGTCCGCACCCGTCTGCTGAACTCCCGTGAGTTCCACCAGATCGCCGGGCGCGCCGGCCGCGCCGGCTATGACACCGCAGGAACCGTGGTGGTCCAGGCCCCGGAGCACGTGACGGAAAACGTGAAGGCGATGGCCAAGGCCACGGCCAAGTTCGGCGACGACCAGAAGAAGCTGCGCCAGGTGGTCAAGAAGAAGCCCCCGGAAGGCTTCGTGTCCTGGGGCGAACCGACGTACAAGCGGCTGGTCGAGTCCGTTCCGGATCCGCTGACGTCGAGTTTCACCGTGACGCATGCGATGCTGATGAACCTGATGGAACGCCCCGGCGACCCGTTCCAGGCCGCCCGCCGCCTGCTCACCGAAAACCACGAGACCCGTCCGGCCCAGCTGCGGCTCATGAAGAAGGCCCTGGGAATCTACCGCGAGCTGCTCGCGGCCGGCGTCGTGGAGCGGATCCCGGCCGGGGAGCAGGGTGCTGACGGCCGCACGGTCCGGCTCACGGTCCATCTGCAGGCAAACTTTGCCCTCAACCAGCCGCTGTCCCCGTTCGCGCTGGCGGCGCTGGAGCTGCTGGACCCGGAGTCGCCGTCGTACGCCCTGGACGTGGTGTCGGTGATCGAGGCCACCCTGGAGAAGCCGCGGCAGATCCTCTCGGCACAGCAGAAGAAGGCGCGCGGCGAGGCGATCGCGGCGATGAAGGCCGACGGCATCGAGTACGACCAGCGGATGGCGATGCTCGAGGAGGTCACCTACCCGCAGCCGCTCGCCGAAATGCTCGGCGAGGCGTTCGACGTCTACCGCAAGGCCGCGCCCTGGGTCGGCGACTTCGAGCTCGCGCCCAAGTCCGTGGTCCGGGACATGTACGAGCGCGCCATGAACTTCGGCGAGTTCGTCCAGTTCTACGGCCTCGCCCGCTCGGAGGGGATCGTGCTGCGCTACCTCGCCGACGGTTTCAAGGCGCTCCGCCAGACGGTCCCGCAGGATGCCCTCCGTGAGGACCTCGAGGACCTCATCGCCTGGCTGGGCGAACTGGTCCGGCAGGTGGACTCCAGCCTGCTGGACGAATGGGAAGAGCTCACATCCGGCGCGGCGCCCACACCGCACGACGCTCCGCCGCCCCCGCCGCCGTCGCTGACCTCCAACATCCGGGCCTTCCGGGTGATGGTGCGCAACGAGATGTTCCGCCGCGTGGAGCTGTTCGCCGATGAGGCCGCCACCGCCCTGGGCGAGCTCGACGCCGGGTCCGGCTGGGACGCCGAGCGCTGGGAAGATGCCCTCGATGACTACTTTGATGAGCACAACGACATCGGCACCGGACCGGACGCCCGCGGGCCCGGGCTGCTGATCATCACCGAGGAACCCGGGGTGTGGAAGGTGCGGCAGATCTTCGATGACCCCGCCCGCAACCACGACTGGGGCATCTCCGCCGACGTGGACCTGGGGGCCTCGGACGAGTCCGGGACCGCCGTCGTCCGCGTCACGGACGTCAACCGGCTCTAGGCGGGACGGCACGGGGGCTGGCCTGCACGGGGGCGGCCGCAGGGCCTGCACGGGGGCGGCCGTCGCCGGCGCCGGTACCCCAGCTTGGGCCATCGCGCCGCGGGTAAACTCGGACAATGAGTGTAATCCGGCCTGCCACGGCGCATGACGTCCCTGCCATCCTGCAGATGATCCACGACCTCGCCCTCTACGAGAAGGAACCGGACGCCGTCCGGAACACCCCCGAGATGCTCACCGAGGTCCTTTTCGGCGAGCATCCCAAGGTCTTCGCCACCATGGCGGAGAACTCCGCGGGCGAGGTCCGCGGCTTCGCCCTCTGGTTCCTGAACTACTCCACGTGGGAGGGCGTCCACGGGATCTACCTCGAGGACCTCTACGTCCGGCCGGAGGCCCGCGGCGAGGGCCACGGCAAGGCACTGCTGCAGCACCTGGCAGCGACCGCCGTCGACCGGGGCTACGCGCGCGTCGAATGGAGTGTCCTGGACTGGAACGAGCCCTCCATCAACTTCTACAAGAACCTCGGCGCTTCGCCGATGGAGGAATGGTCCACCTTCCGCCTCACCGGAGCGGCGCTGACGGCCTTCGGCAGCCGCCCGGCAGTTGCCGGCGCCGGCTCCCCTGCCGGCTCCAGCTCCAGTTCCCGCGAGGCGGCCACCCGTGGCTGATCTCCCAATGACGGGGCTCATGGGAGCCTCCCTGCTGGAGACTGCAACCAGCGCCGGGCGCAAAGTTCCGCACAGCGTCCGGGCACGACACACCTACCGGGGAATGCGGACCGCGGAACACTACTTCCAGGTCCCCCTTGACCACTTCAGCGAGGCGGGGCGCCGCGGCGAAACCATCTCCGTGTTCGCCCGCGAGTACGTGTCCACCGAACACAGCGAGGCAGAGGCCGCCGGGCTGCCCTGGCTGCTTTTCCTGCAGGGCGGTCCCGGCGGGCGTGGAAACCGGTTCCCGTCGCTGGGCGGCTGGAGCAAGGCCGCCGCGAAGGACTTCCGGATCCTCATGCTGGACCAGCGCGGCACCGGCCTGTCCTCGCCCGTCGACCGCAACACGCTGCCGCTGCGCGGCACCGACGCGGAGCAGGCTGACTACCTGACGCACTTCCGCGCCGACTCGATCGTTGCCGACGCCGAAGCGATCAGGGCAGCCCTGGACTCCGCCCCCTGGACCATCTACGGCCAGAGCTACGGCGGTTTCTGCGCGCTCAGCTACCTTTCCTTCGCCCCCGAGGGGCTGCGCGAGGTCCTCGTGACGGGCGGGCTGGCCCCGCTGGGCGGCTCCGCCGACCGAGTGTACCGGGCCACGTTCCAGCGGGTCGCGGCCCGGAACGCCGAATACTTTGACTGGTATCCCGAGGACCGGGCCGCCGTCACCCGGATCGCCCGGCACCTGCGGGAAACGGAGGAGGTGCTGCCCGACGGCGGCCGGCTCACGGTGGAACGGTTCCAGATGGTGGGCTCGTTCCTGGGCGGCAACACCCGGGTGGACGCACTGCACCACCTGCTCGAGGACGCCTTCGTGGCCACACCGGGCGGCGACCGTCTCTCGGACACCTTCCTGGAGCAGGTCCGGGGCCTCGTGTCCCGGGCCGCGAACCCGTTGTACGCGTTGATGCACGAATCCATTTACGCCCAGGACGGTGCCACCAACTGGGCCGCCTGGCGCGTGCTGGAGGAAGTCCCCGAGTTCCGCCCCGACGCCGGCGAACCGCTTCTGACCGGGGAAATGGTGTACCCCTGGTATTTCGAGCAGGACCCGGCCCTGCACCCGCTGCAGGACGTGGCCCGGCTCCTGGCCGAAATGGACGGCTGGGCACCCCTCTACGACCCGGAGCGACTGGCGCTGAACACCGTGCCCGTCGCCGCGGCCGTCTACACCGACGACATCTACGTGGACCGGGAGCTGTCCCTGGAGACGGCGGCCGCGGTCCGGGGCCTGCAGGTCTGGGAAACCGGCGACTTCCACCACGACGGCATCGCGGACGACGGCGAGGCGATCTTCGGGCGCCTGCTGGGGATGGCACGTTCCGCCCGACGGTGACCCGGGCGCGGCCAGGCACGGGCCCGGGCCGATGGCGCCCGGCTTAGCAGGTACTGCTTAAACAGGTACGGCGCCGGACCCGTGAGGGTCCAGCGCCGTACTGCTATGTGCCGCGAGGTGTGTCCTGCACTCTCACCCCGGCGGTTTGGTACTAGTCGACGTCGCTCAGGCTCTTGCGGGAGTCCTCTTCCAGCCGGGCATCCAGCTTCGACTTGGACGCCTTGGAGCTCATGAGGCTGGCGACCACCGCGACGACGATGGTGCCGATGATCACACCGAGCGAGACGTAGGTGGGGATCTCGGGGGCCCATTCGATGTGCTGGCCGCCGTTGATAAAGGGCAGCTCGTTGACGTGCATGGCGTGCAGGACCAGCTTCACACCGATGAACGCCAGGATCACGGACAGGGCGTGCTTGAGGTAGATGAGCCGGTTCATGAGGCCGCCGAGCAGGAAGTACAGCTGGCGCAGCCCCATGAGGGCAAAGATGTTGGCGGTGAAGACGATGAAGGCGCTCTGGGTGAGGCCGAAAATGGCCGGAATGGAGTCGACAGCGAAGAGCAGGTCCGTCATGCCGATGGTCACGAAGACGATCAGCATCGGGGTGAACACCTTCTTTCCGTCAACGACGGTGCGGAGCTTGCCGCCGTCGAACTTCTCGGACATCGGCAGGACCCGGCGGATCCGGGCGATCAGCGGGTTTTCCTTGTCTTCCTCGTCCTCGCCCTCGTCCTGGGCCTGCTTCCAGGCGGTCCAGAGCAGGAAGGCGCCGAAGATGTAGAAGACCCAGCTGAACTGCTCGATCACGATCGCGCCGAGCATGATGAAGATGCCGCGGAGGATCAGGGCGATGATGATGCCCACCATGAGCACTTCCTGCTGATACTTTCTCGGTACCGAGAAGCGCGCCATGATGATGATGAAGACGAACAGGTTGTCGATGCTCAGGCTGTATTCGGTCACCCAGCCGGCGATGAACTGGCCGCCGAATTCCGGGCCGGTGAAGGCGAACATGGCGCCGGCGAAGACCAGGGCCAGGGCCACGTAGAACGCGACCCACAGTCCGGCTTCTTTCATGGAGGGCTCATGCGGGCGTTTGAGGACCATCAGCAGGTCGATGGCCAGAATGACGCCGAGGACGACAAACGAGCCGATCTCGAACCACAGGGGAAGCTCGGGCACGGGGGAAATACCTTTCGTAGGGTACAGCTCAGCGGTGTAAGTCTCTCCGACCGCCGGCGCATGACGCTGCCTGGCTGCCCGCTACGCCCGGCGCGGCATCGTAGCCGTGCGTGTTGACGATCGTAGCGTTTGGGATACTCCCCTACGTTTGACCGAGTTTACCCTAGGCGTGCCCCGCGGATTGCATTTGCCGCAGTTCCTTCTTCAAATCCCCCACCTCGTCGCGCAGCCGGGCGGCCAGTTCGAACTGCAGCTCCCCGGCTGCGGCGTGCATCTGTTCGGTCAGCTGTTCAATCAGCCCGACGAGGTCCTCGGCCGGCGCGGCGGCGAGCCCGTCCGCACGGATGAGCGAGGTGCCCTTGCCCTTGCCGCGGTTCTTCCCGGCCGCGGCCAGCAGCTCGCGGGTGTCCGCGTCTTCCTTGGCCAGCTGGTCGGTGATGTCCGCGATCTTCTTCCGGAGCGGCTGGGGATCGATCCCGTTCTCCGTGTTGTAGGCCACCTGGATGGCGCGGCGGCGGTTGGTCTCGTCGATGGCATGGGCCATCGAATCGGTGATCCGGTCCGCGTACATGTGCACCTGGCCGGAGACGTTTCGGGCGGCACGCCCGATGGTCTGGATCAGGGATGTCGAGGAGCGCAGGAAGCCTTCCTTGTCCGCGTCCAGGATGCTGACCAGCGACACTTCCGGGAGGTCCAGACCTTCACGGAGCAGGTTGATGCCGACGAGGACGTCGAAGACACCCATCCGCAGTTCGCGCAGGAGTTCCACGCGGCGGAGGGTGTCGACGTCGGAGTGCAGGTATTCCACCTTCACGCCATGGCCCAGCAGGTAGTCCGTCAGGTCCTCGGCCATCCGCTTGGTCAGGGTGGTGACCAGGACCCGCTCGTTCTTCGCGGTGCGGGTCCGGATTTCGCCCAGCAGGTCATCGATCTGCCCCTTCGTGGGCTTGACGACGACCTCGGGGTCGATCAGGCCGGTGGGGCGGATGATCTGCTGGACGAAGCCGTCGGACTTGCCGAGCTCGTACTTGCCCGGCGTCGCGGAGAGGTAGACGGTCTGGCCCACGCGGTCCTGGAACTCGTCCCATTTGAGCGGGCGGTTGTCCATCGCCGAGGGCAGCCGGAAGCCGTGGTCCACAAGGTTCCGTTTGCGGGACATGTCGCCCTCGTACATGGCGCCGATCTGCGGCACGGTGACGTGGGACTCATCGATCACCAGGAGGAAGTCATCCGGGAAGTAGTCGATCAGGCAGTGCGGCGCGGTTCCGCGGGCCCGGCCGTCGATGTGCGAGGAATAGTTCTCGATGCCGTTGCAGAACCCCATCTGCTGCATCATTTCCAGGTCATAAGTGGTGCGCATCCGGAGCCGTTGGGCCTCGACCAGCTTGTTCTGGCTTTCCAGCACGGCGAGGCGCTCGGCCAGTTCGTCTTCGATCCGCTTGATCGCCCGGCCCATCCGTTCCGGACCGGCGACGTAGTGCGAGGCGGGGAAGACGTACATTTCGTTCTCGTCCCGGAGCACTTCGCCGGTCAGCGGGTGCAGGGTCTGGATATTTTCGATCTCGTCACCGAAAAACTCGATCCGGATCGCCAGTTCCTCGTACATCGGGATGATTTCCACGGTGTCGCCGCGGACCCGGAACGTGCCGCGGTGGAAGTCCATGTCGTTGCGGGTGTACTGCATGGAGACGAACTTCCGGAGCAGGTCGTCACGGTTCATCTCCGCCCCCTTGCGGAGGGTCACCATCCCGGCGATGTATTCTTCCGGGGTGCCGAGGCCGTAGATGCAGGAGACGGTGGCAACCACGATCACGTCGCGGCGGGTCAGCAGCGCGTTGGTGGCGGAGTGGCGGAGCCGTTCGACTTCCTCGTTGACGGAGGAGTCCTTCTCGATGAAGGTGTCCGTCTGGGCGACGTAGGCCTCCGGCTGGTAGTAGTCGTAGTAGGACACGAAGTATTCCACCGCGTTGTTCGGCAGCAGTTCGCGGAATTCGTTGGCCAGCTGCGCGGCGAGGGTTTTGTTCTGCACCATCACCAGGGTGGGCCGCTGGACCTGCTCGATCAGCCAGGCCGTGGTCGCGCTCTTACCGGTACCGGTGGCGCCAAGCAGCACGACGTCTTTTTCGCCGTTCTTGATGCGCTCGGTCAGCTCTGCGATGGCGGCCGGCTGGTCACCCGCCGGCTGGAACTCACTGATGACCTCGAAGGGCGCCACGACGCGGTTGATTTCCTGGGCAAGACTCATGTACCTAATCTACCGCCGGGCTGTGACAGGATGCCCTGATTCA
The DNA here is from genome assembly GCF_056399305.1 of Arthrobacter sp. 01N444. NCBI lineage: Bacteria > Bacillati > Actinomycetota > Actinomycetes > Micrococcales > Micrococcaceae > Arthrobacter > Arthrobacter sp. 01N444. The sequence goes on from NZ_JBFTRB010000020.1 coordinate 85,611, forward strand.
GCTTTGGGCGGTACCGGGGCCGGCGGCAGGTGCCGTTGCGGTGGCGCCACCGACGGTGCCGGCGTCGTCTGCCACGGCGTCGTCTGCACCGGCGTCGTCCGCGTACGACGGCGGTTGCCATCCCGTGCGCTTCACCCACGCTTCCATCCGGGGCCAGGCGTACTCGGTGAACCAGCCCTCCTTGTCGGCCGCGTAGCCGGCGGTGGACTTGTCGACGCCGTGCAGCCCGGCGACCCGTTGCTTTTCGGCCACATAGTCCGTCCGGGCCTCGGGATCGGCGCGCAGCCAGTCTCGGAAGCACAGCGCGTACCGCCAGCCCGGCGAGCCGGCCGCGCGGAGGTGGAGATTCACCGGCCGGCCGGGGTCGGCGTTGCCGTGCAGCCGCTTGCCCCAGTCGGCAGGGTCCGGGTGCGAGGGTTTCGGGTTGTCGGCGATGATGCCGGGCCAGCGCGGGAATCCTGCGTTGGCCAACAGCGGCGCGATCCGGTCCGCGGTGTCGAGGTCCCGGACGCTGAGCTGGAGGTCGATCACATCTTTGGCGTCGAGGCCAGGGACGGCCGTGGACCCGAGGTGGTCGACGGCCAGGACATCCTGCGGGACCGCTGCCCGCAGCCTGGCGATCAGCCGGGCGGCCTGCGCTGCCCAGGCCGGATCGGCCGGGGCGAGGACCGGCCCCGCCGTCCGCGGGGCGATCCTTTGTTCCTTGAGGTTCAGTGCGAACGGCATAAGCCGCTCCTCCCACAGCGCGTCGACCGCGTGCCGGAGGTCCTCCGGGGTGCCGGAGTTGTCCAGCACGACGTCCGCGGCGGCCAGCCGGTCCTCGCGGCCCGCCTGGGCTGCCATCCGGGCGCGCGCCTCGTCGGCGGTCATGTTGCGGTGTTCGGCCATGCGGCGGACCCGGACGTCGTCGGGGGCATCCACCACGACCACCAGATGGAAGTTCTTCCCTTGCCCGGTTTCGACCAGGAGCGGGATGTCCTGGACCACGACGGCGCCGGCCGGGGCGGCGGCGACCATCGCCGCGGCGCGCTCCCGCACCAAGGGGTGGACGATGCCGTTCAGCGCGGCCAGGCGCTCCGGATCACCGAAGACCAGGGCACCGAGCCGGGCCCGGTCCAGCCGGCCTTCCGCGGTCAGGACGGCGGCACCGAAGGCTTCCACCACACTGGCCAGCCCGGGCATACCCGGTTCCACGACCTCCCGGGCCAGCGCGTCGGCGTCGACAAGCACTGCTCCAAGGTCGCGCAGGCGCGCGGCAACCATGGACTTCCCCGAGGCGATTCCGCCGGTCAACCCGATCTTCAACACCTCACCAGACTAAACTGAACCGGTGGCAGATGCGGCGGAATCCCCCGAGAGCAGGACGGCCGTCTACACCACCCTCGCCGCGGGGCCCGGGTTTCGGCACGAAATCGAGGTCAAGCGGTCCCGTTTCATCACAGTGCTGGCCCGCACGGCGGACGAGGACGCCGCCCGGGCCGTCCTGGGCGGGTTGCGCCGGGAATTCCATGACGCCCGGCATCACTGCTTCGCCTTCGTGCTCGGCCCCGACCGGGACATCCAGCGTTCCAACGACGACGGCGAGCCGTCCGGCACCGCGGGCATCCCCATGCTCGAGGCGCTGCTGAAGCGGGAAACCGCACCCGGCGTCGCCGATCTCAGCGACGTCGCCGTCGTCGTCGTGCGCTATTTCGGCGGCATTCTCCTGGGTGCCGGCGGCCTGGTGCGGGCCTATTCCGAATCGGTGTCCGGAGCGCTGGAGCTTGCTCCCCTCGTGCGGCGCCGCCGGTTGCGCATTTGCTCGGTCCCCGTACAGCACGCCGTCGCCGGCCGGCTCGAGAACGATCTGCGCGCCGCGGGGTATGTCATGGCCGAAACCCGTTACGAGGCGCAGACTACTGTCCTGAGGCTCGCGCTGCCGGATGATGCGGAAGAACTTGCCCGGGCCGCGGACCGCGTGGCCGCCATGTCGGCCGGCAGCGCGTCGCTGCTGCCCGGAGAAACGGAGTGGATCGATGTGCCCATCAGCTGAGCCCGTGCCCGCGGTCGCGCTGCTTGACGTCAGCGAGGACGTTCTCGAACAGCTCCTGGAACTTGGGCTCCGGGACGCCGACGCCGACGAGGTCACCCCGCCGCTGGGCACGACCGCCGGCTGGAACACCGACCGGATCAGCTGGTTCCGCGAATTCCACCGCGCCGCCGCAGCCGGCCTGGACGGTCCCGCGGGGCAGAAGACGTGGGCCATCAGCTGCGACGGGCAGATGGCAGGGTCCGTGCGGCTCAGGCGGATGGACACGGAGCCGGCAGCAGCGGATGAGGGCTGGGCCGGTGGTGGCGGCTGGGCTGTTGGTGCCGCCGGGGCTGGGCCAGGTGGTGACGCCGGGGCTGTTGGTGCCGCCGGGGCCGTTGCAGGGGGTGGCGGCTGGGCGCTGGAGACCGGAATCTGGCTCGCCCGGAGCTTCCGCGGCCAGGGCGTGGGCCGCGAGGCGCTGCGCCTCGTAAGGGCTCGCGCCGCGTCGACCGGGGCAGCCGTCCTGGTAGCCGAGACGACGGCCGGCAATGTGGGAGCCCTCGCGTTGCTGAAGTACGCGGGCGCCGAACTGGTGACCGGTGCCGCCTCGCAGACGCACACGGTGCCGGTCATAGCGAAGATCCCGCTGCGCTGAAGGCATGGCACCCTGGGCCGGGCCCGGGCTCCCTTCCGTCATTGGACATGCCCCCGTCGTCAGCGCCTGGCTGCCGTCAAGGAGCCTACATTCCATGGCGCGGCCCCTTGCTTGTCCTGACGAGCAGGAAACGCGTGCAACGGCAGCCCGGTGCCTAGTGCCAGGAATGCGCATGTCCGGCACCAACGCATGGCGCCGGCCTCCCCGCACTGGACATGTCCCGCGCCGGAGGCCAGGGCTGGGCACAATCCACAAATGTCCAAGGCCCGGCTCGAAAAATGGGCATGTCCCCGGAGGGAGGGCTTCAAAAATGGGCATGTCCGGTGGTCCGGGCGCCCGCGGGGCATGTCCGGCACCAGGGCATGGCGCCGTCCTCCCCGCACTGGACATGTCCCGCGCCCAGGGCCAGGACTGGGCACAATCCTCAAATGTCTACGGCCCGGCTCGAAAAATGGGCATGTCCCCGGAGGGAGGGCTTCAAAAATGGGCATGTCCGGTGGTCCGGGCAACCGCGGGGCATGTCCGGCACCAGGGCATGGCGCCGGCCTCCCCGCACTGGACATGTCCCGCGCCCAGGGCCAGGACTGGGCACAATCCTCAAATGTCCACGGCCCGGCTCGAAAAATGGGCATGTCCCCGGAGGGAGGGCTTCAAAAATGGGCATGTCCCCCGGGGAACACAAAAAGGTGGCCGCCCCCGAGGGGACGGCCACCTTCAAGCTACAAACTGCCTGGCCTCAGGGAGCTGACTCCTTGAGGATCACGGGCAATTAGTTGCCGGTCAGCTTCTCGCGCAGAGCGGCAAGAGCCTCGTCCGAAGCAAGCGTGCCTGCACCGGTCTCGGCTGCAGCCGGCTCGGAGGAGTAGCTGGTGGTGCCGGAATCGCTCTCGCCGGACGTTGCAGCTGCAGCGTCGTCGGCAGCGTGCTGGGCAACCTGCTTCTTGTGTGCTTCCCAGCGGGTCTGGGCGTCAGCGTACTGCTGCTCCCAGGCTGCGCGCTGGTTCTCGTAGCCTTCAAGCCACTCGTTGGACTCCGGGTCGAAGCCCTCCGGGTACTTGTAGTTGCCCTCTTCGTCGTACTCTGCGGCCATGCCGTAGAGAGCCGGATCGAATTCGGTGCTGTCGGCGTCGACGCCCTCGTTGGCCTGCTTGAGGGAGAGCGAGATGCGGCGGCGCTCGAGGTCGATGTCGATGACCTTGACGAACAGCTCGTCACCAACGGAGACAACCTGCTCGGCCAGCTCAACGTGGCGCACGGCGAGCTCGGAGATGTGGACCAGGCCTTCGATGCCGTCTTCAACGCGAACGAACGCGCCGAACGGAACGAGCTTGGTGACCTTACCCGGAACAACCTGGCCGAGGGCGTGGGTGCGGGCGAAGGTCTGCCACGGATCTTCCTGCGTAGCCTTGAGCGACAGGGAGACGCGCTCGCGGTCCAGGTCGACCTCGAGAACCTCGACGGTGACTTCCTGGCCAACTTCGACAACCTCGGACGGGTGGTCGATGTGCTTCCAGGACAGCTCGGAAACGTGAACCAGGCCGTCTACGCCGCCCAGGTCCACGAAGGCACCGAAGTTGACGATGGAGGAAACGACGCCGGGACGGACCTGGCCCTTTTCCAGCTTGTTGAGGAACGTGGAGCGGACCTCGGACTGAGTCTGCTCGAGCCATGCACGGCGGGACAGCACAACGTTGTTGCGGTTCTTGTCCAGCTCGATGATCTTGGCTTCGATCTGCTGACCGATGTACGGAGCGAGGTCGCGCACACGGCGCATCTCGACGAGGGATGCGGGCAGGAAGCCGCGCAGACCGATGTCGAGGATAAGACCACCCTTGACAACCTCGATGACGGTACCGGTGACAACACCGTCTTCTTCCTTGACCTTCTCGATGTCGCCCCAGGCACGCTCGTACTGAGCACGCTTCTTGGAGAGGATCAGGCGGCCTTCTTTGTCTTCCTTGGTGAGCACCAGGGCTTCGACCTGATCGCCAACGGAGACGACGTCTCCGGGGTCAACGTCGTGCTTGATGGAAAGCTCGCGGGAGGGAATGACACCTTCGGTCTTGTAACCGATGTCGAGCAGGACTTCGTCGCGGTCGACCTTGACGACGGTACCTTCGACGAGGTCTCCGTCGTTGAAGTACTTGATGGTGGCGTCGACAGCTGCGAGGAAGTCCTCAGCGGTACCGATGTCGTTAATGGCGACTACGGGGGTACCGGGCTTCTCGGTGGAGGTGATGGTCATGTAGTAGGGGCTCCGTTGTGGATAGTGAGTCGGTCAGGCAAACCGCTTCGCCGGCATTATGGAATGCAGGCCAAGAGCACGGCGTCACAGCAAGCGTTCCGCCGGGTCATCCTGATTTTGTGGATTGTAGATGCGCGCACGTAGTACGCGCCTGTTTAGTCTAGTCGTTTACGCGAACGCCGGTCAAAGCGCACGGGGCCGTCCGTGTCGCCTTAGGCGCCGAAATCGGACCGGAGGCCTAGAAGTGCGTGAGGCAGTGCGGGGAACGTTCGACGGCGAACATGAGGCGCGCCGTCAGCGCCGCCCCGGCGGTGTGCTCGGTGATCCGGCCGGCAGCTTTCAGCGTCACGGGACAAACGGCGCCCAGATAGATGGAGCCGAGGTCCGCAACATCAAGGGACAGGTCCGGCTCAGCCTCCGGAGCCGGCCGCACCGTGGCCTCTCCCCCGCTGACCGTGAGCGCGAAGGTGCCGGCCGCGAAGCCGAGACTGTCCCTGACCGCGAGAACGACCGTCCCGTCGGCCGAGTAGCGCCGGGCCCCCAGCACCCGGGCCGGGTCCAGGACGCGCAGCCACAGCATGTCGCGGTGGTCCGATGCCTCGACGCATCGCGGGTCCTCAAGCGCCCAGGTCAGGGGATCGTCCACCGGTGCATCCTGCCAGCTGATCCGGTCCACGAGGTCGATGCTGCCCAGGAACTGCCAGAGTTCCAGGTACGCGGCGTCATTCGCGGCCACGAGGTCCACGATCTCCATGGTGTACGGCTTGGCGTCCCACCCGGCGAATTTATAGGACACGTAGCCGTCCACGGTTCCGGCGGCGTCGTAGTGCAGGGCGCAGCGGATTGCCTCGTCCTCGCTGCCGTCCCGGCCGAGTATGCCCGAAGACCGCAGCCGGTACGCTTCCTGCCGCGAGATCGATCCGGGCATGGACGCGTGGACCCGACCAAAAACCTCGGGGGCCAGTTCCAGCAGGACCTTGCGGTCCGCAATCTCCACGGTGCCGGCGGGCGCATGGCGCAGCCGGAAGCGCGGCCCGGTGTCGACCTTGATGCTGCGCTCGAAGGTGGCCACACCGTAACCGAACCGCCCGTAGATCGAGGCCTCCGAGGCGGTCAGTGCCGCCAGCGCGACGCCGTCCGCCTTCGCCGCGGCAAGGTCCTCGGTCATCATCCGCCGCAGCAGTCCCTGCCGGCGGTGGGTCCCGCGCACCGTGACGGCCGTGACCAGCTGGGCTTCGAGCTGACGGCCGTAGCCGATGTTCAGGTCCTTGCGCAGGGTGGCGAAGGTCGCCACCGGGACGTCGGCAGCCAGCGAGTGGGCCGCAACGCCGTCGGCCTGGTAAACGCCGGTCATTTCACGGTTGTCCACGAGATACATGGCCATGATCTTGTCCGCGAAGTCGTCTTTGCGCGGCTCGTCGTAGAAGCCGATCCCGACCCCGCGCAGCCACGCCGTGCCTTGCGCGTAATCCGCCTCGTCCTTCGCGACCGCGCGGAACCGCCTGAGCTCGTACTTATCTGCCACGTACTTCTCCCCCTGAGAATCTCGGGTCCCGGCATAGCCGGAACGAATACTGCCGGACCGAATACTTGCCGGACCGAAACCTTGCCGATACCTGTCCAGCTTTAGTGCCCCGCCTCGTACCAGCTGGAGCCGATGCCGATCTGGACGTCCAGCGGAACGCTGAGGTCCGCGGCCGAGCCCATTTGCTCGGTCACCAGCTTCTCCACGGCCTCGCGCTCACCCGCGGCGACTTCGAGGACAAGTTCATCATGGACCTGCAGGAGCATGCGCGATTTCAGGCCCCGTGCCGCCAGTTCCGCGTGCACACCCAGCATGGCGCGCTTGATGATGTCAGCCGCCGATCCCTGGATGGGCGAGTTCAGCGCGATGCGCTCCGCATTCTCACGCAGCTGGCGGTCGGTGCTGGTCAGGTCCGGGAGGTAGCGCCGGCGCCCCTCGATGGTGGCGGTGTAGCCGTCGATCCGGGCCTGGTCCACCACGCCGCGGAGGTAGTCGCGGACGGCGCCGAACCGGTCGAAGTAGTCCTTCATGAGGGTCCGCGCCTCGTCAACGGAGATCTCCAGCTGCTTGGACAGACCGAACGAGGTCAGCCCGTACGCGAGGCCATAGGACATCGCCTTGACCTTGGACCGCATGGCGCTGGTCACCTGGTCGGTGGGCACATGGAAAATGTTCGAACCCACGAACCGGTGGAGGTCTTCGCCGTCCTTGTAGGCCTGGATCAGGCCGGCGTCGCCCGAGAGGTGCGCCATGATGCGCATTTCGATCTGCGAGTAGTCCGCGGAGAGCAGGCACTCGTAGCCCTCGCTGACCACAAAGATGCCGCGGACGCGCCGGCCTTCCTCGCTGCGGATGGGGATGTTCTGCAGGTTGGGGTTGTTGGAGGAGATCCGGCCCGTGGCTGCGACGTTCTGCGCGTACGTGGTGTGGATCCGGCCGTCTTCCTTGACGGACTTCTTCAGCGACTCCAGCATCTGGCGCAGCTTCGACGATTCCCGGTGCGCCATGAGCTGGACCAGGAATTCGTGCCCGGTCTTTTCCAGCAGGTTTTTGAGTGACGCGGCGTCGGTGGTGTAGCCGGACTTGATTTTCTTGGTCTTCGGCAACTGCAGTTCGTCGAACAGCACGGTCTGGAGCTGCTTCGGCGAACCAAGGTTGACCTCGTGGCCGATCGCGGCGAACGCCAGCTCCTGGGCGTTGTCGATCACCTTGGCGAGATCCGACAGCTGCTCGTCCATGCGGGGCATGTCGATGGCGATTCCCGCGAGTTCCATATCGGCCAGCACCCGGCTGACCGGCAGTTCCAGCGTGGTGAGCAGGTCCTGCGCTTTGCGTTCCGTCAGTTCTGATTCGAAAAAGCGGCTCAGGGCCTGGACGACGGCGGCGACGTGGACCAGCGCGCCCGCAGCGGCGGCGTCGTCGCCGTCGAACGCCAGCTCAAGCTGGCCTTCCTTGGCGGCCTCCGTGGAAACCGCGATGTTGAGGTGATGCTGTGCCAGCTCCGCAAGCTCGTAGCTGCGGCGGTCCGGCTGGATGAGGTAGCCGGAGATCGAGGTGTCATCCACCACGCCTTCCAGTTCCAGGCCGCGCGCGGTCAGGGCCTTCAGGGCAGCCTTGAACCCGTGCATGACCTTCGGTGCGTGGGCGTCGCGCAGCCATGCGGCCAGAACGTTTTCGGCGGCGGCGTCCTGGCTGGCCAGGTCGATATAGACGGCGGCGTCGTCGCGGACGATCGCCACCGCTGCGGCGTCCTCGCCGATCCGGCCGGGCACAACGTCGACCGCCACAGCGGAGCGCTTGCCGGCACCGGCCTCGAGGAACGCGCTAAGTTCGGCTGCGTCCGCCGGGATCACGAAGTCCGGGATGTCGAGGCTTTCCCGCTCGGCTTCGGTGACTTCACTGCCGTAGAGGGCGAAGAGCCGGGTCCGGATGGTCTTGAATTCCAGGGCGTCGAACAGCTCCTCGAGGGCTGCCTGGTCAGGCCGCGGGTCCGCGAGCTCGTCCAGCGTCACTGGCAGATCCAGGTCGGTGTGCAGCCTGTTGAGGCGCCGGTTGCGCTTGACGTCGTCAACGTATTCGCGCAGGGAGTCCCCCACCTTCCCGCCGATCGCGTCGAGGTTCTCCAGGACCCCCTCCAGTCCGCCGTAAAGGTTGATCCATTTCGCTGCCGTCTTGGGGCCGACGCCGGGAACACCGGGGAGGTTGTCCGCGGATTCCCCCACCAGGGCGGCGAGGTCTGAGTACTGGGCCGGGCTGACGAAGTACTTCTCCTGGATGGCGTCCGCGTCCATGCGGGGAATATCGCTGACACCCTTCTTGGGGTACAGGACGAAAACGTTGTCGGTGATGAGCTGGAAGGCATCGCGGTCGCCTGAGACCAGCAGCACTTCGTAACCGGCCTTTTCCCCCATTGCGGCGAGGGTGGCCAGGATGTCGTCAGCTTCCCAACCGGGCATTTTGATGGTCTTGATGCCCCAGGCGCCCATGACCTTGTCGATGAGGTCGATCTGGCCGCTCATTTCCCGCGGGGTCTCGTTGCGTCCGCCCTTGTACTCGCTGTACTCGGCCTTGCGGTGCGTCGTGTCATCGGAGACGTCGAAGGCGACCGCCACGTGGGTGGGCTTTTGCTCCTTGATCAGGTTGATCAGCATGGACGTGAAGCCGTGGACGGCGTTCGTGTGCTGGCCCGTGGCGGTGGAGAACTTGTCCGCGGGCAGGGCGAAGAACGCCCGGAACGCCATGGAGTGCCCATCGAGGACGAGTAGCCGCGGCTGGTCCGTGATGGGAATCACGGGGGCCTCAGTGGCGGAAACCGACGCCGCGGCCCGGCTGGATTTTCCGGCACGCTTGGCCGCAACCCCTGAATCCGGCTCAGCTGCCAGGAGTTGGTCTGCGGCAGTGTCCGCGGAAAGGGAGGCTGCATTCTCGAGGGCAAGGGCCGGTTTGGTAGTTTCACTCACAGGTGCCAGCCTAGTTCCCATGATGGACAATTTCACGCCCGGCCCGTACGCGGCCGAGCTCGCTGCGGCCGGTGTTCCCGAGGAGATGCACGATTGGCTGGGCCAGTACGGCGTCGGAGCCCTTGTGGTGAAGATGGGGATCCGCTTCCTCGAGATGAGCCCGGAGCGCACTGTGGCCACCATGCCGGTGGCGGGGAACACCCAGGTGGCAGGCATCCTGCACGGCGGGGCCCACGTGGTCCTGGCCGAAACCCTGGGTTCTTTCGCGGCGGGCATGCACGCCGGACCTGACCGGCAGGCGCTCGGGATCGAGGTCGGAGCGACGCACCACCGGGCGATCTCCGAGGGCATCGTCACCGGCACCTGCACGGCCATTCACCTCGGCCGGACGCTCGCCACCCACGAAATCGTGATGACCGACGAACGCGGCCGGCGGCTCTCCACCGCCCGGATCACGAACCTGATCCGCGATATCGCGCGCTAGGTCCGCGATAACGCGGAGGGCGACCGGCCCGGCGGCGCCGGATCCGGCTAGACGATATGAGGTAGCCGGGTTTTGGGGCTGGAACCTCCTTTTCAAAGCGGTACGTGGGTTGCCTGCCAGACTTGGCGGACAGGTAGAGCCACATTTGAAATTGGGAGGTTCCAGCTATGTTCGAGCGTACAAGCGTCGTCCTGGATGTCCATGCCCGTTCTGTCGCCGGATGCGCCCTGGACGCGCAGACCGGCGAGATCATTCCGCACCGGATGACTCCGGATTATGCCGAGATTCTTGCCTGGATCGTCTCTCTTCCAGCCCCGGTGCGGGTGGTCTACGAGGCCG
>NZ_JBFTRB010000021.1:0-83887 GCF_056399305.1 Arthrobacter sp. 01N444
CGGGGCATCACCGCCAACACCGAACACCTTCGCCTCACCGTGGAACAATCCATCGGCCTCGTCACCGCCCTGAACCCGCAACTGGGCTACGCCACAGCCACGGCCATCGCCCAGGAAGCCCTCGCCACCGGCAAGGGCGTCGCGGAACTCGTGCTCGAACACGGCCTGCTCACCGACGAGCAGCTCACCGAGCTCCTCAGCCCGCACCGCCTGGCCAACCTCACCCAATAGCCTCCGCAGACCGACGACCCCGCCCGACCAGGGAGCAAGGGGCACGCCGTCGTGCCCAAAATCCCGACCGACTACAGAGAAAACGGAACTCGATGACGAGGACCGTTCCAGCACCGGGCCACCAACCCGGCCTCTACCCAAGGACTGACTATGAAAAACAAATCAACGATGTGGATCCTGGCAGCGCTCCTGTTCGGAATCCTCAGCGGTCTGCTCTTCCACTGGCTGCTGCCGGTGGACACACGCGAATCCGTCGTGGCGGTCCTCGACACCGTGACGCACATGTTCCTGAACCTCATCAAAATGATCATTGCCCCTCTGATCTTCGCCACCCTCGTCTCCGGCATCGCAGGAGCAGCCAAATCCGCCGGGGTGGGCAAGCTCTTTGGCCGCTCAATGATCTGGTTCCTGACCGCCTCCGTCCTGGTGGGCGCGTTCGGCTTCATCACGGCCCATGTACTCAACGTCGGTGACGGGCTCCACCTGATGCCGGGAGGCGACGCGGGGATGGAAACGAAGCCCCTCGATTACCAGGCGTTCATCACCCACATCATCCCCACGAGCGTCTTCGCCGCACTGACCGAAAACAACCCCCTTCAGATCCTCGTATTCGGCGCCCTCTTCGGCATCGCCCTGCTGAACCTCCGGAAGAAGGGCCGCTCCTCCATAGCCGATGCCATCGACGAACTGATGGGCGTCATGCTGAAGGTCACCGGGTATGTGATGCTGGCGGCACCCGTCGGCGTTTTCGCCGGCATCGCAGCGGCCTTCACCTCCCAAGGTCTCGATGCGTTTGCCACCTACGCGTCGTTCATCGGCGGGTTCTATGTGTCTCTCTCGGCCCTGTGGGTCATCATGGTCGGCGTCGCCGTCGCCTTCCTCGGACGGGCCGCCTTCCGACTGGTACGGATAGTGCGCGAACCCATGGTCATCGCGTTCGCCACCTCCAGCAGTGAAGCCGCCCTGCCCAAGCTCATTGAAGGCCTGACCAAGTTCGGCATCGAGAAGCGCACCACCGGTTTCGTGCTGCCCCTGGGTTACTCGTTCAACGTGGACGGTTCCATGATGTACATGACCTTCGCGTCGGTCTTCCTGATCAACGCCTACGGCATCGACATGGACCTTGGCCAGCAGATCGCGATGACCGCAATGCTCCTGCTCAGCAGCAAGGGCATGGCCGGCGTTCCACGCGGGTCACTCGTCGTCGTAGCCGCCGTGGTCCCTGCCTTCGGCATCCCGGCCGCCGGAATTGGTGTCCTGCTGGTGATCGACCAACTCCTTGACATGGGACGCACCGCCACCAACATCCTGGGAAATGCCATCGCCACCGCGGTCATCGGCCGGAACCACGACAAGTCCACGTCCCTCCTCGAAGCGTCACGCCCGGAAGCCTCCCAGGATGCGCAGGTCACTGAAGACAGCAGGGAGTTTGAGCGTGTTCCGATGCACTGACCGGATCCCGCTCGGCCAAATTTTCAAACCTGCGAACCTACCCTCACACCGGATGAAAGGCCATGGCCAATGACCGCTGACTTTGACCTCCAGAGCCCGATGGACGTGCACCGCATTCAGCGGACGAAAAGAGCGAGAAACACTCCGATCAGATCAAAAATCATCGACTACCTGGCAAGCCATGGGGCAAGCAAAGTAGCTGACATCAGCGACGGCATCGCGTCCTCGCGCGGCGCAGTCAGATATCATCTGGCAGCGCTGGAGAGCGCTTCGATCGTCCGTTCCAACATTTCCCCCGGTGCCAGGAGTCGTTTCACGCCCTTCTACGGTCTCGCCCCTGGAAAGACGGAGCCCGCCTCCTAGCCGGACAGCGCTGACTGCAACTCTTGAGGACGACGGCGGAACCTCCCGCCGTCGTCCGCCGTGTCCTTACGGCCGGAATCTCATGTCCTCGCCCCCAACCAACCTCGCAGTTTGGGCGGGCGCCACGTCCTGGGCGAACACCCGGACGCCCCCGGCGAAGACTGGCACCTTCCCAACGACCCGAAACCCGCAGCACCAAGAACTGGTTGACGCTATATACCGCCAAGCCGGACAGCAGCACACCAAGCTTCGCTCCGTCCCGGCACTGCTCCTGCTCGCCATGGCACTCACCCACCCCGTCGTGTGTGAACTCCTCCAAATGAGCGCGCTGCTCTGGGGCTTTCCCTTGATGTTTCGGCCGCCGGGGTATGGACGAGCTGAAGGGATTGTGCCCGGTGCAATACCGGGCGCAATCCCTTCAGTTCCAGCTCCTTGGGGAGCCCGTCAGGCGGCGGGTGGGGTCACTTCTTTTCAGCCAGGAACATTGCCTTTTCAAGCGGTGTCACGGTGAGTGATTTGAGTTGGGCGGTACCGCCTTCTGCAAAGAGGGCCATCTTGTCGGCTCCGGCGTTGGGGAATACCTGGTCGGTGATGGTCCGCAGACCGTCCTGGGCGAAGACCTCTACTGAGGAGCGGTCGAGGTAGACCCGAAGGGTGACGTAGCCCTTCTTGTCCAGGGTGACGGGGGCGTCCTCTATGGAAGCGAAGGACGGGTGGAACGCGGTGTTGCCGGAGTTAGTGCGGTCAACGAAGAGCTTCCCGGTCGTGGCGTCGTAGCCGATGACGGTGGATGCGGCTCCATCGCCCAGCACGGTGATGCCGGATTTCTTGGCCGTGCCCGGCGCGAAGGTGATGTCGACTCGTTGGACCTGGCCGGAGGCGGCCGCGGGCAGCGGGGTTGTTCCCTCCTCGATCGGGATGCCCTTCGTCGTTGAGTAGCTTGGCTCTTGGGCCAGCTTGTCGACCTGCTTGACGGCGCTTTGGGTGAGCCGGGGCCCTTCCGGGGTCTGGGTCAATTTCACTTCGCGCGGCAGGGCCATGGCGCTGCGCCACGGGTTGGTGGGGATGTTGTTGGCGTAGTCCCAGTTGTTCATCCAGCCCAGCATGACCCGTTTGTTTTCGGGCATGTTGGCGAAGGACACGGAGGCGTAGTAGTCGCGTCCGTAGTCCAGCCAGTCATAGGTGTCCAGGGCCGACTGTGCCGGTTTCGAGGAGAGCATGAAGTCGTCCGCGAGAATGTGGCCCCAACCGAATCGGTTATTGTCGACCACTGTGATATGTGCTTGTTGGCCAACGAATTCTTTGACATTCCATGATGCCCAGTCGAGCTTTTCACTGTCGTTTCCGGTGGCCGTGCGGACCACTTGTCCGTTGACCACGAGGTTTACCGATTCCTCGTCAGACCGGGGAACGGCCGGGCCGTCAGTCAGCATGACGTGGTCAAGGGTCAGGTGTCCCCACCCGCCGGTGGCCTGGTCAACTACACGCAACTGTGCATTCTGTCCCGCGAACTCGGCGACATCCCAGCCTTTCCAGTTCAGGATTCCGGAATTGTCTCCTGCGAGGGAGCGGACCACCTTGCCGTTGACGAGCAACTGGGCGGCCAGGATCTGTCCGGAGTCCGCGGAGCGGTTGCCGCCGCCGACCAGCATGCTCATGAAATTCTTGGTGATGGGGAATTCCGGTGATGTCAGGGTGCCCTGCCGGTCATCGCCCGGCGCCGTGCCGGTCTCGAAGGTGTTGATCCGTTTGGCCCCGAGGTAGAAGTCCCCGCCGCTGGTGGAGGGCTGGAAGTTGGGGGTGAGGTCGCCGGTCCCGGTCCAGCCGGTGTCGGCCAGCGATGTCCCGGCGGGAACCTCGAAGCCGTCAAACTTGAGCTCCCCTTCGGGCGGGGTGTTGTCCAGCTTGTCGGAGACGCGGGGGTGCTTGCCACCGCCCACGAGGAAGTTCAGGTAGTCGTCGGTCACGGTGAAGTTAGGTGACTGCATGGACCCGAGCGGCCAGTCGCCGTCGTTGAAGGAGTTGATCAGGCCACTGCCGTCAAAGCCGGTCACGGGGCTCTGGCCGGGAAGGGCTCCGTTTGCCGGAGTGCTGCCGAATGGGCCGTTCTTCCAGTTTCCTGGCTCGTTGTTGACGGTCCAGCCGTTGTAAGTTCCGTCGTTGAATCCGGCCAGGACCGTCCCGGGAGGGGGCGTGGCCACGGGTTTGGTGGTTTCGGAGGTGAAGGTGGTGCCGTCGAAGTTGCCCACGAAGTACTGGCCAGCGGAGCCGCCGGCCACGCCTCCGGGGTTGATGTTGACGACCATGACCCATTTAACGTTCTTCGGGTCGCCGTCCACGGCGAGGGGAAACAGGTCGGGGCATTCCCACTGCCCGCCGGTGGCATTGGCTGGTCCGAATTCACTCAGGGCGGTCCAGTCCTTGAGATTGGCGGACTTGTAGAGGACGACCTTGTGATCCTGGGCTTCGACCGCGGTCATGAGCCAGTAGCCTCCGCCGCCGGGTTTGTTGTACCAGGAGACCTTAGGGTCACGGAAGTTGGCGGAGTTTCGGTTCAGTACAGGATTGCCGGAGTACTTGGTCCAGGTCTGGCCGTCATCGAGGCTGTAGGCCAGGGACTGCGCCTGCAGGCCGCGGTGGGGCGAGGCGTCCTTGTAGGCGCTGGTGAAGATCGCGATCAGCGGTGGGTTCTCTTTCGTACCGAAACCGGTCGTGTTGTCCTTGTCCACGACGACGCTGCCGGAGAAGATGTCCTGCTCTGCATCGGTGGAGATCGCCAGCGGCTGCTCCTGCCAGTGAACAAGGTCCTTCGATGTGGCGTGGCCCCAGGACATGTTCCCCCAGGTGTTACCGGAGGGGTTGTGCTGGTAGTACATATGGTAGACGCCCTTGTAGAAGACGAGCCCGTTGGGGTCGTTCATCCAGTTCTTTGCCGGCGTGTAGTGAATGGCCGGCCGGTAGGGTTCGTCCCCGGGGCCCGTCGCGGCCGACGCCGGCAGGGAACCTGCCAGTGCCGCGGCCAGCGTCAGTCCCGCGAGCGTCAGTGCAGAAACGGCATGCGTCCTGCGGGTGGTCGTGTTCTTCATTCGTTTGATTCGCCCTTCGTTGCGCGCGTCGTCGGTAGACAACGTTGTCAGTGCGAAGGACACTAAGTGATGTCCGTCAGACAAGTCAACGGTTTTGGCGGCGCGGGAATGAGGCCGCCCGCCGCGCGGCTGAGCCGGGCGAAGCGATGGGCGGGCAGCAGAAAATTCCCTCCCAGCGGCAGGGCTGGAAGGGTTATTTCCGGCAGGCGGCTCCGTTCAGCCGTCTCCGTGGGTCCTGGACGCAGCAGCTCCCGCCGACCGTGGATCTGCTGGATTTGGCTGAGGGCTATTCCAGCGGCAGAAGCCAGGTCAGTTCCGAGGCGTCGCCTTCGATATGGCGGGCCAGTTCCTCGTTGAATCTGGCGCCGTAATCGGCGCCGATGTGTTCCTGGAACGCGGCTTCATCGCGGTAGACCTCAAAGACAAAGTACTCCCGGGGGTTCTCTTCCCGGGTGCAGGGAAGGAACAGCTCGTTGCCCGGTTCACGGCGCACATGCCGGGTCAGTTCGAGCATCATTTCAGCAACGCGGGCTTCGCTGCCGGGCTTGACGGTGAACTCGGCATACAGGGTCTTGGTCATCATGATCCCTTTCAGGTCGATGTGTTTGGCAGATTATTCAGGAAGGTCCCCCGGCGTCAGGCCGGAGGGCGGAGTTCCCCGGAGCCTCTTTGTATCAGCTCAGACGGGACAACATAGGTATGCGGGGGCTGCTGGTCGCCATCGATCCTGGCCAGGAGCCGCTCTGCTGCCAGCTTCCCGATTCGCTCGGGGTGCTGGGCGATGACTGTCACGCCGGGATCCATCATGTCGGCAAGCGTGAAGTCATCGAATCCGATTAAGGCCACGCGTTTGCTCAGCCCGAGCTCTCTCAGAGCGCGCATGGCGCCGAAAGTGATGAGGTTCTGGCTGGAGAAAATCGCCGTCGGTGGTTCGGCAGCGGTGAGAAGTTCCAACACGGCCAATCTGGCCGATTCCTCATCGTGCAGGTTTTCACGGACGGGAATCGTGGAAGTGGGAATTCCCTGCCGGCCGATCTCCTCAATGAACCCCCGCCGGCGTTCCCGGGCGGTCTGGATGTCGGTGCGGTCCCCCAGATAGGCGAGCCTGGTGTGGCCGCGGCTGATCAGGTGAGCAGCTGCCCTCGCGGAGCCTGCGGCGTTGTCGGTCACGACGGCATCTGCTTCCACTCCTACCGGTTCACGGTCAATGAAGACCAAAGGCAGGTCACGGGAATGCTCCGGGATCACATACGCCTGGCTCCTGGCGATGGGCGTGAGGATGAGCCCGTCGACACGCCGCCCAAGAAATGCCGCCACGATGTCCTGCTCCCGCTGGGGGTCATCATCCAGGCTCGCCGCAAAGACCGCGATTCCCCTGGCCCCAAGAGCATCTTCTATGGCCCGGTTGATCTCGCCGCTGAACGGGTTGGAAACACTCGGCAGCAACAGCCCGACCGAGAGCGTCCTTCTGCCCGCGCGGCGCAGGCTGCCGGCGGCCATGTCCAGCTGATAGTTGAGTTGCCGTGAAGCGCTGAGCACCTTTTCCCGGGTGGCGTCCGACACGCCAGGTTCGTCGTTGATCACGCGGGAGACGGTCTTTATTCCGACGCCGGCAAGGGCAGCCACGTGGCGCATTGTCGGACGACTGGCGGAAATGGTCGGCTGGCTACGATCGGACATCGTTGTCAAATATATCGCTCCTTCTAAGTTGCATCTATTGACTCTCTGGTGTGATGCTGATTACATCGTACATGACATCGTTGTCGAGGCCAGTGAGGGCCTCAAACACCAGGAGATTCAATGTTGAGTTCCAAAGCACCCCGTTCAACGGCCACCCGCCTGTTCGCTGCAGGAGCAGTGCTGACTCTGGGAGCGCTCAGTCTTTCTGCCTGTGGTGGCAGTTCCCCGTCCACCTCATCAACCGGTAGCTCGTCAGGGGACAAGGTCGGTGTCTCCCTGATCGTGAAGACGACGACCAACCCGTTCTTCGTCGCCATGGAGGACGGGGCGAAGAAGGCGGCCGAGGCCGGCGGCGTGGACCTCAAGCTCGCTGCGGGCAAGGCTGACGGCGACGAGGACACCCAGATCCAGGCCATTGAGAACGCGATCTCCAAGGGTGACAAGGGCATCCTGATCACCCCCAACGGCCCCTCCGTAGTGGACGCCCTGAAAAAGGCCAAGGACGCCGGGCTCTTCGTCATCGCTCTGGACACCCCGCCGGATCCCGCCGACGCAGCCGACATCACGTTCGCCACTGACAACTTCGCCGCCGGGGAGCTGATCGGCAAATGGACCGCAGCTCAGCTGGACGGGAAAAAAGCGACGATTGCCCTCGTCGATCTCTTTGATGACAAGGTCGTCTCGGTTGACTACAACCGGGACCAGGGCTTCCTGACCGGCCTCGGTATCGACACCGCGGATAAAAAGAAGAACGGCGACGAAGCCAAGACCGGCAAGTACACCGGCGGCAAGGGCGGCGACTACGAGATCGTCGGTAGCCAGGCCTCGCAGGGCGCCGAAGACGGCGGACGCACCGCCATGGAAACCCTCCTGGCCAAGAACCCGAACATCAACGTCGTCTACACCATCAACGAACCTGCGGCAGCGGGTGCCTTCGAGGCACTGAAGGCCGCCGGCAAGGAAAAGGACGTGCTGGTCGTCTCGGTGGACGGCGGTTGCACCGGCGTGAACAACGTCAAGTCCGGCGTCATCGGCGCCACGGCCCAGCAGTACCCGGTCAAGATGGCCGAACTGGGCGTCAAGGCCATCGTTGACCTCGCCAAGACCGGCCAGAAGCCGGCCAACTCACCGGGGCTGGACTTCTACAACACCGGCGTCGAGCTCGTCACAGACAAGCCGGCCGACGGCGTCAAGAGCATCACCACCACCCAAGCCTCCGACATCTGCTGGGGAAAGTAACCCACCCAGCTTCACTGCGGGGCGGGGACCCGGCGCCCGCTATCGGCCTCCCCGCCCCGCATCTCCCGAGCTAGGGCCTCCCCTAGCAACCATCACGGAAGATCAGGACCAATCGTGACCCAGCAACAGACCGCCGGCCCGCCCAGCGCCGGGCATGCCGACCTGGCGGAGGAATTCCTTGACCGCCAGACACCGCTCAGCCGGATACGCAATACCCTCCACCGCTACCCCGCCCTCAGTCCCGCCCTCGTACTTCTCATCGCGGTGGTGGTGTTCGGCCTCCTCAATGACAGGTTCCTGCGGGTTGAAAACCTCTCGCTGATTACCCAGCAGGTCTCCGTCGTCGGCACCCTGGCCATCGCCCAGACCCTCATCATCCTCACCGCTGGCATCGACCTCTCCGTCGGCGCCGTCATGATCCTCTCCTCCATGGTCATGGCCCAGCTCGCCGTCAACAACGGACTGCCCGCACCTGTTGCCCTGCTCGCAGGCCTGGTGGTCGGACTCGCCGCCGGAGCCCTGAACGGATTCCTGGTCACCAGGTTCCGGCTCCCGCCGTTCATCGTCACCCTGGGCACGCTCAACATCTTCATCGCCCTGACACTGCTCTACTCCAACGGAGCGACAGTGCGCGGCTCGGCCATGCCGCCCCTGCTGACCTGGACAGGAACCACCTTCCCGGTGGGCCCGGTCAGGATCTCCACGGGCGTCGTCATGATGCTCCTGCTCTACATCGCGGTCGCCTTCATCCTGGGCAAGACGGCCTGGGGCCGGCACGTCTACGCCGTCGGAGATGACAAGGAAGCCGCCCGCCTGGCCGGCATCCCGGTAAACCGTGTCCTCATGAGCGTCTACCTCGCAGCCGGCGCCGTCCTGGCCGTCGGCGCCTGGATCCAGATCGGACGCACCAACGCAGCCAGCCCCAACGGCGGCGTGGACCTGAACCTGGACTCCATCACAGCCGTCGTCATCGGCGGAACCAGCCTCTTCGGCGGCCGCGGCTCCATCTGGGGTTCACTGCTTGGAGCGCTGATCGTGGGTGTCTTCCGCAACGGCCTCTCGCTCGCCGGGCTGGACGTGCTGTACCAGACGCTCGCCGTGGGCGTCCTGATCATTGTTGCTGTGTCCGTCGATCAGTGGATCCGAAAGGTCAAGTCATGACCACGACAGAATTTGAAGCCCCCCACGTCGCCACGCGCGAGCCCATCCTGCAGGCCCGGAACCTCGTCAAGACTTTCGGCCGTGTCGTGGGACTGGACGGGGTCAGTCTCGACCTCTACCCGGGCGAAGTCCTCGCGATCATCGGCGACAACGGCGCAGGCAAGTCAACCCTGATCAAATGCCTCACCGGAGCAGAAGTCCCAGACTCCGGCGAGCTCTTCATGTCAGGACAGCCCGTGCACTTCAAGCGGCCGCAGGACGCCAGGGTCCACGGCATCGAAACCGTGTACCAGAACCTCGCTGTCTCACCGGCCCTCGACGTCGCCTCGAACTTGTTCCTGGGTCGGGAGGAAAGGCGTGCGGGACTCCTCGGGAGCGTGTTCCGGATGCTTGACACCAAAGGTATGCGCCGGAAGGCCAAGGAAGAGCTGACCCGGTTGGGCATCTCCACCCTGCAGGACGTGACAGTGCCGGTGGAGAACCTCTCGGGCGGCCAGCGCCAGGCTGTCGCCGTGGCCCGCGCCGCAGCGTTCGGTTCAAAGGTCGTTGTGCTGGATGAACCGACGGCGGCACTTGGCGTCCGGGAATCGAACCAGGTGCTCCAGCTGGTCAGGGACCTTCGCGACCGCGGCCTGCCGGTCATCTTGATCAGCCACAACATGCCCCACGTCTTTGACGTAGCGGATAGGATCCACATCCAGCGCCTGGGCAAGTGCGCTGCCACCATCACTCCGCAATCACACACAATGACCGACGCAGTGGCGATCATGACCGGCGCAGCCACCGCCTGATGGCCGGCTAGTACCCTCCCGCTCTACCGGAGCTCCCTTCTCCGTCCGCGGACCTCCCCCAGGTCCGCGGACGGATCCATACCGGGAGTTCCCATCATCACCATCCCACGAGAGACAGACCATGGATTACCTCACAACAGCCCGGAACGACGCTCACCAGACGCTCGACGTCATGGTCATAGGCGAAGCGCTGATCGACGTGGTCACCACGTCGCACGACACGGTGGAGCACCCCGGCGGCTCACCGGCCAACGTCGCTTACGGACTTGGCCGCCTCGCCGTCACCACAGGTCTGCTCACGGCCATCGCCCCGGACGCGCGTGGGATTTCCATCGAAAACCACCTCAGCAGTGCAGGCGTCATACTTCTGCCCGGATCAAAATCCCTCACCAAAACGGCATCGGCCACAGCAACCCTTGGACCCGACGGCTCCGCTAAGTACGACTTCGACATCTCCTGGGACCTTGCCCCGACAGCCCCCGCCTACTTCCCAAAAATCCTGCACACCGGATCCATCGCCACTTTCCTTAATCCCGGTGCCGGCGCCGTGAAATCCCTGCTCGAACAAGCCCGCACACACTGCATGATCACCTATGACCCGAATATCCGTCCAGCCCTGCTCGGCAGCCACAGGGAAGCTTTGGCCACCTTCGAAGAGCTCGTGCCCCTAACCGACGTCGTCAAACTCAGCGACGAAGATGCCTACTGGCTGTACCCCCAAAAAAGCCTGGACGAAACCGCAGCACACATCCTCGGTCTGGGCGCCGGACTTACCGTCATCACCAAAGGCGCCGACGGCTCACAATTCACCACCCCCGCCGCTAACATCAGCATTCCCGCCGTGAAGTCCAAAGTTGCCGACACCATCGGCGCCGGGGACTCCTACATGTCCGCCCTGATCCTGGGTTTTCTCACCCGAGGAACCGAAGGTTTCGCCCCAGCTGTCTTGGAGCAGCTTGGACACACCGCAGCTGCAGCCGCGGCCATCACCGTGCAGCGCCCGGGAGCAAACCCCCCGACCCTGGAAGAACTCAACATCGCAATCGAAGCCCATTCCGGTGCCCAATACGGGGGTTCCTGAACCACCTAATCAAATGACGGTTGTCCCGGATACCGCTCCTTCAGCGCCACCCTCGCCCGCCTCCCAGACCGGAAAATCCTCTACTGACGCCGGGATTCCGGATTCGCTTATGCCCCGCCGGCCAAACTGTTCCGCTTAGGCAGCTCAACCGAAACGCAAAAACGGATACTTCGTGTGTGGCAGTCCGACCAGGTCAGCTCCCCCGAGGCCCTAGGCAGACACCCGGTCGGCACCGGAACGAATCAAAAAGCACAGGACGTCCGACGCCGGATATCTCCGAAGACGGCGACCGGCGCCCTCGCCTCCGACCACTCACGCCCGGCCGCTCATCGCCCTCGATGCCACTGTCTGACGACACGCCAGAGAAATAGAGACGAGCCGGGGTGGTGGTAGAGCACGCTCTGGCAGTCATGTCGAAAACCGCGAATCCAGGGATGGATGAACACTGGACTCCCCCGGGAACATGCGAGGTCCGGCCCGATCCGACCCACATACGACTCGATCCGAAGGCGGAAGTGTGGACAATGTACACACACCGCAAGTTCGCCGTTTCAGAGCGTTCCGGCCACCAGCCACATCCCAGACCGCAGGGGGGCGTGGCCCTTCTTTGCGCGCCTCGGGAGCTGCGCAACTGCCCGTCAGACGTGTCCGCAAGCCGGTCCTGAAGCGCGACACGTTCCGTCCGCTCCCCCGCCGCGAGAACTTCCCTAGGTGTGAATCTGTGACTGTGGGCTGAGAATGGCGGATTAATACACAGTTGGGATGGCGGTTTCGGTGCTCCGTGGGGGGAAGCATCGGTGCTGCTGCACAGATCCCGTTACATCGTTACTCAATAGGGGACATCGCCACTCAGGTTAACTGCGTAGAGGCCAAGTTCGTGACGCGTCAGAAGTTCCTTGCGCCAGCAGCACCAACCGGTCGATATCCAGGTTTGTAACTTTCTGACAGCGCCGTCACGGCGGCAATATCCTGGGGGGTCGTTCGACAGCACCCGCCAACGAGCCGGGCACCAAGTTCACGCCAGATTGGCGTTCCCTCCGCAAGGCTTGCGGGCTGTTTACTATCGGGGCCCGACGGGCTCGCCGCGGCCGGCCCCCACGTTTTGGTGACTGCGTCATAGCTTTCGCCCGAATTCGGATATGCGATCAGGGGCGTATCAGTGGCTCTGCCCAGGGCCTTCAGCGATGGGGAGACCAGCTCCAGCGGCACGCAGTTCACGCCGATAGCCGCCACGAGCGGCTCCGCCGTCAAGAGCTTTGCCGCCTGAGCCAGCGGCGTACCGTCGCTGATGTGGCCGCCATCCCGTAGCGTGAAGGAGAGCCAGGCTTCGACGTCGAACTCTTTCATGAGTGCCAACAGGGCCCCGGCCTCCGGCAATGAAGGCAGCGTCTCACAGGCAAGAAAGTCCGCTCCGGCCTCCACCAGCGCTGCGATTCGAGGCCGGTGGAACTCCAAAAACTCGTTTCGGCTGAGGACATAGTCGCCGCGGTATTCCGATCCATCGGCAAGGTACGCGCCGTAGGGCCCGACCGATCCTGCAACAAGCAGGGGGCCCGCATCCGGGTTTTCCGCCAGGTACTCGCGGCGTGCCTCGTCGGCCAGGCGCACACTCAATGCCACCCGTTCCAAGGCCGCTTCCTCGCCGATGCCGCGGCGCGCGAATCCCAGGGGTGTGGCTTGATAGCTAGCCGTGATGGCGACAGTGGCTCCGGCGCGGAAGTAATCGTGGTGTACGCGCTTGACCAGTTCCGGTTGCTCCAGAAGGACTTTAGCCGACCACAAAGGGTCTTCCAGATCGCAGCCGTGCGCTTCAAGCTCGGTGGCGAGTGCACCGTCCACGGTCAGGTTCGCTCCGGCGTCGAGCATGCGGGAAAGGATGGTACTGGGCATCGTTCAGGGCTCCAAGCATTTCGGTTTGTTCTTTCCTGCGGGGCAGTTGCGGCGCCTCGTGGCCCGGCAATGCAAGGTAGCACAACGTGGAGTGCCAAAAAGAGCAGTGCAGCCCAGGGCTTGCAGATGACGGTCAGCAGCCGCTTGCAGCAACCGGTGTTCCGCAGCTCAGTCACGCCCAAAGTCTGGCGGATGTGCCGAGTGAACGCGAACACCTCTCAAAATTGTGCGTAATAAGCATATATTCATGCTTGTAATGAACATCACTCTCTGCCAATATGGCATTCTGACACCTTTTGCGAACTGCCCAGGAAGAGGCTTCCCTTGAAAATTGCAATGAAATCAGTCCGCAAGCTGCGCGTGCATTGGCCTATAGCTTCGGAAACCTTCTCGCGGCTCGCCACGGGGGACGCAGAAGCGTTCAAAGATGAAGCCGGCATCGCGGCCCTGCTCCAGGCTTCGTCGGAATCCACCGACTTAGGGGATTTTGGCAACTACAGGCATGTATTTGAATCCGGCCTGGGTTTCGAGGGTTTCACCTGCACTGAAGGCGCTAACCCTACGTTGGGGCAGGTGGGGCAGCGGACAATTTCGCCTACCTTTGTCTTCACGACGTATTTCGATGCGGCGCTCCCTGACGCCGCCGTGGAACGCTTCCTGCAGCACATCGTGGATATCCATCCCTGGGAGGTACCGGTCATCGAACTGACAGGCCCGGTCAGCGTCTCCAGCACAGCCCTTCCCGCACTCTTTGAGAGCGAGGCCGCATCATGATTGAAGCCACCACAGCTGGACTTTGGGACGGTCTGCAGGCGTTGCTGGCGGGCAGGTCATTCACCGACCTGACGCACGCCTTCCACCCCGGCCAGCCGCATTTCCCGGCCTTCCCCGACGAAATCAGGGAGGCGGTCTTCGACCTGGAGAAAGGCGACGGTTTCACCGCTCACCGGTATTCGATCATCGGCCAATGGGGTACGCACGTTGACCCTCCCTCGCATTTCATCCGCGGGGGACGGACCTTGGACCAGATTCCTGTGGAGGACATGGTCCTCCCACTGGTCATCCTCGACATCACCGCCCGGGTCACCGTAAATGCGGACGCCACTCCCACGATGGAGGACATTCAGGCATGGGAGCGCCGCAATGGTGCCATCGCACCGGGGTCCTTTGTGGCGTTGCGGACAGGGTGGAGCCATCGTTGGCCCGACGCCGACGCCATGGCAAACAGGGACGATGAGGGTGTCAGCCACACACCTGGCTGGTCGCAGGAAGTCCTCTCCTTCCTGATCGAGGAGCGGTCGGTAACTGCCGTCGGCCATGAGCAGACGGACACAGACCCGGGGCGGGCTACGTCCTGCCAGGATTTCACCTTGGAGACCTATGTCCTGGCGCGGAACCGGTGGCAGATCGAGCTGATGGCGAACCTGGACGGACTTCCAGAAGCCGGCGCGATCCTCATTGCAAGCTGGCCTAAGCCACTGCAAGGCAGCGGCTTTCCAGCCCGTGTCTTCGCCATCCACTAAGACACGTTCGTGCAGTGACTAGAATCGGATCCATGTCTAAGACGTCCAGCATGGGCCGGGGAATCATGGCTGTCCTCGCTGTGGGCTCCCGCAACGCAGAAGGCCTGTCTGGCGGAACGGTCGCTGATATAGCAGCCGATCTGGGCAGGGACCGCAGCCAGGTTTCGCGCAGTCTCCGGACCGCCGAGCAGGAGGGGTTTCTGGCACGCGGAGACCATCGGTCCTACACAATGAACTGGTCGCTCCTGACAGACGCACAGCTGTTGACAGAGCAACGGCTGCAGACCGACGGCGTAACCGCTCTGGAAGGCTTGGCCGGTGAAACCAACGAAGGATGCTTCCTTGGAGTTATGAGCGGAAACAGTACTGTCACCATCGGTGAGCGTGTTCCGGCAAGTAGCAACATGGTCGGTTCGTGGCTGGGCCGGCCCTACCCGGCGTTTTGTAGCGATGCCGGCCAGGCCCTGCTGTGGGAAGCCTCGGACGCCGAGGTCCGAACCATTTTCTCCGGCGTACCTTTCGTGCGCCATGGCCCCAAGACACCGCTTGACGTCGAGGACTTCCTGTCACGACTGCGCGGGGCGCGGGCACGGGGGTACTCCATTGTCGACGAGGAAGCCGAACCAGGACTTTACTCGCTGGCCGTTCCGATTCGCGACTTCAAGGGCGATGTGGTGGCAGCGCTTCAGGTCGTCGGCGCCAAGACACGCTTGGAGCCGCGCCTGGAGCTATGCGCCACGGCTCTCGTGTCCTGGGGAAAGTGGCTTGAGTCAACGCTGGGTCACGCGGCGCCGCAGAACCGGCTCTAGCTGGCAAGGCCCTTCCGGACCGCGTTGTCCCGGGGACGGCCCTCAAAGGACCCCAGCCGCTCGGCTGCTGCCGTAAGGGCCTTTGCAATGCCATTGGTGCTGGGTTTGATCTCGGCCCGGCTGCCGAGGACGCTGAGCGCGGCAAGAATCGATCCTTCAGCGTTGCGGACCGGAACGGCCAGTTCGTAGATTCCGTGCTCGAATTCTTCCTCCGCGACAATGAAGCCCCGCGCCCTGTCCCGGTCCATCAGTTCGGCGACTTCTTGCGGCGAATGGGCCGCCCCCGGACCGCCTACGCCGATAAAGTTGACATCCTGGAGAAGGACTTCCACGGCTGGCTGTTGGTCGTCCCACAGCAAGGCCCGTCCGGAGCCGGTGCACCACACGGGCGTCACCATGCCGGGTTTCACGAAGCTGCCGGGTACCGCATCGTTACTGGAGGCCCGCAGTAGAACGACCCGGAAGCCATCACGGACGGAAACTCTGGATCTAAGGCCGAAAGAAGCCACTAAAGCCTCAAGTTCGGTTTTTGATTCGCGGACCCAGCCGGTATTCAGCGCTGCGGCCAGGCTGAAAAAACGTGGACCGGTTCGGAAGGGACCGCGTTCGACTCGCTCCAGCAGTCCCAGCTCACACAATTCCTGCGTCAGCCGTGAGACGCGGCTTTGTTCCATATCCAGCTCGGATGCGAGCTGGGAAACGCCGAGAAGCCGCCTGCCCTGCTTCTCCCGGTCTGCGACCAGCCGAACTATTCGAAGTCCTTGGGCCATGGACGACGCTTCCGAGGAAGAATCCATGCTCCGTGCTCCTTCCGCCCGATGACTACGCCTATTCTCACATGTCTTCATTGTTGACCAGGACGCGGTTTCCTTGCGCCCACACAGTGTAGAGGTCAGCGAGTATCGCTGAATTCGCTGCTTCCAGTTCTGCGGGAGCGATTTCTGCCCGTCCCTGCCGCCCGAACAGCACGACTTCGTCTCCAGGGGAAACTCCCGCCACGTCGGTGACGTCGACAACCATGGAATTCATCGAAACGATGTCGACTATGGCAGCGCGTCGGCCGCGGACAAGTACGCTGCCTTGGCTGGCCAGTGCCCGCCGGTAGCCATCTCCGTAACCCGCTGTCACTGAAGCCAGCCTGGAGTTGCGGTCCAAGGTGTGGGTGAGCCCATAGCCGACCTTAGTGCCTGCTGCATAGCTATTAATGGACGCAATCCGGGCTTTGAAGGCCAAACACCGTTGGAAGTGCGCTGTTGAAGGTTCCGAATCGCCGTAGAGGACTGCCCCGGCACGGACCATGTCCAGCCACGAGCCGCGGACGTGCAGGGCGGCGTATGAATTGGCGCAGTGGAGCAGCACTTCATCCCGGGGAGTTCGGGTCAATTGAAGCAGTGTCAACGCCTGGCTTTGGAACCGCAGAAGAGTCGTTTCGATATGGCCGTCGTCGTCCTTGGGAAAATGCGTCATGATCCCGGCCAGTTGAAGCCCCGGGTGGCTCACGATTCCTACCGCGGATGCCCGGCCAAGCGAGGATGAGACGTCGAGGCTGTGCCTGCTGATCCCGGAAGAGTTGATATCGAGGTGGATGCGGACCACCTTCCCAGCCACGGCAGCGATCTTGTGTATCTCCCACGCGCTCTGCGGGTCGGCGACAAGTTCCTCGATGTCGTGACGCAGGCCTGCTCTGATCTCCTGCGGCGCCGCGGCACGGACACGCAGGATCCGGCCCTCAAAACCGCAGCGGCGTGCAATGGCTGCCTCCTCGTTGCTTCCTACTCCGATGAATGGAACGCCCAGACGAACAAGGGACGGGAGTAAGAGGTCAGCTCCGTGCCCGTAGGCATGGGACTTGACCACTGCGCACAACAGCGCGCGGTCATCGATCATGGACAGGAGGGTCCGGACGTTTGATTCGAAAGCGGCGGCGTCAATCTCCAGCCAGCTGCCGGCGTCCTGGACCGAACTGCGCACGTGTTGCATCAGGCCTTGTGAGTTCATGGTTTATCCCTTGAACAGCCTCGTGGCCGGGAAAGAAAGACCCCGGCCACGAAGCTGAGAAGACGATGGTTGATGATGGCGTCAGGACAGCTGGTCTGCGCGCGCCTTGCGCCCGTATTTGAAGTAGAAGAAGGCGTAGCAGGCACCAACAAAAGAGATTCCGAAATAGAGGGCTGCCACCTGATTCGGGTCAAAGGCGATGCCGATGAGCGATATTAGGCAGAGCGAAAAGGCCAGGATGGGCACCAGCGGGAACAGCGGGGCCTTGTAGGCAAGGGCGGCGACATCGCCGCCGTTCTTGACAAAGGATCTCCTGTGGAAGAAGTGCGAGGCGGTGATGGACATCCAGACCCCGACGACGGCGAAACCTGCCACTGAAACGAGAGCCAGGTAGACCGTTTCGGGCGCAACGACGCTGCTGATGAGCGACGCAAGGCCTCCGAGCATGCTGACTGAAAGCGCGATTAGGGGGATACCGCCCCGGGTCAGTTTCTTCAGCGCCCGGGGGGCGTGCCCCTCGTCGGCAAGGGAGTAGAGCATCCGTGCGCAGGAGAAGAGGCCGCTGTTTCCGGCGGAGAGGAGGGCGGTGATGATGACGAAGTTCATGATGTCGGCGGCAAAAGGAATGCCTATGGATGAGAAGACAGTCACGAACGGGCTTTCATCCAGGCCTACCTGATCAAAAGGGATGGTAGCTGCGATGACAGCGATTGCCCCGACGAAGAAGATCAGCAGGCGGATCACTGTGCTGCGCATCGCTTTGGGGATGCTGGTGGCGGGGTCAGCTGTTTCGCCCGCTGCCACACCGATGAGTTCCGAGCCGGAGAAGGCGTAGAACACTGCAAGTGCAGTGACGAGGACGCCGCTGAAACCGTTGGGGAAGAGGCCGCTGGAGGTGTTGAAATTCTCAAACATGAACGGGTGGCTGCCTCCCTCACTGAGCGGGTGGATGCCGAACAACGCCGCGCCACCAAGAACGATGAGGACCACGATGGCGCCGACTTTGACGATGGCAAACCAGAACTCGGACTCGCCGAAGAACTTCGAGGAAACTGCATTGAATCCGAAGAGGACCGAGGCGAAGATGACGCACCAGACCCAGACGTCAACATCCGGGAACCAGCGCTGCATGAGGAGACCGGAGGCAGTGAACTCCGATCCGATGGCCACTGCCCAGCAGAGCCAGTAGAGCCAGGCCGTGGCGAACCCTGTGGCCGGCCCGATCGACCTCGCCGCGTAAATGTGAAAGGCGCCTGAGACCGGATACGCGATGGCAAGCTCGCCGAGGCAGGCCATAACCAAGTACACAACGAAGGCGCCGATCAGATAGGCGATGACCGCGCCGAGCGGTCCGGCCTGGGAAATGGTGTAGCCCGAGCTCAGGAACAGCCCTGAGCCGATCACCCCGCCCATGGCGATCATGACCAGATGGCGTGCCCCCATGGACCGCCGGAGCCCGGAGTCGGTCGACGGGGGCAACGTGGGTTGTGTGTCTAGCTGGACAGGTGATGAGGGTTCCATGGTTTCTCCCCGGTGAGTGGATAGGTCTGATGCGAAAGATGCGCACATCGCCCCGGCTTGGGGGACAGGGCGCCTCGGGCTGTGCAGTGGCGGTAGTGATGAAAGTAACACGAAAACGGCCTTTGGGTCATTAAAAACATTTCAACATGCTTATGTTGCACCTAAGTTACTTCGAGGCGCTGCTGCCGAATCGGCGTACAGATGGTCAGTTCGCCCTGCTGTTCGGTCACAATGACATGCGCTGACGGACATGGAATGCGGTGAGCATTGGAGGACCGATGTATCTGACTTAAGGAGCACCATGACCACCTATGACATTGCGCTGATCGGCTTCGGCGGCGTCAACAGGACGCTGGCCGAACTGGTCGCAACACGCGGTGACACACTCCGTTCCGAGCTGGGCTTCGGCCTGCGTGTCGTCGCCATCACCGACCTGCGTCTCGGTTCGCTGGTCCAGCCCGAGGGGATCGACCTCGGCATCGCACTCAATTTGGACGGTGGAAGCGAAACCTTCGCCGCCCATGGCGGGTCCGCGGACACTAATAACGAATCAGTTATCCGTGACTGCACCGCCGACATCATCTGCGAGGCCACGTTCACGAATCCCGACGACGGCGAGCCAGCAGTTTCGCACGTACGCTGGGCCCTCGAATCCGGCAAGAGCGTTTGCACGACGAACAAGGGCCCGGTTGCCCTCCGCGGCGCCGAACTGACCGCCCTGGCCGAACAGAACGGCGTGCACTTCGAATTCGAGGGTGCCGTCATGAGCGGCACTCCTGTCATCCGTCTGGCCAAGAAAATGTTCGCGGGGCTGAAGCTGAACGGGTTCGAAGGCATCCTCAACGGCACCAGCAACTATGTGCTCGGGCGGATGGAATCCGGACTGGACTTCGAAGAGGCCATCAGCGAGGCACAGGAACGCGGCTACGCCGAAGCCAATCCCGCAGCAGACATCGAGGGATACGACGTTCAGCTCAAGGTACTGATCCTCGCCAACGAGCTGCTCGACGCAGGAATCGAACTAAAGGACGTTCAGCGGGCGGGGATTTCGACAGTGACGCCGGAGAATATCCAGAAGGCAACCCGCGAGGGACGCCGCTGGAAGCTCGTGGGTTCAGCGCGGCGGAACCCGGACGGGTCAGTGACCGCAGGCGTCTCCCCCGTAGCGCTCCCCCTCGGCCATGGGCTGGCCGGCGTTTCCGGCGCAACCAATGCCGTGTCCTTCGACACCGACCTTCTGGGCCCGGTAACCGTCTCCGGACCGGGAGCCGGCCGTGTGGAGACCGCCTACGCCCTGCTTTCTGACATCATCGCAATGCACGCAGCCAGGACGGAAGTAGCCGCAAATGTCTGAATCAACGCTGTGCTCGACGGAAACGGCGCTGCCGCAGTTCCGCGACGTGATGAGCCCCTACGACGGCAGAGTGGTCGGCGCGGTTTCGCTGACCGAGGCCACCGCCGGCAAAGCCGTGATCGAAACGGCCCGCGTCGGCGCCCGGAAGGCACGGGCACTGTCCCGCAACGCCCGCGGGAAGATACTGGACGGCGCCGCAACGGAGATCGAGCAGCGCAGCGAGGAGTTCGCGCAAACGATTGTGTCCGAGGCCGGGAAAACGATCCGCCAGGCACGGAAGGAAGTGATGCGCGCGGTCAACACGCTCCGCCTCTCCGCTACCGAAGCGCGCCGGAACGCAGGCGAAGTCATACCCTTTGACTCGTACGAGGGCTCAGAGGACCGCACCGGCTGGTACTCGCGCGAACCACTGGGCATCATTGCCGCGATCACTCCTTTCAACGACCCCCTCAACCTGGTGGCACACAAGATCGGCCCGGCAATCGCCGGAGGAAACGCCGTGATCCTCAAACCCTCTGCATTGACTCCCCTGTCAGCCCAGCTGCTCACGGACGCCCTCGTGAGCTCCGGCCTCCCGCCGGAAGCCCTCACGATTGTTCACGGCGACCGGGACGTGGCCGAAAAAATCATTCGGTCCCGGGACGTACGAATGGTGTCCTTCACCGGGGGGTTCTCCACTGGGGAGAGTATCGCCCGCACCGCAGGCCTGAAGAAGCTTTCCATGGATCTCGGCGGAAACGCACCCGTGATCGTCCTGGACGATGCCCACATCGAGAAGGCCGTGGAATCCTGCGTCTCCGGAGCGTTTTGGGCTGCCGGCCAGAACTGCGTGGGGGTGCAGCGGATCCTCGTAGCCGCCCCAGTGTACGGCGCGTTCCGCCAGCGCTTCCTGGAGGCAACGGCGCGGTTGGTTGCCGGGGATCCAATGGATGAACAGACGGATGTCGGACCCATGATCAGCCCCACAGCATTGCAGGAGCTCCAGTCCAAACTGGACGTGGCCCTCGACGCCGGCGCCGTCCTGCTCTCAGGCAACGTCACGGACGGCAATGTGCTTCAGCCGACCGTCCTGGAAGCCGTCCCGGCGGACAGCAGCCTGTGGAGGGAGGAGGTTTTCGGCCCTGTGGTCATGCTTCGTAAATTCAACACCTTCGAAGAGGCCATCGACGTCGCCAATGCCATCGAGTTCAGTCTTCATGCGGGCATATTCACCGACTCCCTGGCCAGGGCCATGGATGCGGCCCGCCAGCTCGAAGCAGGCGGCGTCATGATCAATGATTCCTCTGATTACCGGTTCGACGGCATGCCATTCGGCGGGGCTAAGTACGGGAGCATGGGCAGGGAGGGCGTCCATTTCGCGTATGAGGAGATGACCCAGCCCAAAGTCATCTGCATCAAGAACTGATCGAACTGGAGGGGCGCGGCCGAGGGCCCGCGCCCCTCCAGTTCCTCCGGGCAGCCGGCACAAAACTGCGCACCACCCAAACTTCCACACGGAGGACAGAAAACCATGGCCACCCGCATCGAGACGGATTCGCTCGGGAGCGTTCCTTTTCCGGCCACAGCCTATTGGGGAGCACACACCGCCCGGGCCTTGGAGAACTTCACCATCAGCGGGATCACTTTCACTCCGTGGCGCGGGCACCTCCGGCGCCCCGCCTGATGAAACTGGAAAGCGTCATGGCTGTCACCGTGTCCGTGACTCCGGGAATAGCAGCGATCTGCTCCCAGATCTCCTGCACCCTCTCCAGCGACCGGGCCTCGAGCCTCACCAGAAGATCAAAGTCACCGCTCACGACATCGCACAGAACCACCTCGGGAATCGACCGCAACACGGAGATGACGTCCGCCCCCCGAACCCGGTCCTTCCTGTAAACCATCAGGAAGGCGGACACCGGGCCCTGGCCCGGAGGGCCGGCAACAATCGTGTACCCCTGGATATACCCTTGCCGTTCCATCCGCTCGATGCGCTGGCGCACAGCGTTCCTCGAAAGGAGGACTTTGGTCGCCAGCTCTGCATGGCTCATGCGAGCGTTCTTCGTAAGCTCCGCAAGAATCCTCTGATCAATCTGATCAAGACTCACTCGATCCATGCCTGCCCTTCACAGCAATAATCCCCCGGACCCAACCGGAACGGAAACAACTTCAAGACCGAAAGCCTCGAAAAAATGACACTTCATCAAGCCCGGCCGTCTCTCACTGGCATTAGCTGCATCTTGTTCGACATGGACGGCACGCTCCTGGATTCAGCGCCGGGCGTTACAACAAGTGCTGCACAGGCATTGGCAGCTGTGGGCGCGCCGGTCCCCAGCATGGACATACTGCGCCGATTCGTTGGTCCGCCCATGATCGAGTCCTTCAGAACAGTCTCACAACTGGACGAAAAGACGGCCCAAAAGGCCCTCCAACATTATCGCAAAGCGTACGCCGATCATGGCGCCGAACAGTCCAGCCCCTACGACGGGATCATCGATCTACTCGAACGCCTACATTCGGCCGGCATTCCGATGGCCGTAGCCACATCCAAGGTTGAAGATCAAGCAAAAAGACTGGCACGAATGTTCGGAATTGATTGCCACTTCATCACCGTATGCGGAGCGTCAGATAGTGAGGGAAGAGCGAGCAAGGCAGACGTCATCGCCGAATTGCTGCTTCGGCTCCATTCCACAGGCGTAGACATCTCCAGTCCCGCAATGGTCGGAGACCGAAGCTACGACGTCGCGGGAGCAGCTATACACGGAATCCCCACAATATTCGCACTCTGGGGATACGGCGAGGCCGAGGAAGCCTCGCAGGCCGCCGCCGTTGCTGCCTCCCCTGCGGCCCTTCTGCCACTGATCCTGGAGAACCGCCGGCGGTCAGCCGCGCAGCATCCCTCGTGCGATGAGTCCACGAATGCGACCAGCAGTCATTCACATTCCACTGTTTGACGAGCCGTCGAAGCCGGCGTTTAGGGTTCGCACGCATTCCTCCCCGACTGTGGAGCTCCCGCACTGGCTGGGAGGGCGCAATCGTGCCCTAAATGGGGCCGGAGACTCTCAGGGATGGACGAACTCGAGCGGCGCTAATCGTGATGGTTGTATTCGAACCGTTCGATGATAATGCTGCCGCTGGTTGCCGCCAGTCCGACAACGCGGCCGGTGAACCCGCCGGCGACCTCTGTGGACAGACACCGGCCGTCCATCCGCGCGAGCGTCGTCAGCTCGCCGTGCTCTCGAAAGCCCAATGTGACTTCGTCCGGCCCAGTATTTATGCCCGGTTGGCCCGCCAAGGGTGAGTCGTTGCATGCGATTTCCAGCTGAAATGGTCCAGGTGCTGGGTCGATTTCCGCTGTCGCTACCACCTGCTGAAGGGGTCCGATCTGGGCCACGACCCGGATTTGGCGTCCGGAGGCTTCGATGCCATACCAATGGAAGTCGTCCATCCTCAGGAGGAACCTGACCGCCTCGTCACCCGAGAGAAGAACCGACGCGCGTGCAGCCCAAACGTGTCCGAGGACCCTGGTTGCCAAGATGGGAACGCTGCCCGTCTGGCTCTGCCCGATAAGGAGACCTTCGGGGGTTGCGGCCGTAAACGAAGCGGGGTCCTGGCCGGGTGAAATCCACCGCGGGTGAAGGCTGTCGGAGGAGAAATCATCAATAAACGAAGACCCGACGACGGGAACCTGATAACGGTCCTCATCGAACCGCGGCCAACCCTGGTCCCAGGAGATACCCGCAACATAAGTTTCTCGACCCAGGACGTGAAAGCCAGGAACAACGCCTCGGGGACGAACACCGAGATAGACCGCGGCCCAATCACCATCGACCGTTTCGACCAGGTCCGCGTGGCCGACACTCTGGACGGGCGCCGCCATGCTGCGATGACTGAGGATGGGGTTGTTCGGATGCGGTTCGAAAGGACCTGCGGGACTGCTGCCACGGCTGACAGAGACGGCATGACCGCGTTCCGTGCCGCCTTCGGCCAAAACCAGATACCAGCAGCCGCCCGCCTCATACAGGTGCGGCCCCTCCGGGTAGGCCAGCCCTGTTCCCTGCCACACCTTCCTGGGAGATTCCAAGAGGCGGCCAGCGTCGGGATCCAGCCGCGCCTGGACGATACCGGACTCATGCTCGCCGGGGCCGAACCCCACCCAGGTGAGGTAACAACTTCCGTCGCTGTCCCACGCGATATCCGGGTCGATGCCCAGCGTTCCCGGTATCTGTACCGGGTCACTCCACGGGCCGGCAGCCTCCTTGGACCGCAACAGCAAATGACCGCCACCGAAGTCGCTCATGTTCGTGGTGACGAACCAGAATTCACCGTTGTGATGCCTGAGCGTTGAGCCGAAGATCCCGCCTGAAGGACGCCCGTCCCCAACAGCGAACTGGCTCCGCCGGGTGAGGATGTTCCCGATCTGATCCCAAGTTACGAGGTCCCGGCTGTGGAAGATCGGCGCTCCGGGGAAGTACTCAAAGCTCGACGTTGCCAGGAAATAGTCGAAGCCGACCCGACAGATTGTGGGGTCAGGGTGGAAACCCGGAATGACCGGTGTGATGGCTGCGGGAGATGCTACTTGCCGAACCTGCTCGGCTGCAGTGTCAACCAATGGGGCTCCGTCCGTTGCTGGCATTGACTACCCGGTCTGCGGGAGTAGAGGAATTTCAACCCTAGGATGTCCCGCCTTGCAGTCCCACCTGGACTTTCACTGGTTGGAACACCTTCCCTGCCTCACACCCGCATCACAGCCGGGGACGCCACGTCATTCAGCGCTGCCGCTGCATGGTCCAGAGCGTTGCACCAATTGGCCACGATGCCTTCAAGGGACGCGACGGTACCTGCCCGGCTGCCTTTCGATCACATGGAAACGCCCCGGACCAGCGTGGTCCGGGGCGAAGCAGACGGAATGGAAGATGCCGTGGACGGGGCGATGCGTACCGGCCTGATGGTAGCCAGCCGAATTGGCGAGCAGCTTGCCAGAATGCGCGAACTGGAACAGCGCACCATCGCCGCAGCAGAGGAGGAGAACCCCCTATCCTTGCTGCGGTGGTCCACGTGCCCTAGCCTGTGCATTCAGGCCAACACGGGCATGGGTAACCCGGAGGGCGTGGCTGAAATTAGTGCGGTGCTGGCAGGACTGACGGCAGAAGAACTCGAGGAGATCACCGTCCTGGGGCCGAAGGGACATCTTGGCCGGCATCTGATCGCCGTCATCGACAGAGCTACCGGAGGCCCGGACGCCGGACGGGGGTTTTACATGACGGACGGAACGGTCAACGGCAACGGTGGACAGTTCCACGTCCTCCACAGCGACCTGAGTGACCGCATCTTCCGAGTCGGGACAGGCCAAAGCTAAGCCGGCAGCCCCTTGAGCTATGGTGTGCCATTACTGTCCATTTACTGAGGCCTGGCCTGATTGACCCCAAGCCTGCCAAACGGAACCGTGCAGGCAAACTTCATTTCCGGCGTGGCGCCGGCCTGAATGTCTTTACCAGACTGTAATAATTCAATTTGTTTTACATATTGCTGCTGCAGTCGCGGTCCCATAGAGTCGGGCCATCAGCTGGTCGGGGCAGCGACGCTTCAGCCCAGCGATCATTGGGGGACTATTTCACTTCACTTCGCTGTGCGCCCTGATGTCAGCTAGCGGAGTACTGAAATTGGGGGATTCAATTGAAGAAGATTCTTGGTGCGACACTAGCTGGCATTCTCGTAACGGGGCTGATGACCCTTGCATCTCCGGCCCAGGCTGCCCCGGACACAGGGGGGGGTGGTTAGTCCACAGGGGCTATGTGACAGCTCGACGGTCTACAAGACGGTCACGTCCAAGCAAAACTACTATCAGGCCATCGGCCCGGTGTACCACGCCATTAACGGGACGAGCTATGCGAACACTGTCACGTTTACGAATACCTTGTCTGGCACGATAGGAGCGACAGTGGGCGGTTATATTGAAGGCGGCGTGAGCGGTGGAATCGCGACTGCTAAGGCACAGGTGTCCGGCAGCATCACGGCCTCCGCTTCCTATACGACCTCAATGTCGGTCCAATACACCGTGCCGGCTTTGCGGACCGGCTACGCGCAAATCGGAACCAGCAAATGGAAGGTAAACATCCGCACTTGGAAATACAACACCAATTGCGTTAGTTCGACTATTGGGACGGGGACGCTGGATGCTCCCACCAGCATCGGGTGGAAGACTTGGAATGGCTGATAGATCAGCGGGGATGATGCTGGCCGGGGCCGGGCTTGCTGCAGTGTGCCTTGCCCTGGTGGGATGCGACGCCGTGCCGCCGCCGCCCCCCGGTACTGCCACAGCTACGGCAAGTCCGTCGAGCACGCCGCCCGAGTCAGTAACTTCTCCGACGACCGTGAACCACCACATTCCCAGCGGCGAAAAAGTGGTCGGATCGCTGGACAACCAGACTGCAACGATGAGCCTTGGTCAATTCAGCGTGGAATCTAAGTTCATCAAGGTTTATTTGACGTGCTTTGGCCCGGGGGAAGTACTCATAAACGTCGATGGCGTAGGTAAGTTCCCGCTGCCCTGCAATCAAAACGATGTGGTTCCTTCGGAAAACCAATTCGAGGTCAGCCACCTCAAGTCCTATTCGGTAGGCATCGAATCGGCTGTGGGCCAGCGCTGGGCAGCGACCCTGGCCATACCAAAGGCGTAGCGTTGGGATCAGCCGTTGCGTGGAGGCGGCTGATCCCAAAGGCCGGTCGCCGCAGGGAGATACTCGGATCATGACGCGACTGGAGTTCTGGACCGACTACGGTCCGGGACCGTTAGGACCGATGAAGGCAAACCCGTCGATTTAAACTCGGGTCTCGGTGATTCTGCTCGTGGCCGCAGATCGGCTGCACTCAACTGATTCCAACGCCGATATCGGAGATTATGACGAGCGGCCACTCAGAAGCGGCTACGACGGCAGGTTACGTGAACACTATCGATGAGCCTCGTCGGGCACTTGTGTCCCAGGCAGGGAATAATGCCGGGGCGCCGTGAAGCCGGCGGCTCGGTTTCTGGCCGCTTATTCGTGGCCGGGTGCCGGGACGGTCGCGTGTGTGTGCTTGATGACAAGCGTGCTCCGGAGGCTTCCTGGTGCTACCAGGCGGGCATTGCGTTCGTCATTGCCGGTTGCGCGCCATTCGGCGATGGCGGGGTCGTTGTCGAACCTCAGGTGCCGGGCGGTGAGCCGGCGCAGGCGTTCGCCCTGGTCGAGTTCCACGAACCAGGTTTCATCCAGGAGGGATGCGACCTCGTTCCAGGGGGCCTCGTCCAAGAGCAGGTAGTTGCCCTCGGTGATGATCAGGCGTGTTTCCGGCGGGACGGCGATGGCCCCGGCGATCGCGTCGTTGACTTCGCGGCGGAACACCGGTGCGAAGATCTCCCGCGAGATATCTGAGCGCAGCCGGCGGAGCAACGCGACGAAGCCGGCACCGTCGAAGGTGTCCGGAGCGCCCTTGCGGTGCTCAAGCCCGCGGGCCACGAGCAGCGACTGCGCCAGGTGATATCCGTCCATGGGGACCAGGGCGACCTGCCGGGGATGGTCGGTGAGCAGGCGCTCCAGCAGCCATTCGGAGATGGTGGATTTTCCGGCCCCGGGCGCCCCGGCAATTCCGAGCAGGCACCGGCTTCGCCGCTGGAGCAGCGCTTCAGCCCGGGCGAGGAGCTGCTGCTGGCCTGATTCGTCCCAGCGCAGGTATGGAGGGGTGTTCATCGCTTCTCCTTTCCGGCTCTCGCCTGGACCAGGGCAGGAGGTCACCGGTGTTCTACGGCATCACGTTACATCGGCGTGGACAATGTCCACACAACCTTTGCCGCACAAACGCCCGCTCACCTCTCCCCGGCCAAGAAAAGGAACGAATCGAGGACCAGAAAATCTCCCAGAAACATCCCGCAGGTCATGTCATCACCACAACTCCGGGAGATGAACAGGTACAAGGCCAACCACGTCCGGCACAAACAGCAAGGAACGAGGCCCGAGTGATCCCAAGTCGCAGCAAGTCAGGCCGTTCCAGGCGCTCCCGGCCATGAACGCGTAAGCAGCAACAGCGCTGTCCAAGCCAAGAAAAGGAGCCGCAGACCAGCCGCCACCAACAAATATGGGCCCCGCAGGGGCCCATAAAAAGAGATTTGTACACATTCAGAGGCCCACAAGCCCCTGGACAGGGAAATACTGTGCCCGAGGTGGGACTCGAACCGCATTCGCTCCCCCGCGGAAACATACGGAATCCGGTCTGATCCGGCACCGGTACGACCCAGTCCTAAGCCCAAAGTGCATCGAATCCCACCGGCGGGCAATCCGCCTACACAAAGCCGGTCTGGACGACATCCCAGCAGTCAATGTGGTCGCACCAGTGGCCCGTCGGGTCGTCCCGGGAAGACCGCCGAAGGACCAAAAGGCAGCAGGGCTGAGGCATGGATCGGCCGGCATGACGACACGCGCGGCGCAAGTTCCTCTGATTGTCGATGGCCGGTGCCACCATCGAGATATGAGCACTCCAACAGTGGAAGCAGCGATCAATGAGCTCATGGATTGGGAGTGGCACGCAGTCGAGGAGTTACTCGCGAAACGCGGCCTCCTGGGCGACGGACTCCTCGTTGAGGACTACACCGGACTGATGTCATGGCTCGAATCAGTGACCCGGTACACCGTCGTGCATTCCGCGACAGTGGCCGTCCTGTTCGTGAACTCCTTCCCGGTCGATGCCATCTCCTTCCACCGCGACCTTCTCGGCTCGGACGATCCGAAGTCGTTCTTCACCCTCATGCCGCGGACGTAGAACCTCAGCGGCCCGCGGACAGGCGCGTCGACTGGCACCTTCGGCCGGTCATGCCGTACAAATGATGGCTATGACGACGACCACCGAAGCGCCGGCCTTTCACGCGACAGACGAAACCGTGACCGCTCAAACCCATCGTGTGGTCTTCTCGGACCCCGATGCCGTGACGGCGACAGCGGTACGCGACACTGACACTCGGGGCGCCGCCCAGGCCCCGGTCTTCTCGAGCCCCTACTGATCTCCCCGGCCCGCCATGTCAGAGCTCCGGCCGGCGGACCTTCGCGTGCCTTCCCTGAGCATGGCCAAACCCGTGAACCGAGTCCCCGGCCCGGACGTGCTTCCCGGCGGCTCCGGGTATGAGCCCAAGTGGGACGGCTTTCGGGTATCTGCAGTGGTCGCGGAGACGGGCGTGACGCTGTGCCCTGTCAGGGCAAAGACCTGACCCTGTGGTGCCCTGACCTGGCTGCTGCCCTTGCGGAGCAGGTCCCGCCCGGGTGCGTGATCGACGGCGAGGAGCTCATCTGGGCGGGCGATGGCCGTTATGACGGCAGGGAGCCGCGGACTGAAAGTCCTCACCGGCCAGAGAGCAGCCATCGACACCACGACCGCTTCCGGGAAGCTGGTCTTCGGGATCTTCGCGGGCCTGGCCGAGTTCGAACGCGAACTCATCTCAGAACGAACCATCACAGGACTGGCCTCCGCGCGGGCCCGCGGCGGCCGCCCCTACAAGATGACCCCATCCAAGCTCCTCCTCGCGATGGCGTCAATGGGCAAACCCGAAACCAAAGTCAGCGAACTCTGCACCGAACTCGGCATCACCCGCCAGACCATCCACCGCCCTGTCTCCCGCACGGGTGAGCTCGCCCGGACGGAGCCAACCTGCTACCGCGGCAGCTGGCAACCCACGGCGACAACCAACGAACGCCGCCTCGGGCCCCATCAGCCACTCCCCCGCCATACCGAAGCGGGACGCTTTATCGAGATCCAGGCGCGCATCAAAGTAGCAGCTCAAACGCCTGTGCCAAAGTCTGTAACTGTTCGTTGGGAGTGGCGGTTAAATCACAGCTTGGAATGGGCGGTTCGCCGTTCCTTTTGTGGAACCCTTAGCGGCCATCGGCGCTGGGTGCTGAGTTTCGTGGTCATCGGGCGTCGAGGCTCCCCTGCCGCTCCAGGCGGGAGGAGATTGCTCTTTCCACTGGTCGGCGGGCTGTGCGGCGGGACTTTACGGGCCCGGCCTATCCACTGGACAGATTTGAGCGTACAACGATGTCATGGGTGCCCTGGCTGCTCGGTGGCGGACGCGTTTTTGTCCGCTCGGTGCCGCAGTTTTCTCCGCGGCTTTGGTTCTCCCTGTGAGCGGCTGCGTGGGGGCCCCTCCCGGGCCGGCTCCGTCGAGCCTCTTCGCGACCCAGGCAGTGACCCAGGAAGCGATCCAGGCCGCGACGGATTCTCTGGAAGGCCGGGTCCGGCACTTCATGGAGGGCGGGGCGACGTCCTTGGTTGTGCAGGTGAGATGGCCGGGCGGCGAATGGTCCAAGGCCTACGGGGTGCGAAACCTGGACAGCAAGGACCCGGCCCGGCCCCAGGACCGGGTATCCGTGGCCAGCATTACGAAGTCGATGGTCGCCGTCTCCGTCTTGAAACTCGTCGACCAGGGACTTATCGGGCTCGATGATCCGGTGAACGGTGTCCTGGAGAGTTTCCGGACCACGCTGCGGCCGCCCGGACCGATCACCGTGCGCCAGTTGCTGAACCATAACTCCGGCATGCCCGATTACGTGGATTCCGAATACTCTGCGGGACCACTGAAGCAGGTTGCGAACACACGGCTCAGCATGCAGCGGGCACTCGAACTGGCCGCCACGCTCCCCTGGGAGTCCAAGAACGTGGATCGCTTTTCTTACTCGAGC
Organism: Arthrobacter sp. 01N444; assembly: GCF_056399305.1. NCBI lineage: Bacteria > Bacillati > Actinomycetota > Actinomycetes > Micrococcales > Micrococcaceae > Arthrobacter > Arthrobacter sp. 01N444. The sequence continues at coordinate 30,859 of NZ_JBFTRB010000021.1, forward strand.
TCCAATTACATGGCTCTCGGCCAGCTGATCGAAAAGCTGCGCGGACGGCCCGTTGCCGACGTGCTCAATGAAGACATCTTCGGCCCTCTGGGACTTCAGCACACGTCGCTGGCCGAACCGGACCGGCAGGCTCCGGACAACATCCACGCCTACGTCATTGATGGCGGCGAACGGGTCGATCTCACCCAGCCCGAGGTTTGGGTCGGCTCCCCCGCAGGCGGCGTCATCTCCACAACGCAGGACGTCAACACCTTCTACCGGGCCCTCCTGCGCGGCCAGCTCCTGTCCCCCGCCATGCTTGAGGAAATGAAGAAGAAGGCCGGCTTCGCGGACTACGGGCTCGGCCTGGGGCGGTATCCTGACGCGTGTTCCAGCGACTTCCGCTACGGCCATCTAGGGGGCGGATTCGGCTACCTCAGTATTTCCATCACGAGCGCCGACGGCGGCAGCCAGGTCACGATGACCATGACAATGCCGCCGCGGCCTTGGCAGGACCCTGCAACTGCACGCCGCGTCGACCTGCTCCAGACGCAGATGGAACAGGCCGCCCAGGAAACCCTCGACCGCCTCTGCCAGTGAACAGATCGGGGAGCCGGGCCCGGGTGGAGCCCCTCCCGTTGTGAACCCGGCGGCCTTGGCCGGAGACCGCCTGGCTTGCGGGCTTATCCCATCCCGGCAATGCCAGCCCAAGCGCCACTCGCGCCGGTCCCGCCACCGCCACGGTCGTCGTCCTTACCGCAACGCCTGCAGCGCTTGTAGCGGCCGCCATCCTCGGTGAACTCCAGGTGCCAATCATGGCGCATGTTCAACTTACACAACAGGGTCCTGAGCATGACCCTCTCCGAGCTGAGTCACGATCCACGCAAACCGCGATCCCGTCCACGTTGGTCCAAGTACCAGTCCGCCTGATTTCAACAGTGGGTCGGTGAGTGCGGTCACCAGCCGAAGCGGTGCCCGGAGCGTGGGTTATGGTTGCTGCCCGCGTGACAGCTGCCGCTCGGAGGTTTTCATGTGAGGCAACAAGGGGGCAAATCGCTCGACACCGTGATCACGGTGATGAACGCCGTTTTCAGCGTGATCTTCCTTGCAGACTTCATCTACCGGGTCGTCACCGCGCCATCGCCGGGCGGCTATGTCTTCAAGCACTTCGGCTGGGCCGACATCTTGGCCAGCTTGCCTTTCGAACAAGGTAACCCTCCTTGCCGCTGGCCTGCCTGTCCGCGCCCGGCCGCCCACAGGCGGAGATTGGTATGCGAAACGTCCCAATAGCTCCGAAATAGGTATTTCCCCTAACTAATCCGCCCTCCTAAGCTGGTCGGAGTACGGCATATCGCCTGCTTCGAGCTGCCCGGGAGCTTCTTATGGAGACGCGCCACCTCAAGTACTTCATTGCAGTGGCCGAGGAACGTCACTTCGGCCGCGCAGCCCAGCGGCTGCACATGGCCCAGCCGCCGTTGTCCCAACAGATCCGGCAGCTGGAGGAACAGCTCGGCACACCCTTGCTGCTGCGCACTACGCGCAAGGTGGATCTCACCCCAGCCGGACAGGTCCTGTTGGATCGAGGACGGCTGCTGATGCAGGAACTGGAAGCTCTGGAGGAGGACGTCCGGCAGGTCGGCGCAGGTGCCACTGGCGTCCTCCGCGTCGGCTTCACCGGAACAGCCACCTACCGGCTGATGCCCAGCATCGTCCAGGCCGCCCGACGCACTTTTCCCGGGCTCCGCATCACCGTTCAGGGCGAAATGCTGACGCCGCAGATGGAGTCCGCACTCGAGGACGGAAGGCTCGACGTCGCCGTCCTCCGACCCCCAGTCCGCTCCGGAACTGTGGCCCTCAAACTGCTCGAACAGGATCAGCTGGTCGCGGCACTCCCGGCGGATTCGCCGCTGGCGGAAAAGGGCACCCTGGAACTGGCGGAGCTCGCCGGCCGGGACTTCGTCGGTTATCCGAGCTACTCCGCGGTCAGCAGCATCGTCGTGGATGCCTGCCGCAAAGCCGGGTTCCAGCCGCGGCTCGTCCAGGAGGCCAGGGAAACCTCCACCCTGCTCTCGCTCGTCGCGGCGGGGATGGGGATCGCCCTAGTGCCGATGACTTCCCGGATGTTTTCCTTTCAGGGTGTCGTCTTCCGTCCGTTGCATAACCCGCCGCCGGTCGACCTCGCCGTTGCCTGGATCCGCGACGCTGAGACACCCCTGCTGCGCAGCTTCTTGCAGCTCTTCGATTTACCTCCCACATCGGGCCCTGGCCAGCAACAGCCCCCGCTTCGCCCCGCGGAGTCGCCGGCCCAGTCCCTGCCACAGTCACAACCCGCATCCGCAACAAAGGAACCACCCCGTGAAAATTGACCGCATTGAGGCCATTCCCTACGCCATTCCTTACGCGCGGCCGCTGAAGTTCGCCAGCGGCGAGGTGACTTCCGCGGAACACGTGCTGGTCCGGATCTACACGGACACCGGCATCTGCGGTATCGCGGACACCCCGCCGCGGCCCTACACCTACGGCGAAACCCAGGATTCGATCGTCTCGGTGGTGACCAAGGTCTTTGCCCCGCAACTCATCGGGCTGGACCCGCTGGACCGCTCCAAGGTCCAGCAGCTGCTCCGGCGCACGGTCAACAACCCCACGGCCAAGGGGGCCCTGGACATCGCGCTCTGGGATGTCATCGGGATCTCGCTGGGCACCCCGGTGCACAAACTGCTGGGCGGCTTCACCGACAGCATGCGGGTCTCGCACATGTTGGGCTTCAAGCCCGCCGCCGAGCTTCTGGAAGAAGCGCTGCGGTTCCGTGAAAAGTACGGCATCAACACCTTCAAGCTCAAGACCGGGCGGCGGCCCCTCTCCCTCGACGTCGAGGCCTGCCATGTTTTGCGGGAGGGCCTTGGCGAGGACGCCGAGATCTACCTCGACGCCAACCGTGGCTGGACGGCGAACGAGGCCATGGAGGTCCTGCGCAGGACCGAGGGCCTGGGTCTTTCCATGCTGGAGGAGCCGTGCGATGCCGGCGAGGCGATGGGCCGGCGCCGGCTGGTGCAGAGCTCGAGCATCCCGATCGTGGGCGACGAAAGTGTCCCCACCCTGGGCGATGTCTCCCGCGAATTGCTTTCCGGCGGCAGCACCGCGATCTGCATTAAGACTGCGCGCAGCGGTTTCACCGAAGCCCAGCAGATCCTCGGCCTCTGCGTGGGCCTCGGCGTGGACGTCACGATGGGCAACCAGATCGACACCCAGATCGGCAGCCTCGCCACGGTCACCTTTGGTGCGGCGTTCGAGGCCAGCTCCCGGCGGGCCGGGGAGCTCTCCAACTACCTCGACATGACGGACGACTTGCTCGCGGAGCCGCTCGAAATCAACGACGGCGCCATCCGGGTCCGCGAGGTCCCCGGCGTCGGCGCGGCCATCGACGCCGACAAGCTGCAGATATACCGACAGGACTAGGCCGGCCCGGCCCCGCATCCTGCCCTCAGAACGCCCGCATACCGCTCCCCACCCCGCAAGGAGAACCACATGCTGTACCTGGTCCGCATGGACGTCAATATTCCGCTGGACATGCCCAAGGAACGCGCCGACGCCGTCAAGGCGGAAGAGCGGGAGTATTCCCAGCAGCTGCAGCGCGACGGACGCTGGGCGCATTTGTGGCGGGTCGTGGGCGAATACTCCAACTACTCGGTGTTCGACGTCGCGGACAACGACGAGTTGCACACCCTGCTCTCCGGACTGCCGCTCTTCCCCTACATGGACATCAAGGTGACGCCGCTGGCCATGCACCCGTCCGCTGTGGAATAGCCCGGCCCCTCGCTCGAACATTCATATCCAAAAGCTTTCAATGGGCCGGAAATAGGTATTTCCCCTCGATCAATTACGGGCCTACCGTTGAATCAACACCGGTTGTGATGTGCGGCACGGCACTGAGCGAAATTTGCCACTCCGGAACCGCCGACCGTTTTTACCATCGTTCTTTTTTGACAAGGGAGTCACCATGACAATGGAAACCGAAGCCACAGCAGCTTCCTCGGGCGCAGGGGCAACCGCCCGCTTCCGGGAGAACAAGCACCTCGCCGCCGGCACCGGCCAGGAGCGGGTCAGCACGCTTGCCGGCCGCGTCATCAAGGCGATCAACGACACCGTCCTGGACGAGAAGGTCACCTACGACGAATACAACGCTTTCAAGGCCTGGCTCATCCAGGTCGGCGAGGACGGGGAGTGGCCGCTGTTCCTGGACGTATGGGTGGAGCACTCCGTCGAGGAGGTCGCCAACTCCAGCCGCCACGGTTCCAAGGGCAGCATCGAGGGACCGTACTACATCCCGAGCGCCCCCACGCTCAACACCCCGGCCACCCTGCCGATGCGCGACGACGAACCCGGCACACCGCTGCTGTTCCAGGGCCAGGTCACGAACGTCGCCGGCCAGCCGCTCGCCGGAGCACTGATCGAACTCTGGCACGCCGATGACCTCGGTTTCTACTCCCAGTTCGCCCCCGGACTGCCCGAATGGAACCTCCGCGGCTCCATCATCGCCGACGCTCAGGGCAACTTCCAGATCAACACCATGCAGCCCGCGCCGTACCAGATCCCCACCGACGGTGCCTGCGGTGCCCTCATCGCCGCGGCCGGCTGGCACGCCTGGCGGCCGGCCCACCTGCACCTGAAGGTTTCGGCCCCGAAGCACGAGCTCATCACCACCCAGCTCTACTTCGAAGGCGACGAGCACGTCGCCGACGACATCGCCTCGGCCGTGAAGCCCGAACTCGTCCTGGCCCCCACCGAGCGCGCCGACGGCAAGGGCCGCGAAGTCACCTACAACTTCGTGCTCGATCCCCGGGGCTAAACCCCCCTTTTTCAGCGCCGGGGCCGGAGCCGCCCGGCCCCGGCGCTGAACCCCAATATCATCCCACCACCCGCCGTAATGCCGCGTGCCCAAAATGAAGTGGCCGCTGCCGCCCGGCCCCCGGATCGGTCGGGTCAGAACATCACACGAAAGTGAGTTACCGGTGACTAAACTCGCCTATAACGTCCAGGACGTTATCGACAACACGCCCATGGGAATCAAACGATGGTCCATCGTCGTCCTCTGTTTCGTGATCGCACTGCTGGACGGATTCGACACCCAGTCGATTGCATTCATCGGACCGGCAATCGCCGAAGACTTCGGCCTGCAGGCCACTGACATGACCTGGGTGATCACCGCCAGCACCGTTGGCATGTGCGTGGGCGCAATGTCCCTTGGCACCTTCGGGGACAGGATCGGTCGGAAGAAGACCATCCTGCTCGCACTGGCCCTTTTTGGTGTGTTCTCCCTTGCCGGTGCTTTTGCTCAATCCCTGGAGCAGATAGTCATTCTGCGCTTCCTCATTGGCCTCGGCATGGGCGGGGCCACCCCGGCGCTGCTGGCACTGACCGCCGAGTACAGCCCCAAATCGCGCCGCGGCACGTTCATGACATTGGTGTTGCTTGGCCTGCCCGGTGGCGCGCTACTCGGTGGGCTTATGGCGGCGGCATGGCTGCCAGTGATGGGCTGGCGTGGCATCTTCCTGGCCGGCGGCGTGCTGCCACTTGCCATGGTTTTGGTCTGCAGCAAGATTCTCTCCGAATCGCCGATCTTCCTGGCGGCCAAGGGCACCTCCGCAGCCGACGCACAGGCGCGTCAGATCATGGCCTCAATTTCCGGGAGCCCAGTCAGCCCGGACGCCGTGCTCGCAACCAACGACAAAATGCATGAGCGCAGCTCCGTCGCCGCACTTTTCTCCGCTAAGTACCGGATGGTCACCATCGCGGTCTTCGCCACCTACCTGCTCAATTGGATCGCGTGGTTCCTGCTGCTGCTCTGGATGCCAACCGCGCTCAAGATGTTGGGGCTGGCCGGCTCGCAGGCCGCGATGGGAACCGTAACCGTCAACGGCGCCTTTATCCTCTTCGCCATCCCTCTGTCCATCATCCTGCCCAAGGTCAACCCCAGAAAATTGCTGCTGGTCATGTTTGCGGCGGGGATCGTCATCGCGCTGGGCCTGGGCCTGGCCGGCTCCAACTTTGCGCTGGTCTTCGTGCTTATCGGGCTGGCCGGCTTTGGCATTGGCGGCCAGCAGTTGGCCCTGAACTACCTGATCGCCAACGCCTACCCCACTCAACTTCGTGCCACGGCTACCGGCTGGGGCATCGGAATTGGCCGCCTCGGTTCCATCGTGGGCTCCGCCCTCGGCGGGCTCATTCTCACGGGACTGGGCGTCTCCGGCTACTTCATGGCACTCGCGGTACCCCTGGTTCTGGCCGGACTGGCCACCCTGATGGTGCGAAGCTCGACAGTTAAAGCCGAGATTGCTTCGACGGAGCCGGCGCCACGGGAACGTGAAGCCATCAGCTGACGCGGGGGCAGCTACGCAGATATCGAACTGGCCTCAACGGCTGAAAAATCCCAATAAGAGAGGACGCACAGCAATGCGTTTTACCGACAAGGTTGTTGTGGTGACCGGCGCTGCCCAAGGGATTGGTGCCGTCGTCGCCCGTAAGATTGCGGCCGAGGGAGGCACCCTAGTGCTGGCGGACCGGTCCGAGCTGGTCATTGAAGTGTGTGCTGAGCTGACGGCCAGTGATGCACCCGCACGATACTTCCTTTGCGATCTGGAAACTTATGCGGGCGCCGTGAAGCTGATGGCCTACGCCGTGGCAGAGTTCGGACGCATCGACATCCTGATCAACAATGTCGGCGGTACGATCTGGACCAAGCCCTACGAGCACTACGAGGAGGACGAGATCGAGGCCGAAGTGCGGCGCTCCCTCTTCCCCACGCTGTGGTGCTGCCGCGCAGTGCTGCCGCACATGGTCGAACGGACGGCCGGGGTCATCGTGAACGTCTCCTCGATAGCCACCCGAAGCATCAATCGCGTTCCATACGCGTCGTCCAAGGGTGGGGTCAACGCTCTGACCGCGTCGCTGGCGTTCGAAGCCGCTCCGAAGGGCATCCGGGTAGTGGCCACCGCGCCCGGCGGCACCGAAGCTCCGCCGCGGAAGGTCCCGCGCAACCCGAACGCGCAGTCCGCCCAGGAAGAGACGTGGTACCAGCAGATCGTGGAACAGACCACCGAAAGCACCCTCTTCAAGCGGTACGGCACGCTGGAAGAGCAGGCAGCTCCGATCTTGTTCATGGCCTCTGACGACGCCAGCTACATCACTGGCGCGGTGCTGCCGGTGGGCGGCGGGGACCTTGGGTAATTCAGCGGGGCCTGAACAACAGCAGAAAGGAGAAGTCGATGACTCAGGAAGTCATGGGATGCATTGAAGAACGAGAATTGCGCCACGCCTTTGGCACGTTCGCCACCGGTGTCACGGTGGTCACCACCCGGACGGACGACGGCGTTCCGCACGGCGCCACCGTCAGCGCCTTCACCGCGGTATCCCTCGACCCGCCGCTTGCCCAGGTCACACTGACCCGGTCCTCGCGCGGCGCCCGGTATCTGGAAGCTGCGCCGTTCGCTATCAACATCCTGTCGGTAGAACAAAAGGATGTGGCCCTGCACTTCGCTGGCAAAGTCCTTGACGCGGAACCGGAATGGACGCTGGACGGCAACGTCCCGGTGCTGACGGGGAACGCCGCGACGCTTAAGTGCCGGCCGTGGAATATCTACGACGGCGGCGACCACATCATCGTCGTCGGCGAGGTCATCACACTGGACGTCACCAAGCGGGAACCCCTCGTGTTGTTCGGCGGCGAGTTCCACAATCCAGGAGGAAGGATCGAGGGTGCCCGGCGGGATAACTCCGGCGAGGCTCCCGAATCGGACTGGTTCGCCGGCTCCAGTTCCTTCAGGCCGCTTCACGACCGGACACCTGTCTAATCTGACCGGCCCTGCAGGGCGCAGCGATCTACATGTCGGGCTATGCGACTCAGTCTCCCGAGTAAATGACCTCGGCCAAACTCAGGCTCGCCACGGCCTCCCTGGGCAAGCCCGGAACCAAAGTCGGCGATCTCTGCACCGAACTCGGCATCACCCGCCAGACCCTGTACCGGCACGTATCACCGACGGGCGAGTCCGCCCGGATGGCAAAAGTTGCTGGCGAAGAACTAGGCCGGCAGCGGCCGAACGATACCGATTCATGCACCATCCGGATGGAAAGGACAACACATCTTGGACTCGCGCGTATCCACTGGAATACTATGGGGGTCCGGGCGATGGCTCGGGTCTGCGAACTGGCGGGACCGAGTGGCGGCGTAAGCCTCCCTTCCGAATCGCCACTGTGGAAGGAAAGTTGTGTCACCTGGTTCTGAAACGATGCGGCACGACGGGGATTCGATCTACGCCCAGCTGCGCTCTGAAATCCTGGCCGGTGCAATTGCTCCGGCCACTCCCTTGCGGGAAGTTACCTTGGGGGAACGCTTCGGTGTCTCCCGCACGCCGGTGCGCGAGGCTCTTCGCCGCCTCCAGCACGACCGTCTTCTGGATCGCGGCGCCCGTGGACTGCAGGTCCATCAGGCAACACCCCAGGAAGTAATCCAGGTCTATGACGTGCGGATTCTTTTGGAACAGGAGGCGGCCGGGCAGGCGGCCCTGTCCCACGACATCACTGACATTATGCAGCTCGAAGGCCTGGTGGAACGTGACCGCGCACTTTCGGAGCCGGATGACAACACCCGGGCGTCGACGAACCTGGAATTCCACGCAGCCGTCTGGGCGGCTGCGCACAATCCCGTCCTCCAGGATCTCCTGCAGCGGCTGTCCACCCACCTGATCCGCACGCCGCACTCGACTCTGTCTGTGGGAGAGCGTTGGGACGAGGCCCTAGCCGAGCATTCGAAGCTGGTCGCGGCCATCACCGCCGGCGACGAAACTGCTGCGCGGAACACCGCACGCGAACACATGGAGACAGCCCGTCGGATCAGGCTCGACCTGCTGCGGAAATCGGCCTCCCACTAAGATCACCGCCAGGCTCTCCGGCTAGCTCTCCGGGCCTCGATGCGCCAGCTTTTCTGCCTTCTCCCGGGCATCAGCCCGATGCTGCCACCCTTGCGCCCACCGCTGCCGTTGGTAACTGCAGCGGCGGTGGACGAGACCTTCACACCCATCCAAGACTCGTAATGACTTGCCGTGATTGCGGTCACCATGCCACACTGTACTTCACTGTATACAGTCGTATTCCATCAAAGGAGATAGATCATGACAGCCATCACGGAGACGGACACCGTCGTTGAGTTCCGCGGAGTCGGCAAGCGCTTTGGCAGCATGCAGGCCCTGACCGGCATCGATTTGTCGGTGCGCCGTGGCGAGGTGGTCGTCATCCTGGGCCCGTCAGGGTCGGGCAAATCGACGCTGTGCCGGTGCATCAACCGGCTCGAAGCGATCGACGAGGGCCACATTCTCATCGACGGCCACGAACAGCCGGTGGAGGGCAGGGATCTGTACAAGTTCCGTACCGAGGTGGGGATGGTCTTTCAGTCCTTCAACCTCTTCTCCCACAAGACCATCCTGGAGAACATCACCCTCGCCCCACGGAAAATTCTCGGCCTGGCCAAACAGGCGGCAGAGACGCGGGCCCACGAACTGCTCGCCATGGTCGGCATCGCCGACAAGGCACACAGCAGGCCTGCCCAGCTCTCCGGAGGCCAGAAGCAGCGCGCGGCCATCGCCCGCGCACTGGCCATGGATCCCAAGGTCCTGCTCTTTGATGAACCGACGTCGGCGCTCGATCCGGAATCCACCCGCGAGGTTCTGGCGACCATGCGGAGCCTCGCGCAGAGCGGCACGACGATGATCGTCGTGACCCACGAGATGTCGTTCGCGCGGGCCTTCGCGGACCGGATCGTGTTCATGGCCTCCGGAGCCATCGTGGAAATTGCCGACCCTGAAACGTTTTTCACCTCCCCTTCCTCGGACCGGGCCAAAGCCTTCCTCTCCTCGGTCCATTAACAGCACCTGTGCAACGACGCACCCACCCTAAGGAGTCACCATGAAACGCGAGCACTTCCTGCCGGCCCTGGCCATCGCCGGCGCATTGGTCCTGGGCACCACAGCCTGCGGCGGCAGCACCCCGGCCGCCGAGACCCAACCGGCCCGGAGCTTCCCGGCCAACAGCACGATGGACAAGATCCAGAAACGCGGCAAAGTGATCGTCGGGGTCAAATTCGACCAGCCGCTCTTTGGCGTGAAGAATCCGGTCACCGGCAAGATGGAAGGCCTGGACATTGAGATGGCCAGAATCCTGGCCAAGGACCTCACCGGCAGTGCAGAGAATGTCGAGTTCGTTGAGGCGGTCACCAAAAACCGTGAGGCGTTCCTGCAGCAGAACAAGGTCGACGCCGTGATCGCCTCCTACGCAGTGACGGACGAACGGAAGAAAGTCGTCAGTTTCGCCGGACCCTACCTTGAGAGCAACGTGGCCCTGCTGGTACGCAAGGACGACAGCTCAGTGAACAAACCCGAGGACCTCCAGGGAAAGACCGTGTGTTCCACCACCGGCGCCCGCGCGGCCCAGCTCATCGGTGCGGCCGTGCCCGCGGCCAACGTGGTCCTGTTCAGCACCTACAGTGAATGCGCGCAGGCACTGAAGGATAAGAGGGTCGACGCGGTGACCACGACCGAGGCAATCCTGCTCGGTGTCCAGTCCCAGAATCCGGATGCCTACCGCATCGCGGACGGCCATTTGGCCGATGCCGAGGAATTTGCCATCGGCGTGGCCAAGGACGATGCAGCATTTCATGACTACCTCGATCAGCTCCTGACCAAGGCCATCGCGGACGGGGACTGGAAGAAGGCCTACGACGCCACGATCGGCCAGGTCAAGCCCGGCGACGTTACCCCGCCCAAAGTAACGCTGTAGGGATCCGCTGATGTCAGTCCTTCTCAATCACCTCGGCGATTTTGGCCAGGGCGTGATGGTGACTCTGGGACTCGTTCTCCTGGGTGCCGCCGGTTCGGTGCTCCTGGGGACACTGCTCGCCGCACTGCGGACGAGCCCCATCAGGACGGCCCGGGCTGTTTCCTCGGCCTACGTGCTGATTTTCCGGAACGTGCCGCTTCCCGTGCAGATGGTGCTGTTTGTCTTCGGACTGCCGGTCCTGGGCATCCAGTACTCGCTCTACGCCTCGGCCGCCATCGTCCTGGTGCTCTACACCGCGCCGTTCGTAGCCGAAACCCTGCGCGCGGGCCTGAACACCGTGGACCGCGGCGAGCTGGAAGCCGGACGCGCCCTGGGCTTCGGGCCGATGGCCTCACTGAATCACATCGTCCTCCCGCAGGCCTTCGCCACGGTGACCAGACCGCTCGGCAACGTCTTCATCACCATGGTCAAGAACACCTCGGTCGCTGCCCTGGTGGGGGTATCCGAACTGACGTTCCTTTCGGACAAGATCGCGGTGGATGAGGCACAACCGTTCATTATCTTCGGCGGGGCCGCCCTCTGCTACCTCGCCATCGGGCTGGTCATCGGCCGGCTCGTATCCGCAGTCGATCAGAAGGTGGCGTTCAGCCGATGAGTACCGTATCGCTTTTTGACCCGGCCGGTCCGCGCGCCAAACGCCGCCACCTGCTCCTGGAAATCCTCACCGCCCTCATCGTGATCGCCGGCGCCTATCTGGTCTTCCGCGTCCTCTACGACAAAGGCGAGCTGAGCGCCGCGGCGTGGGCCCCGTTCGCCGAGCCCGGACTCTGGGCGCTTCTCGGCCAGGGGCTGTGGAACAACATTGCGGCCGCAGCCGTCGGCATGGTGCTGTCCATGATCACCGGATGCCTCCTGGCCTTCGGACTCGTCTCCACACACGCACCTCTGCGCCGGACCTGCCGGGTCTACACGGACGTATTCAGCAGCATCCCCCTGCTCCTGCTGCTCTACTTCACGTCCCTGGTGCTGCCCAACTACGGCCTCAAACTCGGGGACTTCTGGTTCCTGGTCATCGCGCTGACCCTGTACAGCGGGGCCGTCATCGGTGACCTGCTGCGCTCCGGGATCCTCGCGCTGCCGCCCGGTCAGGCCGAGGCCTCCCTCGCACTGGGTTTCTCCCACGTCGGGACGCTGCGCCTGGTCCTGCTCCCGCAGGCCCTGCGGTCCATGAGTCCTGCCCTCGTGAGCCAGCTCATCATCCTCTTCAAGGGAACAGCGCTGGCCTTTGTGCTCGGCGGCTACATGGAACTCCTGAGGTCCGCCACCGTCATCGGCCAGTACTACACCCGGTCCCTGCTGCAGGCCCAGTTTGTTGCCGCGCTGGGATTCCTGGTCGTCAACATCGCCCTCGGCGCCCTCGCCGTGGCCCTGGAGCGCCGCCAAAACCGCCTGGCCGCCCAGGAACCGCTCCCCGTGACAGCGGCAGAGCCAGCCCCCGTACCGGCCCACCGCTAACACCCCCGGACGCGCTCCTACCCCCAAATCACCCCTATCTAACTGTGTATACAGTCGAATACTTAAGAATTCAACATGAAGGAGACAGAAAACAATGGCTGATCAGAACGAACCTGCAGCGGGAAACCTCACCAAGGCCGACGTGATCGTCGTCGGCGGCGGAAATGCCGGATTCACGGCGGCCCACGCCGCTGCCGTCCGCGGACGAAAAGTCATCCTGCTCGAAAAGGGCACCAAAGACATGGCCGGCGGCAACAGCTTCTACACCGCCGGCGCCACACGCATCGTCCACAACGGCCTGGATGACCTCCAAGGGCTCGTGGAACCGGACGAACGGCACAGCCGGACCGTCGTTCCGCCCTACAGCGCTGAGGAATACGCGTCTGACCTGGAAAAGGTCACCGAAGGCCGCAACGACCCGGCACTGACGGAAGTCCTCATTGCCGAGAGCCAGTCCACCCTTCGGTGGCTCAACAGCCTGGGCCTGAAGTACCGCCTGATGTACGAGCGTCAGGCCTTCGAGCGTGCCGACGGGTCCTACCTCTTCTGGGGCGGCCTGCACGTGGGAAACGTGGGCGGCGGCGAAGGCCTGATCGAAGACCACACCCGGGTCGCTGCAGAGCTGGGGATCGAAGTCAGGTACGGCCACGCGGCCCAAAGCCTCATCGTTGAGAACGGCCGTGTAGCCGGCGTCGTCGTCAACACCGCTGGAGGGGAGCTGCGCCTGAGGGCAGAATCCGTGATCCTCGCCGCCGGAGGCTTCGAGGCGGACCCGAAGCGGCGGCGGGAGTACTTGGGCGAAGGCTGGGAAAACGCCAAGGTACGCGGCACTCCCTACAACACCGGCGACATGATCGCCGCAGCGTTGGAGATCGGCGCCACCAAGGGCGGAGACTGGGGCAGCTGCCACAGCGTCCAGTGGGATGCCTTTACCGCCACTAACGAAAGCAACCGCGAACTCACCAACCGCCTCACCCGGCAAAGCTACCCGTTTGGAATCATCGTCAACACCGACGGCAAGCGTTTCCTGGACGAGGGTGCCGACTTCCGGAACTACACGTACGCCAAGTACGGCAAGGAAATCCTCAAGCAGCCCGGCTCGGTTGCGTACCAGATCTTCGACGCCGGCCTTCGGCCCATGCTGCGCAGCGAAGAATACGAGATGCCCGGCATCTCTGTCGAGGTCGCCGACACCCTCGAGGACCTGGCCGTCAAAATCGGCATAGACCCGGAAAGCTTGTCCAAAACAGTGACGGACTTCAACAGCTCGATCGAGCGCTCCACCCCGTTCGACCCCAACGTTAAGGATGGCCGGAAGGCCGCAACCGAACCGGTCAAGAGCAACTGGGCCGCCCCGATCGAAACCGGACCCTTCTACGCCTACGGCGTCACCTGCGGAATCACGTTCACCTTCGGTGGCATCAAGTCCGACACCCACGGCCGCGTCCTGGACGCAGAGGGCAAGCACATCGAAGGCCTGTTCGTGGCAGGTGAAATGCTCGGCGGACTATTCAGCGTCAACTACCCGGGGGGCACCGGACTTGCTGCCGGGTGCGTCTTTGGGCGGCGGGCGGGCGTCCTGGCGTAGGGCACGGCTCCACTGCACTTCTCCTCAAAACCCGGGCGGGCCACCGCCGGCTTCACTCGCTCCGACGCTCGTCGCAGTGACCGGGACTGAGGGAGAGCCGGCTCGTGACGGCGAAAGCTCCCCGGGAGATTTGCCCTGATGTTCGCGACCAAAACGGGCCTCCCGAGCGGACCATCACCACCGACTGCCGGCCCAATGCCCGGCACAGATGGGCGCTCTTCCCGCACTCCATCGCAACAGGCAGCCCGATAGTCGGGCGTGGGAAGAGAGCCCATATGGAGGAGGCAGGGTGGCGGAAATGCCGCCCTGCCACCTCCCCCGACGCTCAAACGATTCCGACACCGCAGTCGCCCCAACCAAGGACAACCCATGACGCCCCGATCGTCCGGATCTCATACAGAAATCCGGAAACCCGCCCCCATTGCCAACTGGTCCAAGCTCTCACGGGCCGACTACGTGCAAATCCGCCAGCACGGGGAAGTCATCGCTACCGGGCGCATCGACATGCTGGCAGCTGACGGCAGCGTGCTTTGGCTCCATCTCGCGGGCGGCAACGAACGCGCCATCCTTCTCCAGAGTGACGGGCTAAGAATCTACCGAAGCCACCGCAGCGCAGCCAACTGACGGAACAGCTTCATCCCGGGACCGTGCTGGTGCTGCAACGCGCGGCCCGACAACAGCCGAACCGGATCATGGAACCCGGCCACCAGACATTCGGCTAACGTCACGATGACCGGTTCATAGTGCAGAGGACTTCTGACATTCCGTGCCTCGACTGCTGAAAATGACAACCTTCGAAGCCCATGGCTGAAAGACCACGCTGTCTCAGTAATTGATCGTTATTGAGAACGGTGGGACCACCCCTTTGGCTCCTTATGCGCGCTATCGTGTGGCATGAGCTGTGGAGTTGGTCGCTCTGTGGCGGCGTTTTTTGGTCGGTCCGTGTCGCAACAGTGCCCGTAAGGCGAGCACCTATTCCCAATACATCGCAGCCGCACGTGAGCAGAGGCGCATCTCATGACCGCCGACACGAAACGCCGAGGCTAGTCGACGCACCGGATCGCGTCGCAGACGTTCACGGCTGGGCGTGACGCTCCAACGCGTCCAGAGTCGTCTCGGGCGATGTGTTGAAGCAGAAGGTGATTCCGGGCGATTCCGCATTGCACACGTTGATGATCCGTTCGAAGAGCTCGGTGTACTCCGGGATCATCCTGATGCCGCCCCCGATCATCACGAGGCCGAAACGATCACGACCGAACGCCGAGCGAATCTCTGCTTCGGCCTCGTCCGGGGAGGTGCCGATCAGGCAGTTGACGGCGTCGAAGCCGGCGGCCGTAGTGGCCCCGAACCCCGCTTCGATCCGTTCGGTCATCGTGGCCTCGTCGAGGCCAGGAGGCAGCTTGCTATAGTCGAGGGCTCGCGCGTGGATGCCGATCATGAGGATTCGAGTCATGGGCCTCATTGTGGCATGCACCCGAAACACTTGGCTGCGGGCCCGCTGGATCCTTGCTCGACCCGCCCCGCCCCAGATGAGCTGTTCCTGTAGTGCAGAGGACTCGTGACGTTCCGTGCAGACGACTTCGGAAAATGACATTGGTGGGCCGGTTCCGGTTTGCAAACCGCCCGTTAGACGATCCCCCACCGCGACACCGTCCGCCCGCACTGGCGCTGCGAGAAATCAGATACAGATACTGGAAACTTGGATTCGCGCATGCCCCGCCCGCAAAACTGTCCCGCTCAGGTTGGACAATCGCGACAGTTGCACCCCTGCCCGCGCAGATCATCGGGCTACGCCCGGATCTCCACCAACGAACAGGACCTGACAGCGCCACGCTTTGGCTGGGTGTCCCCAGGGGGCCCGATCTATTTCGACAATGGCTGACCGACAGGAAAAAGAAACGGCCAGGACCAAGCGAAAGCCGTGGCGGCTGTTCGAGCCGGCGTCACCAAACGCGATAGGTTGGCCCGGCTCCTGCCCGCTGCTCGAGAACATTGCCGAGGACACAACGAAAATTTCCCAGGAGTTCTGGCTGCCGACAGGGATGACCATAGAGTTTTTGATCCCGAAGTCGCAGCAAGTCAGGCCGTTCCAGGCGCTCCCGGCCATGAAGGAGTACACGGCAACACCGCTGTCCACGCCAAGGGAAGGAGCCGCCAGACCGCAACGGCCACCAACAAAAATAGGCCCCCGCAGGGGCCCATAAAAGGAGATTTGTACACACTCAGCGGCCCACAAGCCCCTGAACAGGGAAAACACGTGCCCGAGGTGGGACTCGAACTGCATTCCCTCCCCCGCAAACACTGGACTTCCGCGGAAACATGCGGAATCCGGCCCGAACCGGCCCCAGTACCACCCAGTCCGAAGCCCAAAGTGTGTACTTTGTACACCCCCTCTTGCTACAAGGGGGCGCGTCATGCCAGCCCGACACTCATTGTCGGGTGTTTTGACGGCTGCCCTTTACAACGAATATTCGTGGCGTCGTGTTTCTCACAGTGCAAACTTGAGCAAACCTTGAGCAAACGTAGGATTGAATCCTGAATCCTGTGCAGCAGGATCAAAGCAACCGGGGACTGCCGGTTCTCGGGTGCCTTCCATGGCCGAAACGCCGGCAGCTGCTTGCGGCGGACAACCGAGGCGGACTCGGAAGTGGGAAGTCCGCGATCTTCCACCATGTGGGGCCGCTGATAGAGAGCAAGGTGAAATGCCATGACCAACGATGATCGTCCGTCGGGAATCTCGGACGAAGACGAGCCAGACCCTGCCATGCCGTCTATGGGCGCGCTAGTCATCTGCACTTGGCACGAGCCAGACCAGACTCCGGGCTTTCGCGCCAGGATAACCTACAGCCAGGCACCGGGCGATGAGCCGAGCACTGTCGCCACGGCTGATCCGGACAAAGTCCTAAGCGTTGTGCGCCAGTGGCTCTCCGCCCAGCCTATCCCTCCCAGCGACGTCTAGATATCTCTCATTCGATTGCGGCTTGGCTGCGACGAAATGTCCGCAACGAGGCGCCGAATGGCCTCCGAAGGGACAAGGCCCATCTCCTGCTTCAGTGTCGCTTGATACTTTTCGAAGGCCCGAAGCGCGGCAGTAATGTTGCCCTGCTGCAGTTCAGCCTGAATGAGAAGTCCAACCGCACTTTCACAAAGCGGTTCGAGTTCCAGTGCTGCCTCCGAGGCTTCCAAGGCAGACTCATAGTCACAGCGCGCCAGCGACTCGCGAGCAATGATGTGGAACGCGTGGAGCCGGTCCTGCCGTAACCTGCTCTGTTCAAAGAGCACCCAGTCCTCATACCAGCCCGGGAGCAATTCGGCGTCCCGTAACTGGCGCAGACAGGAGGCCACATTTCCATTGAGCCCAGCTCGGCTCAGCTCCCGGATCTGAGCCCGGACCCTGTGCAAGTCGACATCCACCAATTCGCTGAGGGACAGCACGGCTCCCCGGTTGACCAACAGGCCTGGGACCTGCCGCGAGACCAGGTGCATGCTCACCCGCAGGCTTTCCAGGGCCCTGGACTCGCGACACTCAGGCCATAACAGACCGACAAGGTAACTTCTGGGACGTGGACCGTTGATCGCCAGCGCAGCAATCAGCCGTTGTTGACGCCCTGCAACGGGCACGACGTCGGTGTCCCGGCGAAGTTGCCACGATTGAAGCAGGCTCAACTGAAAACCATAGCCGTCATTGCCCATGGGTACCCCCAAGTCCAGCGTGGGTCTGAAGAGCTGGAAACCTATGTATCAACGACTTTCCGCAGTTCGGAGTGTGATGTCAATGGCCTGCATCATCTGGCGGTTTTGTGAAGGGAAATAGCTTGAGCGGGGCACCCTGGCATATCGTGCACAACAGTGACCGCCATTAGACCCTAGTGACCGCCAGTGCGGCCCTACGGCAGCGCCTATGCCCGGACCAGAGCTATCTCTTGAACTCGATTCGGACCGAATTGTCGTCCGGGAGCACTATCACCGTTCCGTCCCTCGCTGTCCAGCCGTCATGCAGGAAGAAGAAACGTCCGCCACTGAGCACCAGCAGGCGCAGACCGTCATACCGGTAGAGCGCTGTGTCCCCGCTACCCACTTTCACCTCCTTGACGGCGTCCGACCCGATACCCAGCGGCTTGTGTGAATAAACCTCCGCCCGGGGCATGTACTGGACTCCTTGCTCGAAGTTCATTGCCAGCCGACAGGCCCAGTGCCTGGGCATAGTCCGCCGTGCCCCAGAAGAGCAGCAGCGTCACGATGCTCAGGACCAGGGTGGTTTCCACTGCCCGCTGCTCAGTGGTGAGCGCTGGCAGTTTGCCGTCCCGGCCCAGACGGCGGAGGCGAACGCACCACGTGGCCACGAGCACGCCCAGGGCCATCAGGTACGGCGTGAAGAGCGCCGTCTGCGCAGGCTCGAGGATAGCCAGCAGAAGACTGATGCAGACCAGGAGACCACTGAACAGAGCGGCAATGCCGGCGGTTCGTACGATGATCGCCCGGCCGCGGTCCTCCTCGATCCGGCGGCGCAGCAAACGGTCCAGGGCCACCCAGACTACGCTGGCGACCAGAAGGCAGACGAGCGGCAAAAAGAGCGCGTTGATGCTGATCAGGATGTAGTCCTGCACAGAGTAGCCAAACAGGCTCACGTTCAGGCCCATCTGGGCCGCCTGCGCGTCCGCTCTTGCCCAACCGAAGTAGAACAACAGCGCCGTCGCCACCGTGATTGGCGGGCCGATCGCCGAAATAACCCCAAGCGCCCGGGACCATGTGGATCGCTCGCTCCCGTTGTCCTCCGTCATTGGGTGCTGCCAGGCGACGGTGGGCACGTGCTCTGGTCCGCCGCATACTCGAAGGACGCAGATCCCTTCACGGACCAATCGGCGTCGGCGATAGTAACGTCCACCGTGGTGGGCGCACCCGGCACGGGAGCTGGTGCCTGGAAGTAGAACTCATCGAACGGGTAGTTGTTGTCCTGCGGGCTCCTGCAATGCCGCACCTGTGCCGTGGTGGTGCCTACGTTGACCGTACGGAGGGTTCCCACGGGGAGACCGCCGAGAGTCCCGACCAGGACGATCGCATCACCGGCACAGACGGAAATGGGCGGCGAGTCCCCCGCGTCGTCCTCAAGGAATTGAAGGTCTGGCTGGCAGGCGGTGCCTGAGACGGCGACGAGCTTGAACGGCGCATCCGGCCTTGCCTTCGGAAGGCCGCAACGTCCCGCAACAGTTTGTAGGCGACTACGGACCAGCAATCAGAATTCCCCAGGTTTGGACTTGCCATCCTCTCCAGAGCCGACGCGCCCTTGTCCCAAGCGGCCTGGTCACCCTCCAACCCCAAGCACAGCGACTTCGCCACTTTCTCCATCGTATCCAGGGGTTCGTCGAATCCCTGGAGATTTCCGCAGTCCCTGTCCCTTAACCGCACGTACCAGACCGGATCACCCGGGCCACCGGGCCAATCGGCAGCCAGTTGAGTACGGCGGCCTCCGGCGCGGGGGGCTGGCCGGGGGCCGGCGGACCGGGCGGCAGTACGGGAGGCTTCGCCGGGGGCGGCGGAAAGGGCTGTTCCCCTGCAGTCGGGGATTGCGGCTGATTGGGGCCGTCGCCTGGGCATCACCTGGTCCATTCGAGGCGCCGCCGGCTCCGCCAGGGACCGTCCCATCAGGGGCGCCCGTCCCGGCCGATTTGTCCGCGCCCGCGTCTGCGGAAGTGCCGGGCGTGCTGGAGGCCGAGCCGCCGCGGTCGTCGTTCATCGTCACACACGCGGAGAGACGTAAGGATAAAATCACCGCCCAGACAAAGGCGATTGGACGGGGGCTGTAGGAGTGCATCTCGTACCAGCACTATCTCGGTTTGTGGGCCGCTCAGCACCTGAGGTCAGTGAAATCTGAATGTGCTGCGCCCTCCATGGCCTGTGCGAGGGCACCTTACCCAAGTCGGGTGTCTGAAACCCTTTCCACCCACGTTTCCGGAGTGTTGTTGTATGTGACACCGGTCCCTCAAGCGGCTCCGGCGGCGGCAGAGCCGGGGGTGGATTTGCCGGTGGGCATTGAAGCACCGGGCGCGTGCGGTGGTAAGCGTCCGACTGCGTGTGAACGGTGGCTGAGCCGGCGGGACCCTTTTCATGCAGTACTCGCAGGAGGTCAACCGGTGTCGCGGCAACCCTCAGCCCCCAGAGGACCTCCGCGAGCAATCCACTCCGACTCCGTCGCCATGCTCTCAGAGTGGCATTCGGTCGTTACTGCGTGCGGGTCGACCGTTGTCCGGACCGCCGTTCTGGCCCCTACATGGTGCTTACACCAGCTTTAAGAATTACCCGAGAGCAATAACACTGCTGTAACGGCAGGGATAGTAGTTTGCTCCATGGATCAGGCGTCCGGCCGGATTGGTTCCAAGGGAATGCGCGATAACCGATCTCCCCCGCTGGTGGAGGTTGGCCGTTAGTCCTAACGCTTCGTACGGCGGATTTTGGAGCCTAGTCCGCTTGATTGCGTGATAACGCCTAGATAGATGAATGCCATACCGCAGGGATCCAACTGGCGGCCGCCGAGCGACCCATCCTGGAACACTCTCAGAACACCGGCTCCCGATGGGGGCAACCACACGCACATCAGTCGAAAGCAGGCAGACAATGCCGCGGAATCTCAGCGACCTTCCCTGGGCCGCACTTCTCAAACACAATGGCTATCATCCGTCGCCGCGCGACTGGTCCGACCAAGTCTTCTATTTTTTCCTCATAGACCGCTTCTCGGACGGCAACGAGGAACTGCCGGGAGGAAGTCCGATGTAC
This sequence comes from Arthrobacter sp. 01N444, assembly GCF_056399305.1. NCBI lineage: Bacteria > Bacillati > Actinomycetota > Actinomycetes > Micrococcales > Micrococcaceae > Arthrobacter > Arthrobacter sp. 01N444. The sequence continues at coordinate 51,536 of NZ_JBFTRB010000021.1, forward strand.
TCCGCGGGCGATAACGGCAATGCCATTGGAACCGAGGCCGACGCCGCCGGCTGGCGTGCAGCGGGTGCGGTCTGGCAGGGCGGCACGCTTCAGGGCGCGCGGTCAAAGATCGGCTACCTGCAGCGCCTCGGCGTGACCGCACTGTGGGTGAGCCCTGTCCTCCGCCAGCGGCCCGGCGTGAATGACTACCACGGCTATGGGGCACAGAACTTTCTAGAGGTCGATCCGCACTTCGGCACTGACGCCGACCTGAAAGCCCTGGTGGCGGATGCGCACAATGCGGGAATCTACGTCATCCTAGACGTGGTGCTGAACCATGCCGGAGACGTGTTCGACTACGACGCTGCGAACCCGCGCTGGACGGGCAGCCCGATCAAGGTTGCAGGATGGAGGGACAAGGACGGTAACCCGAACCTGCCTTTCCCCAACAAGGTCAACGATCTCGACGCCGCCGTCTGGCCGAGCGAACTGCAGGCGGACGGTATTTTCACCTGCAAGGGACCTATAGGCGACTGGGACCATGATGCGGACCAGTACACCAACGGAGACTTCTACGGGTACAAAGACATCCACCACGGTTCCGGCCCCATCGACCAATACCAGCATTCGGCAGCACTCGAAGCCCTCGCCGAGGCATACCAGTACTGGCTCGTCTACGCAGATCTGGACGGCTTCCGGATCGACACCGTCAAACACATGGACCCCGGCGCCACACGCTACTTCAGCTCGGTGATCCACGAGTTCGCCCAAAGCATCGGAAAGGACTCATTCTTCCTCGTCGGAGAGATTCCCTTCGACAGGGCACAGGCGATCAATCTGGTCGACACCACAGGGCTGGATGCCGCTCTCGGCCTGGACCATCTGCAGGACAGGCTCGAGTTTTCCGTGAAGGGCTGGATCGACCCTGACCAATACTTCTCCCTTTTCAGCAACTCGATTCAGGTCGAGAAAGAAAGCCACGCATGGTTCCGCGCGCACGTGGTCACCTCCTACGGCGACCACGACCATGCACAGCGATGGAACGGGAAGCGGCGCTTCGCCGCCGACCCCGAGGGCCTCGCCCTCGAACTCGCCGCCCTGGCGCTGAACGCTACAACGCTAGGCATCCCCTGCGTCTACTACGGCAGCGAACAGTGCTTCGACGGTTCCGGGGACAACGACCGCTATATACGCGAAACGATGTTCGGCGGAAGCTTCGGCCCTTTCCGCAGCAAGGGCCGGCATTGCTTCAACCCGGAAACCCCCACCTACAAAGCCCTCAGCCAGATACTTGCCATCCGACGCCAGGACATCGCGCTGCGCCGCGGCCGCCAGTTCCTGCGCCCGATCTCCGAGGACGGAAGCTCCTTCTGGTACCCCCGGCGCATCGGCGCCGGCAGGATGACCTCGATCGTGGCCTGGGGCCGGATCATGTCCAACCGGGAAGTCGTCTGCGCGATCAACACCGACACTGACCGGAGCCGGTCGGCCTGGGTGACAATCGATGCCGGACTGCACGCTGCCGGGGACAAGTACCGGTATGTCTATTCCACCGATGCGGCCAAGGTGGGCATTCCAACGGCGGCCGAAGCCCGGAACGGCCTGGCCATCCATATAGAGGTTCCGCCTTCCGGCTTTGTCATCCTGGCACCGTGAGCCGGCGAACCTTGAAGAGCTTAATCAGCCCGACAGCGCCATTAAACGACTCGATCCGCCAGGCTCACGCCGATAGAGTTGAGACAATACAAACCGGCCTTCAAACCGCGTGAAAAACATCATCCCCGAGAGTCAACAAAACTCGACCAGTCCCTCGATGCAGAGGCGTGAGTGAAAGCCGTCCTTGCGAGAGCATGAGTCCTAGTTCGCTGCTGCAAGGTCGGTGTTGGTTAGCCATCGGATCACTGGATTCGATTCCTTGCCGTTGGTCGTCACGAACACGTCGTGACAACCCGCGATGGAACTCATTTCCCGGCGAGCATCCGCGATGACGGCGGTGGGCGGGACGAATCCAATCGCTTCCAGCATTTTCTTGTGCTGCGGGCTGTTGAGCAGTTCCAGCATTGTTTCTGTGAGCGTCATCGGATCCTTCGGCGGTTTAAGGTTGCGGGCGAATGAGTCGATGGTGGTCTTGTGAACGACGTACAGGACGGCTTTTGAATCGTTGAGAATCGGCACGCGAGCGACGCCTGCCGCCGCCATTACGCTATAGAGTTCCCCGAGCTGCACGTCTTTCACATCACCCCCTGCCGGAAGATCATGGGCGGTCATCCGCGCTGCCGGAATCATCACGTCCATGACGGGTGTGCTGGTCAGGCCACCGAGCAGCCGCGCCGTGCTCTCTGCCGCGGCGCTCATGTTTTCCCGGGTGAAGTAGAACGCCAATACGGTCCCTACCCAGGTGCTCAGTACCGGGATCGTGCCGGCGTAAACGAGCCGTGTCATGTCCTTGCGATCAATGCCGTCGGCGGCAACTATTGCTGTCACGGAGACGATAATGATCCCCACCAGGCCCGCTCCCACTATTCCTAGGGCAAGGTATGCCCTGAATCGGGCTTCGTTTTTTTGCCGTGCCATGTTCACTACCTCGCCGTGGGCTCCCACGCGTATCGGATTGCGGTCGATGTAGCGAGAGTTGATGAGGCGGCAACAGATGAAATGAACGGACCACTTGTCAGGAGTCGTTCAAGCCGCCCACGCGCGGAAGCTTTGACTTGGCGGTACACGTCGTGTTCGACATCGATGTGGTAGAGAACTTTCGAACCGTACTCGTTCAGGGCGGTTTGCAGGCTCTCAAGCGGGCCGGGATCCGGGAAAGAATCCGAATAGGTGAATGCCGGGAGCCGGTCGTACAGTACGATCATGTCTAGAAAAGTGATAAGCGAGGTATGATCCTGATTGGTCGCTTTCCAGCGACTTTCGCTCTCGGTGCCGGCGGTCTGCTCGCTCCCGAGGAAGGACTGCCCCATCCGGTATATCAGCGGGTCCGCGACCAGTCCGAGATCGGCTGTCACCAGATCATCCCACTGCGCGAACTTGTGAACTGTCACGTCATGCATGCCGGCGCCGATCAGTCCGCTGACAGTCGTACGATGTGCTTTTCCGGAATCCAGGCGCAGACGGGGATCCTATCTCGAGAGCTGAAGCGGGACGCTCCTTCCATAGGTGCGGAGGATTTCCCCGGGATCCGGTGGCATCAGGGTTGGGGCATGGTCTAGGACGATCAAGAGCGACCGGTGCGCCTGGTCCTGAGAGGCAAAATACGTCGCCCGAAGCTTCCTCCGGTGCGAGCATGTCGAAGTCGTGATTGTCTCTGACCAGCTTCTCCTTGCTCGAGGGCCAATTGGGTTCCATAGGTTCTCTCCGCGAAATCTGCTGAATCCTGGCAGGGACTCCAGTCGATTTGGACGATTTTCGTTCGGCCCTTTCACGGTCTAGGGGTGCACAACGCTATCGTCCATCAGCAGCGTTACTCCGGCGTTACGACCAATTGACCAAAGGGCTCAGGCCACCTCGGCGTCAGCGCCATTTTCCGAAGTCGTTGGCACGGAATGTCCACAATCGTCTGCACCGCGGAGGCCGTTGCCATCCGGTGCGCCCGTTCTGCATGGGCGCCACACTGCGACTGGACCTGCCTTCCAGCCCGGAACATGCCAAGATTCGCGCCCGGAGCGTCGCCGGCCACCGCGGAAGCGGCGCCGACGCGACATCATCAGTATTCGCCGTCTTCGCGGACGCACCCTGGACAGCGCAACGACGGCAATTCCTCCGTCCAATCATCCACGAACTCGCACAACAGCTGGCAGAGTCCGGCATGCCAATCCGTGCAGGCTGGATCGTGGGGCCTTCATCCTTCGCCGAATACCAGCCACACACAGCTTCCTCTGCGCCGGGAAGTCCCGCTCGAGCCTGTCCAGTCGAGCTGCATCAATGCGGAACTCATTTTCCGTGGCAGCCCTGTAGAGGCCAGCCTCACCGTCACCCTCCCCCGACCCGCCGCGTGGGCATTTCACCGATGACGTCCGACGCCGGGAATCCCCGACGACGGCGACTGGCGCCTTCGGTTCAGACCAGTCACGCCGGCCGCCCGTCGACGTTGATGCCGCTGTCCGATGACGCGCCAGAGGAATCTGGTACGACCAAGGTAGACGAGCCAGGGCGGCCGTCTCGCCGCGGGATCAGGAAAGTCATGTCACAACGACTCCATGGGCGCATGACCTCGTATCAGCAGAGATGAAATAAGGACGAAGGGAACCACCACCAGCAACGGCACCTCACGCACACCGGTGTGGACAATGTACACATCACCTTTGGCCGGATAAAAGGCCGCCCACCTTTCCCCAAAGCCCACACGAAGGAGCGAATCGGCCCGAAAAGATCCAAAGAAATTCACATCAGGTCATGTCGTCACCACATCAACACGGCATGAATAGGTACAAGACCAACCACGCCCACGAGAACACGAGAAAGGAGACCCGAATGACGCCACATCCCAGCAGGCGGAGGCCCCACAGCCAGGGCACCTGACCCCGCCACCCACACAATTTCACAGGCCACAGCGGCAGCCAGGCACCAGCCCGGACCAGCGTCAGAGGGTCCCGAGCAGGGTCAATGTCCACACGTTAAAGCAAAATAAGCTCAAAAGCCCCGTGATCATTGGCTGCTCTGCGCCCGAGGCTGGAATCGGGCCCCCCTGTGCAAGAGCGTAAGCTAATTCCTGATTCTTCAGGCCACGGCCTAATGCCCATGCTGTTGTCGGCTGACGCTCCAGGCGGAATCGGGGCAGTGGTAGCCCGCGACTTTCCGTCAAGTCGGCGGAGGGCGACTTAAGTAAGAGTGAAATGCCAGGGCAAGAGATGATCGTCCGTTATGTGCAGAGGCTCCGAAAGGAACAGACCGCGCACTCTTCTGAGCGGCGCCTTCTGGTACTCAATGATTGCTGGCGGTCCCTGCACGCAACCCGGGCGCTCATACCCAGCGGTGATCTCCTCTACCAGAAGGCACCACAAAAGCAGACGGCCAATCACAGAGGCTAAGCAAAACAGGAGGAGATCACCAGGGGAACGCTCCACATCAACACAGCAGCTGACGTGATCGGCCTGACCGGGCCCAGCCTGGGCTATAGGCCTCAAGAGAGTCTGGTCTGCGTAACGCTGCAAACAGCCGGATGGGAGCCACCCTGCGACTAGACCTATCCTCCAGCCCCGACCACGCACAGATGTACGCCCGGCAAGTCGCCAGCCACGTCGGAAGCGACGCAACAGCATCAGTGTTCGCCATCTTTGCAGACGCCACTCTGGAACGCGGGACAACCGGAATTCTTTCGTCCCATCAACCACGAACTCGCGCAAGGACTGGCAGAGATTGGCATGCCCGTCCGTGCCGGCTGGATCGTTGGACCCCATCCTTCGCCGAGTACCAACCACACACAATGTCGTACGACCCGGAAGTCCCGCCTGCGGCTATTCAGTCGAGCTGCATCAACGCCGAACTTATCCTCCGTGGCAGCCAAGCACAGGACAGCCTCACCATCGCTCTCCCCCCGTTCCCGGCCCCGTGGGCCATCGCCGACGACGTCCGACGCCGGGAATCTCCGACGACGGCGACTGTCGCCTTCGCGTCCGACCAAATCACGCCCCGCCGCTCATCGCCCTAGGCACGGAGTGATGGGCCAACATATTTGTCATCGGTGATATTAGTCGATTGTTCCGACCAAGTAATTATCCAAATACGCGAAGCGAAATGGTTGCTCCTAGAAGCACAAGGGCTGGTTTTGTGATCGGTAGTGATCTGGCCGTAACCTTGGACTTCGCCCGCTCGCGGATCGCGGTCGGGTCCCGCACGGCTCTTCCTTCCTCAGCCGCAGGCCGACGTACTTTGCGATATCGGTCGAGACCCAATGGCTCACCCGGCTTCAGCGCTCAAAATTGCTGCTCGGAAAGAAGATCGACCGTCTCAACAGGGCTCAGGATGACCGGAAAGAGGCTTCCTGGTTGCATCCTGGGCAACACTTCGGCCAGACGTGCCCTCAATTCGATCACACCGTCGCCCGCGGCTCCAGAGGTATGCAGATGGGGCAACTGCCGCCAGGCCAGCGCCGTTGCGTCCGTCGTGCGAGGCAGCGCAAGTGAGGACAGCCGAGTGGGAGCGACGGAAGTGGCATATTCGCGACCCCGAGACTCGAGCAGAAACACTTCAAGGTCCGACCAGTTCGAGTACACGACCGCTGCATCCTCCACCATCTTCGGATCGAGGCGGCGACCAGCAGCCAACCGAATATGCCCCGCCACAACGAGAGGCAGCGGAGAGGGCGAGGCTCCAGTGACGACATCTGACAGCTCGCCATCAGAGAGGATCGGCAACGCAGCCACCGCACTCTGCTCATGGAAGGTTCGCCACGCTTCCGCCGTGCGACCCAAGGAGTCCGTGTTCGCTAAGTCGAGATCCGTTTCGATATGGACGAGCCGACCTCTGTCGTCACGGGCGAGACGGAGGGCGAATAGCGCGCCATGACCGACCCACGGAAGATGACAGTCGAATCGACGACCGGTGCCGTCAGGTCCCTCGCTGAGCGTCAGCACCGTTGCAATTGGGTCGCTGTCCACCCGGATCACGATGTCGTACAAGGACGTTCCCCGGCGATCGACCCGGACAAGGGTGAGTTCCGGAGCCGGACCTGACTCCTCGTCCAGCGCACCGAGATGCTTGCCGGACCAGATCTCAGCCATACCAGCGTCACCAAACGGATCTTCCCCCTCGTTTGCTCCGATCAGCTGGCCCGAGGTGGGGTCCACGAATTCGACTGTCGCAGTTCGACCCAGTCGCTCAGATTCCCGCACGCTCGGCGGGCTGCTTGGAGCGAACCCGTCACATGCAAGCTCGCTCATCACGAATCGCCCTGCCGACTGGCCGCCCTTCATCACTCGCTGCGTTGCGGGGCTCTCATACGTGCGCAGGAGTTCGGCGATCCGGGCGTTCATATACTCCTGAAGCTGGTCGATTGGCATGACGCAGTCATCGCTGTCATGCACCACCGAGTCGGCAGGGGGAGCCGTGAGTCCTGAGAGCAGCGCTTGACCAAACAGGGTGAGACCGTCATCGACAGAGCGTGGTCCGAATGCCTGCTGCCCGCTGGAACTTCCATACAACACAGGCGCATCCAGATCCGGGTTGGACCGGGAGTTGTCCAGTGGGTTGAGCACCTGTGTACCGGTGAGGCTTACACCAAGGTCGCGCAGACGCGGATGATCGTTCCGGCAGGCGTCGATCAAGTAGAGCTGCTGCGAGACGCCGCAGGCAGCCAGAGCCTGACGCAAATCTCTGACATTGATCGCGCGGTTCACCAAGCCGCGTTGGAGGTAGTCACTCGGTAGCAATAGCTGCTCATCCAGCATTCGTTCCAAACCGTGGCCGCTGAAGAAGAACACCAGTCGACTGCGCTGTGCATTCTTGGCTGAAAGTTCGCGGGCTGCGGTGTACCACTCCCAGATCGCATCCTCGCAGTTACGGAAGGTCGGTTCCAAAACTCCGGCAAGGCCCGGCTCCGCCCGCAGCTCGTCCTCGGTCGGTGACGCGAGGAGCCAGCAGCGTGCGAGCGGTTTGCCGGACACTCGGTACGCCTCCCGCAGCCACTCCGCAAAACGGTAGGCAGTCAGCGCCGAAACGCTGAGCTCAGACAATCCATAAGTGTCCGTAGTACGGCCAATTCCAGACTCGCCCCCGAGGTGCGCGTAGCGGCTGGCGCCGATGACCAGCGCGAGCGTCCGAGGACCTTCACCACGCTTTTCCGGGTCGGTCACGCCCGTCATTCTGAACCACCACCGTCGAGCCAATCCACCGCGCGGAGCTTCTCGGCGAAACGCCGGTAAAAGCTCGGGCGCTTCAAGTAGCCGCCGTGGGCGCTCAAGAGAGACAAACCACTCGAGTAGGACTCGTCGTTGACGCCTTCCACGATGCCAGCGGCGCTGTAGCTGAGGAAGTCGTTGTAATCCCACACGTTCCACCAATGGCCCAAGCGATCGCGGGACGGAGCCGGGGCTGCCTGATTTCGTGGCGAGTGCGTCAAGAACAGGTCAAGTTCCTGGAACAGTCCCACCTGAGATGCGGTCGCGCACCAGAAGTCGATGCGAAGTTGTGCTGCGTCAGGCTCCCGCTCGAGGAAGCTGGTTGCCAGGTCGTAGACGATCTGGCCACCCATACTGTGCGTGACGACGATCATTGGCTCGGTGGGGACCAGTCGACGACATGCAGCGCGCCTCATCGTCTCTAGCACGGCAGCGGGGATGGGACCGGGATCTCCCGGCGTTCCGCGCCCGGCCAAGTACACGAAGACATCTCCGAGGAAGGTGGTGACAGCATCGTTCAAGGGCCCTCGGACCTCGGCCATCGCGCGTGACAGCACGAAGCCGGGCACATGTGTGAGGCGGCTCACGGACTCCGAGACGCGTTGCCGCCACGCCGATGTCCAGCCTTGACCTGCCCCCATTCCGATCAGTGAATCGGTTGGCCCCTGATACCGGGCCTCGACGAGCCCGAAGAGATAGTCGACTTCTGCGTCGAGGTCCTCGCACTGCTCGACGCCCGCGCGCGTCGAGGGGTCACGCGCAACCTCGTCAGCGGCAATGGTCCAGGCCGCCACTCTCTTCTGCGCAGCCGCACTCGCATCGGCATCGCCGACTTGCGTTCCAGCGAACGAAGTCGGATCTTCCGGCATTGCCGCGACGAGCAGATCGCTGAGTTCATCAGAACCGAGATCGCTCAACGTCGAAGCTTCGACCGCCTGCGCGGGCCCCGACGGTGCCAGTCGGTCCGATTCCGCGAGGTGCCCGGATGGAAGCCAGGGTGAATCGAAGGAGTCGGCGAACTCGGCCATCAACGCCGCGGAGACGCGATCGCTATCGCCCGCCCCCAGACCGAGGAGCGGCCCGCGGGGTCTCGCGAGCCCGCCGAGCGGCGTGGATGCAGCAAGGTCACCCCAGTAAGCGATCTCCACCGCGACATCATTCGGCCGGTCAGTGATGACGGGCGCGATGTATTCGCGAAGCAACGCCTCGATCGCTTCCCAGGACTCCCGGTAGCCTGAGCTGTTATCGCGCGTGGCGACACCGTGAACGTAGACGATCGGCATTTCCACTCCTACTCATCGTCGTGTGGCGTCCCCTGGTGGAACACCCGGGCTCGAAAGCTTGCGGATCCGGTCGCTGAGATGCCTGAACGCCGTACGGCTCACCTCGTAGTCGATCTGTTCGAGGAGTTGTGCAGCCGCGAGGTCGTTCCTGGCCACAAGGACCGCAGCGAGGCTCAGGTGGCGTTCGGAACCGTGCAGCGCGCCAAGGCCCCGCCAGTAGGTTGACTCCGCCAGATCGGGCTGGTTCGAAGCCAGCAGGGCCAATCCGAGGTCGAAGTGCAGATACTCGGTATCGGCGGTGTCTGTGGAGACCGCGTTGATGTAGAGCGGGACGGCGGCGGAAGGATTCCCCAGCGAGTAGTGACACCACGCCAGAAGACCAAGGTCATCCGCACCGTAGACCGACTCGGAGCTCAACTGCCTGATAATGGCTTCGAAGTGTTCGCGAGCTAATAGGTCCTCGCCTAGGAGCCGGAGGGTATCCGCCAAACCCCGCCGATGCCACGAGTTCTTCGGCTCCTGGCGCCACGCCCCGTCGTAAGCTTTCTGGGCCTCCCTGAGGCGCGTCCGGGCACTTTCGTCGAGACGGGGCGGCTCACCCGGAATCCGTTCGGCGATGTCGACGAGGACGGCGTTCTCTAGTGCCCAGCCGAATTCGAACAGCGTGTCGGCGGACGGATTCGAGTCCTGGAGCGGTCGGAGGACCTCCGCTGCGTCGGCCCACTGCCCGACTTTGTTGAGGGTCTGGCCGCGGACGAACCGCACCCACCCGTCCTCCAACCCGAGGTCGAGGGCCAGGTCCATGGCCATGGCCGTCCGGTCCAGTGCTGCGTCGTATTTCTTCTCGGCGGCGTCGACTAGCGCGACGTCGGCCAGCAGAGCAGGTTCGCGCTCCCCCGACGTAAGCACACGATCTGCATAAATTCTCGCTCGCGCTGGCTTGCCCAGATCAAGGTAGACGTACAGCAGGCCGGTCATCGCTCGGACCTCGCGTGTGTCCAGTTCGAGCGCGCGCAGAAGACAGTCCCGCGCCTCCGTCGGATTGCCTGCCAGTCGCAGTGACTCGCCGCGCCGGATGAGATCGTCGACGGTCCCTGCCCCGACGGGTTCTATGTCAGCGAAATCCAACGTACGAGCGGCCTCATCGTAACGACCGAGACGGAACTCAAGATCGGCCAGCTCCCTACGGAGTGCAATGGCGCCGCTGTCGAGGTGAAGCGCGGCGCTATACGCTTCCAGCGCGTCCTCCCCCGACCCTTGCGCGCCCAGCGTTCGTGCGAGCTCCCAGTGTAGGTCTGGAATGCCGGGATGGGCTTCCAAGTCCCCGCGCAACTCGGCCAGCGCTGCATCCAACTCCCCTGCCTGCCGAAGGGCAGCGGCCCGTGCCACCATCACCCACGCCGGCGGGTCTTCTCGTTTGCGGAACGCGTCGACCAGTTCGAGTGCAGCGTCGTTCTTGCCGTTCCGCAACAGCAGGTCAACGCCGAGTTTCACCGTTTCCTCGTCGGCGGGATCCAGCTCCAGGGCGCGCTGCACAGATTGCAGTGCCGCTGCGGGCCGATCCATCTCGTCCTGGACAGCGGCCAGGCCTCTCCAGGCATCCGGCCATTCGGGCGCCAACCGAACGAGCTCCTCGAAGGTGGACTCCGCCGCCGGGAAATCCCCACTCTGCTGGTACACGTATCCCGTGACCGCGAGAGCGATCGGATGTGTCGGCTCGCGATTCAGCGCGGCCGTCGCCTGTTCCCGGGCTGCGACATGGTCGCCAGCCTCGAACTCCAAAGCGGCCAGCTCCGCCATCACCCACGGCATCTCGTCGGAGAGCTCGAGGGCGCGGAGAAGGTCGGCCCGCGCATCTGCCGTCCGCCCGAGTGCCCGAAGCACCTGGCCGCGTGTGCCGAGGTTCCACGCATCGACGGGCCCCCGCTCAACCGCTCTGTCCAGCAGCGGCAAGGCCTCGTCGAAGTCACCTCGGGCGCGCAAGACGTCCGCCTTCATGCCCATGGCAAAGACATCGTCTGGGAAGTGCGCCAATATGGCGTCCAGCGCCTCGACCGCGCGCTCGTACTCGCCGCTGATGCGCAGGATGTCCGCCTTGGCCCCGAGGGCCCTCGGATTGGCGGGCGTCAGCAGTAGCACGTCGTCGATGACTTTGAGCGCGCTCACGTTGTCGCCCAGCAGGCGCAAAGCGTCCACCAGGACCAGCTGCGCGTCGACCCTCGCGGGCCCCGCTTCCTTAGCCGAGGTCGCAACCTCCACCGCTTCGTCTAGTCGACCGACCGCCAGGAGTGTGCGAGCCGCGGCCAGGTAGGCCTCGTAAGCACGCGGATCTCCGCGGGCCCACAAGCTGTCTCCGAGTAGGCGCATGGTGGTGGGATCGTCGCCATTCCCGTCGGCACTGACGATCTCACGCAGGATCGACTCCGCCTCCTCGGGCCGGTCGCTGTTCAGCATGATGCGAGCCAGACGATGATGCGCCTCGTGGGACGCGTCGCCCTGCTCCACCGCCCGCTTCAACGCTCGCTCCGCATCCGCCGTCCTCCCGAGGATGTCCAGCACAGCGCCGTAGTCCGCCCATGCGTACGTGGCGACGTCCCGCGAGCCGGTGACCAATTTGAACACGCCGAGAGCTCGCTCCAGCAGACCGGCCTGGTCAGCCGTGGATCGGCCGGACGAGTCGAGGAGTTGCGCGCGCAGGCTCAGAGCGGAGGCCTCGATGACGCTGAGGTCATCCGTCTCCTCGCGCCCGAGTGGTCTCGACCTCCGCAGCCGATCGATATCGACGAGGATCGTGTCCACGGCCGACTCGGCAGCCTTACTGCGTCCTGCCTCGGCATCGGTCCGCGCGCGCTCAAGGTCCAACCGCAGCCGCGTCGCTTCGACCGCCGACGACCAGATGCGGGGCCGCATCGTGGTGGAGCGCAACTTGGCGCCCTTTCTGGGGGTGCTGTCATCGGGTACGTTCATCTCGTTTTTCCTCCCGGTTCGTGGGACCCCTCGGCGTCAACCCTCGCCCCGAGCTGCGCCTCCAGAAGCCGAGCGCGGCGATGGCAAGGTCGCGGGAGCTGCCTTGCGACGTGAAGCGCTGGTACCACGCGGCATTCAGCACGTCGCGAACCGTCTGCTGCTCCGGGGAAACCTTTGACAGCGCCAAGTCCAACGTCTCCCGATCCGTCAGGGACGGCCATTCCATCGCTGCATGCCACCTGCGCGCATCGAAGCGGATTTTACCTCCCTTGGACCCGAGGAACTGGTTCATGTAATCGGACCACGCCGTCACGCGCTCGCCCTTAGCAGGCCGCGGTTCGCTTCCGACGCCGTTGTGCTGAATCGATGCCTCCCACTGGTTACGGAGGGAACCGATGAATTCCTCGAGGATGGCGCCTTCATCCATGAACGCCAGCGTCGAAAGGATCATGCGCACCCGCTCACTGTCGGAGAGGCTGTCTGGCAGATTGGCGATCGACGCCGGCACGGGCTCCAGCTTGGTGAACATGCTGGCAAGTGCATACGCCGGCCCCGCAGTGAAGGTAGCGAACGCGTCTGCCAGCACAACTCGCAACTCGCCAGCCGACACCCCGGGCAGTCCAGGGTACTTGGCGACGAGATCGTTCTCGTCCACCACGACCAATCCGAACTGATACGCCGCCAACGGCACCGCCCAGACGGTCCAGTCGGGAAACCCCAGGCGGATCATGCGCGAGACGGACCTTACCGTGGCGCCTGCACGACCCGGAACGGCCATCGAGTGCCACAGATCGTTGCTGCCGATGTAGTAGATCTGGCGAATGAGTTCATCGGCCATGACGCAGACGTCGCGGTTGTATTCCGCCTCGTCCTCCGCCTCGTCCTCCGCCTCGTCCTCCGCCTCGTCCTCCCCCTCGTGTAGAGGAGAAGGAGGCAACCCGCCAAGGCCTGTGTCCCTGAGGGCGAGGCCGCCAAGGAACTCCACATACTCCGAGAAAAGCGCGTCGCTCTGGTCACGAATCAAATCGCGATAGGTCTCCCACGCTTTGCCCGGTACTGTATGGTCGATGCCGTCGATCGTCTTTATGAGGGCAACCGCCTCGTCGTGGAAGCTCTGGTCGACATGGCGGTCGAATGACTCAGCGGCAAAGGACGACCATCGCGTTCGCATGGCGCGAGCAATCTTCGCGGTGCTCGCCGCCTGCTTCTCGATCCGATGGATCATGGCAAGCGCTTCCTTGACACTTTCCACCACCTGCTTGAGGTTGCCCCCTTGCATCTCTCCTTGTGGATTGATGGTTTTGGCGTTGCTGAGCGCGGTGTCGAGACGTGTCCTGATTACATCCCTGATACTCGCCCTGAAATCGTCGTCGCGCTCGAAGAGCATGGTCAGGCGGTGGATGTCCGAGCGCCGCCCTGCTACGAAGTCTTTGGCTTTATCCACTTGTTCGAGGTTGGTCCGGATGGTCTCCAATCTCATTCGAAGAACCACATCTCCTTCGTCACCGACATCGACCGACGGGTCCATTACCCCTCCTTGACTACGCGCTTGATGAGGGCAAGCGCCTGCTTCTCGAGGATCGCGGGCTCGTTGCCTTCCAGACGGAGCCGCCATGCCGTGCCGACGACGTCGCGAACGGTCGTCGAGGCTGGCGGCACGTGAGCTTCCTCGAGCAAGTAGCGCTCAAGGGCGTCACCGATCGGTTTGCCGTAAAGGGCAGGCTTCAGAGGCCCCGTGCCGATCTTCCAAAAGCGGCTCACCAAGGCGTCGAGCCGTATGACCGACGTCTTGTCGACCTCCACCATGACTCCCACGCTCGAGGCCTGCGAGAACCAGGCCGAACGCAGCGCCTCGGTTTCGGCGCGGTAGGGATGCTGGAACTTTCCGGCTCGCTCATCCATCCGGCGAAGTGTCTCGAGGACCAGATGGATCCGCTTGTCCACTGACGGATGCGTGGCAGTCGATGATCTGCCGTCCTCGAACACGATCTCGGTTCTCGCTTCCTTCGGGTCGAACCTGCTCAAGACAAGCGCCCCGCCGTACGCCGGCCCGATCGCGCAAGTCGCGAAGAAATCGGCGAAAAGTTCCTCACGCTGGCGGGGGCTGCCGCCTTCTACCAGCACTGCCCGCACGGGATTGTGACTCGGCTTCCCGGCGCCGCTGGTGTCGAGCGTCTGCGCAATCACGTGACCCATCTCGTGGAGCGCCACCGGTAGCGACCAGAACCCGCGCGCGGAGCATCTCAGGCCGATCACTCCCGTGCGGTAGGACGTCCTATCCTCGGATCCTGGAACAGTGAGAGCCCGCCAGTCCACGGGCAGGCCATCGGTGACTTCCGCGAGGAGATGGTCCGCCACCGCGCACAGACCCCCATCGGCGCCCCGATCCCGCAGAATTGCTCCCGCAGCGAGTGTGAGACATTCCAAAGCCAAGGCGTCGACGTCAGCCTGGTGTTCTCTCATCCGCATCCACAACTCGGCGGTGGAGACGGCGACTGCGTTGTCCAGCATGCCAACCAACGCGTCATCTCTGGCGCGGATGGCGCGACCAGCCGTCCGCAACACAGCGTTTGGAGCAGCTTCCGTCACAACTTGGTCTGCCATCAGAATTGTCAGTTGCTGCAGGTCTCCTCTTGCCTGGACACCACGCTGGATCACGGCACGTCTCGAGATATCCACGTCCATGATCACGTCCCCGCCAACATCCGCCAACCAACGAATCGTAATGTCTGACGCCCCGCGTGCAGGACGCCGCACTGAGCACGGAGTTCATTCACAATGGAGCGCATCATGCCCGCCGCCGGCCACACCCAGTCCGCGCGCTGAGCGGTCCCATGAAGTCGGTAGGCTTCGCCACCGCGATTTTGATGGCGCTCGGGGTGCGAAGCTTCCCCAAGATATCGCTGACCCCGGGTGCCCGGACTCACCAATTCGGTCACGTCACCCACTAGTTCTTCGCGAACGGAACCGTCATTGGCGGGACCTGGCTGCTCTCGCGACCCGGCGAGGGTCGGCAGTCGTCGTGCTGGGGACAGAGCGAAGATCGCCCGTGCCGTGGTGAAGACGAGCTCGGCGTCGTCAGGATGATCCGTGCGGTCCGCCGCAACTGTCAGTTCTTGGCTGTCGCGCATCATGGTGGTTGAGGTCCTTGTCGGCTCTGCCGTCATTTCGGCGCGGTCGAGGCTCTCTGATGGAAAGACTAGCCCATCCAGGCGGTCCTGGACCTCGACGGAAGCGAGGTCCCAGTTAATCCGAACCGTTTCAGCGTCTTGGCCCATGGCCACGACAAGCATTCGCAACTCGGCGAACGGATCGACGAGCAGCAGGTCCCACATAGCGGCCTCCTGCTCGGCCTCACGCAACTCGTCACCCATGCCACGGGTCGGGTACTCGCGTGGCAATGCGGTGCGGATGTCGAGGTCCTCTGGCTCCACTTCCCGGCCCCATTCGAGCGAGACAACCTGGTCTGGGGACCATCCGAGAATCGCCTGAGCACATTCGGTTATCTGGTCCATAATCTTGGTCACGTCGCTGGCGCCTGTCCCGTGAACGGAGAGCAGTTTTGATCGCACGGCGCATCCTTTCGGAGAACATCCCAGTTCACTCCTTTGCAGAGTCAACCACGCCCACCGTTACGGCGGCGTTACTAACCGCATGCTTCAAATAGGTGTGCAGCGGGCACGGCCGCGAGCTGAAATAGGAGACTGCTGAATTGGGGCGTATCTGGCTTCGCTGTCCGGTTCCTTGGCTGGGCGGGTGCGAGTGCCGTTCGTTGTGCGGGTGACTGAAAGCCCGGCCCGCACACCGCCATGTCCTGGACGCTTGGAGCACAGTCCGGACAGTCCTGCCAGACCTCCCGCCCGGACACTCGAGGAGGCGGCCGCCGGTGACCGCAAAAACCAACGAGCCAGCCCGAAAGTAATGTCACACAGAACACGTGGCTGCACGAACTGGTGTCAGCAGAAATAAGCAAGGAAGGTCCCCGGAGTTCCACAGCATCACGTCTACACGGATGTGGACAAAGTCCACGCTATCTTTGGCCGGACAAGGGGCCCCGATCTCTCCCCCAGACCCACAGTAAACAGGGAATGCGGAGAAAAGATCTTCCAGAAACTTCGCGCAGGTCATGTCGTCAACAGGACACCGCGGCATGAAGAGGTACAGAGCCAACCACGGCCACCAGAACAGGCCAGAAAGGACCCGGATGACCCCACATCGCAGCTGGCGGAGGGCACACCAGCCAAGGCGCTGACCCCGCCACCCCCACAACTTCACAGGCCACCGCGGCAGCCACAGCCAGGCCAAGCCGAGGAAACAACGTCAGAGGGACCCAACCAGGGTGAATGTACACACGTTAAAGCAAAAACCCCCTCAGACGAGGGGGAATGCTGTGAACCGCCGAGGGCTAGGCCGGGCCCATGACAAGGCGCCTTCCTCGCACCCGCTCATCGCGGAAGCCAAGAATGCCAGGATCGGGATCACCAAAGTGTCGGGGCCGCGATCGTCGGTCCAATACTCCAGGTGCATCACGCGTTGTCGCCCAGAGGCGCCAGGACTTACGCCGTTTTCCTGCTGTCCGATGGCTGCGGTCAAGACTGTCGTCAATGACTTACGGTGGGCAGCCGCCACGACGTCGGTTGGGTGGGCGCCCCACCTTCACGGGAGTGATTGGTCCACTCCCGGTTCTGGGGTTCCGCGGCCGGCGGCGTCCATCCGGCGCTAATGATGGCTTGGACGAGGTCGCGGTCTTGTTTGGGTTCGGGCATGCCGGCTTTATGTGCCGCATAGGAGATCGCGTGGATCAATTCGCCGAGCAGATGCAGGTCATGGAGTCGTGGGTTCGTCTTTGAGACGTCCGCATACCATCTGCCCGACTCGTCCGGGTCTTTAAGGCCCTTCACCGCTGTGGGCCTGGACTGGGATTGGAGTTCCTCTGCGACGGGCTGCTTGTCCGGGACGTGTCCTGTCGGTCGGCGGACCGGAGGGACCCAGCCGGCCGTCATGACGGATCCGGCGCTGTAGTTCTCTCTTTCATACCAGGGCGTGTCGAACCAGTGGTCTTTAGGGAAGCGAGTCTCCATTGCCGCATTCGTGAGCAACGCGGCAAGCAGGTCCTCGTTATCCACGTGCGGGGAGCCGGCCCTCAATGCCCGGTACCAGCCGGACCAGTCAAGTCGGGAGACTGGAAAGTTCATTTTCAGGGATTCGGAGTAGAAGTACAAATGCTTCTTCGACTTCGGGTTCCAGACCATGGGTGACCCCGCGCGACGCACTTCGTTCACCACGTCCCTCCGACGTCGTCTTCGAACGTGGCCATGATCCGGACACATTCCCCAAAGTTGTCGACAGGGCGGCATCATCCGCGAACCATGTCGTCGGGGATGTCATCCACATGACAGCGTCCTCCGCCTTCCAGCGTATTCGTCCGCCATCTTCCTAAAGTCCTTCATGAGCCGTCGCACTCTCATCCACCCGGCCCCGCCGGGTGAAGGTTCAAAGACTTATTACACAAGCACAGTAACGCTGTAGTAACGGCATCGCGACTTAGATGGCGATCAGAGCAGTAAAACTACGAGTTGATGGGGGCATGGTGGGCAGAGCAACATAGTTTTGAAAGAGATGGGTTGGACACCATCGGCCCGACACCCGGAGCGCATCTGAGAACTTGTAGAAGCGACTTAGGGTCAGAGTCGAAAGGCCGGGGGCGATGCTAACCCGAGTTGCAGGGCGAGTCCCCCTTTCGGGGCCCATGACCCAGAACCACTCGACCATGGTAGCAACAAGCCACTTACGAGGCACCGCTCCACGATTTTGCAAACTGTTGAGTTAGGTCAGAAAAATGGATGGTCCTCGAACGCGGCCGGTTATCGCCCTGTTCGGCAGTAGCGGCGGTAATTCAAAGCAAACACTCCAACGAGCTGAAAGTCTGGGGCGTGCCGTCTCAGCGTATGATGCGATACTCCTGACCGGCGGAACCGGACCCGCCGAAGAGCCAGTTAAAAACCGCGCTATTCGAGGGGCCCTGACTCTTGACTCCGGATGCTGGGTGGGCGTTGATCGAACCCGGGGGTCCCTGGCCGAAGGCGGTGCCGAAGGAAGGGGATACGCCATCAAAAGCACGCTCAATCATCAGCGCAATTACCTGGAAGCATGGCTGGCTGACGCCGCAATAGCGTTGAAAGGGGGCGAGGGAACAATGTCAGAAATAACTGCCTGTCTGCTCGAAAAACGCCCCGTTGCCTTGGTGGGTGGGGGCTGGAGAAATGTATTCGATCTTGATGATGATAGACCCAAGGCGCTTGCCACTCTTACCACTGCAGCGGTCAAGACTTTCAAGAATAGGGGTGCACACGCCCTAGAGGGCCACCTGATAGAAGAAGCTACTATCACCGAGGGACTTCTCAATATGGGTGCCTATGCGTACTTCGAATCAAATGAGCCTGCAGAAACCATATTGAACTGGCTGACGTCGAAGCTTCGGCTAGGTGGCCCACTACCAGGCAGCTTTCCGGACATCCCAGGGCACGACAGGGTCAAGGCAGGTTACCTCACATGGCTGGAGACGGTGCCACCGCGGACATGGTCACCGCCGCAGGATGAGCCTTCCCGACCGACTCCGCCCTCGGGGGCTCCGAGTCCGGTGGAATCAAGCCCTGACCCTTAGGATAAGCGATGCTATTGGGGGTAAACCTCTCCTTATTGATCGGGCCGACCGTCCCGATCCCGGCTACGCCCGACATTGCGGAGGCGGTCCAGAGCGTGTCGGTCACGCACAACGATGAGGGCCGGTCCGGCTTCCAGATCGTCCTGCAGGTGGGACGCGCGGGACCGACAGATCTGCTGGATTACCGCCTGCTGCTCAACCCGCTGTTACAACCGTTCAATCGCGTCATCTTGACCGTGCTCTTCGGTCCGGTCCCGCAGGTGCTGACGGACGGCATCATCACGAACCAGCAGTTCTCGCCGGGAAACCAGCCGGGCGGTGCGACCCTGACTCTGACCGGCGAGGACGTCAGCGTCATGATGGACTTGGAGAAGAAACGGGCCCAGTATCCGGCCATGAGCGAGCCGCTGATCGCGCTCATGATTATCGGTTCGTACGCGCAATACGGCCTGTTGCCGATGGTCATACCGCCTCCCTGCATCGACCAACCTGTCCCAACCCAGCGCACGCCGGTACACCAGGGCACAGACCTGGAAGTGCTCAAGGACATCGGGCAACGCTTTGGTTGGGTTTTTTTTGTCGAACCGGGGCCGCTGCCCGGCATGAACTTCGCGTATTGGGGGCCGCCCGCACGCTCGGCCGTGCCCCAGCGCGCACTGTCAGTCAGTGTGGGGCCGGAGACGAACGTGGAATCGATCAACTTCACGTATAACGGTCTTGCTCCGACCGTCGTGAATGACATGGTGCAGGACCAGCTGACGAACCAACAGGTTCCCGTGAGGACCTTTGCCAGCACCCGCGTGCCGCCGCTCTCGGCCAAGCCCGCGCTGCCCTTCCAGCTGCCGAACGTGCGGACCAGCCTGCTTGAGCCCAACTCAGGGCTGAACGTGGTGCAGGCGTATGCGCGGGCACAAGGCATCACGGACAAGTCGGTGGACAGCGTGGTGACAGCCCAGGGAGAACTGGATGCCCTGCGCTACGGAGGGGTCCTCAAGCCGCGCGGCGTGGTCGGGTTGCGCGGCGCCGGTTTCACTTACGATGGCCTGTACTACGTCAAGAGCGTGAGCCATTCGATCAGCAAGGGGCAGTACAAACAGCGCTTCAGCCTGACTCGAGAAGGCACAGGGGCGTTGACACCGGTGGTGGTCCCATGACCCAGTACTTCGGCAAGTACCGCGGCAAAGTGGAGAACAACATTGACCCGCAGATGCAGGGTCGTGTCACCGTATCAGTGCCTGCCGTGACCGGCGCGGGCACGTTGAACTGGGCTATGCCCTGTTCGCCCTACGCGGGCAACGGCGTCGGCTTCTGGGCCATTCCCCCGAAGGGCGCCAATGTGTGGGTGGAGTACGAGGGGGGCGACCCGGAACGCCCCATCTGGAGCGGCTGCTTCTGGGGTATCGGTGAGGCACCGGCCGTACCCCCGGTGCCGCAAATCATCACGCTCAAGACGGAGACTTGCACGCTGACGTTGAACGATCTGCCGGGCGCAGGCGGAATCACGATCGAGACCAAGAACGGGATGAAGATCACTATGAGCGCCACGGCGCTGGAGATTACCGACGGCGCGGGCGGCACCATCAGCATGCAAGGTCCGAAGGTCAAGATCAACGGTGGGGCACTGGAGGTGATGTAATGCCGGGCTTTTTGGTCCATGTAGGTGCGACAATCAAGTGCACGCATGCCGCGGGACAGGCAACCATCGCGCCGTCGAATCAACGCGTCAAGGTCGGCGGCATGCCCCTGGCTCTGGTAACCGACCAGACAACGGTGGCCGGGTGCCCGTTCCAGGTGCCGGTGGGCGCGGGGATGAAACCCCAGCCCTGCGTCCGGGTGATGTGGCAGGCGCCGGCCACGCGCGTCAAGGTGATGGGGCAGGCGGTTCTGCTCCAGAGCAGTTCGGGCAGTTGCCTGAGCGCCGAACAGATCCCGCAGGGCACACCCCTCATTGCGACGACGCAGATCCGGGTGCGGGGGATATAAGTGACAGCCATGCAAGCAGACTTTCCATACCAGATGGACCGGCAGGGACGGACCGCGACGACGTCCGGCGATGCGTACGTCCGCGAGTTGATCGAGCAGTTGCTCTTCACCATGCCGGGCGAGCGCGTCATGCGTCCCACCTTGGGCTCGGGCCTGGCTCAGTTAGTCTTCCAACCGAACAGCGAAGAGCTGGCCACCGCGGTCGAGTTCCTCGTGCAGGGAAATCTCCAGCAGTTTCTCGGCGAGTTGATCGTGGTGGAGGCTGTGCAGGTGACGAGCACTGATTCGACCATCGAGGTCAAGGTGCAGTACATGCTGCGACGGAGCCAGCAGCGCCGCGCCGAAAAGTTCAGTCGTCAGATCTGAGGGCGGGATGAAGCTTCATGAGTAACGACATCAGTTCCGGCGGAATGGTCTACTTCTGCTGCGAGCCGCGCAGGCGGAACGAGATTGCGCGGCTGATCGAGGACGGGGCAACTAACCTCAACGGCATCGATTTCCTGGAGGTGCTCGACGCGCCGACCCAGGCGCCTGCGGACCGCCAGCGCACCCTGTTCGTCCATTTCATCCAGGACCCATCCGGCCTGGGGATCGTCCGGGAGAGCCTGCGGCTGCAGGGCGGTGAGCGGATCCGCGACGTGCGGGTGGCCACGGCCGAGGTGCGGGTCGAGCCGCTGGCCGGCACGGCCGTGCCCGTGCTCGTCGTCGTGGTCGACACGGCCGGAGATTTCTCCACTTACACGCTGCGCCTTGTGCCGACGAGCGCCAGCCCGCTGCCTGGCCTGGACCCCATGCTCCGGGCGGTGGATTTCTCGTTCAAGGTGAACTGCGAGACGAAGTTCGACCCGCTGCACCAGCGCGGTCCCGGCGGGGGCGCGTGCCCGCCCGGGCAGCGGAACGAGCCGAGTCTCGATTATCTGGCCCGCGATTTCAACAGCCTGCGCCAGCTCATGCTCGACCGTATGTCTGTGCGGCTGCCTGATTGGACCCCGCCCGGCGGGCAGCGTAACCCGGCGGACCTCGGCGTCGTGCTGGTCGAGCTCCTCGCCTACGTAGGCGACCAGTTATCGTACCGCCAGGATGCTGTCGCCACGGAGGCGTACCTGGGCACCTGCCGGCTGCGCACTTCGGCGCGGCGGCACGCCCGTCTGGTCGACTATTTCATGCACGACGGTTGCAACGCGCGCGCCTGGGTCCAGGTGCGCCTCGAAGACGGCACGCCGCCGTTCGAGCTGAGGGAGGCGACCTTCTACAGTGCGGTGCCCGGCCTGCCCCGGCGCATCATCCCGGACTCGCGCGACCACGCGGCCGCAGCCAACGGGGCGGCGGCCGCGTTCCAGCTCCTCGAGCCGGCCCTCTTGGCGCCTGAGCACAATGAGATGGCCTTCTACACGTGGGGCGCGCGCGAGTGCTGTCTGCCAAAGGGCGCGGTGCGCGCGACCTTGCGGGGCGACCTGCCCAACCTCCACCGGGGAATGGTCCTGGCGTTCCAGGAGGTACGCAGCCCGCGGACCGGCGACCCGGATGATGCGGACCTCAGCCGCCGCCATGCCCTCCGACTCGTGGATGTGAGCGCGGGTAGCGATCCGCTGGGCGGCAGGTTCAACGACCCGCCGACTAACGGCCCCGTTCCCGTGACCGAGATCCGCTGGGCCGACGAGGACGCGCTGCCCTTCCCGATCTGCATCTCCGCTGAGACCGCCAAGGAATTCGGCGCGAGATTCGTGGATGGGGTCAGCGTCGCGCTGGGCAACATCGTATTGGCGGACCACGGAGCGGAGGTCAAGGAAGACCTGGGTGCCGTCCCCCAGAGCTCGATTCAGCAACTGGACGTGACAGGAACGGCCGGGTCGGCGTCAATGCAAGCGGCGTGCCGCGAAGACCGCGTTGTGGTCGCACCGGTCCGGTTCCGGCCATCGCTCAAGCGCGGGCCTGTCACGCAGGCCGTGCCCTACGACGCGCAAAACAAGACACCCTCCGCGGCCGCAGTCATGCGTTTCCAGCCGCGCGATGCACTGCCCGCGATTAAGCTGGAGGATCAGACGACTGAGCCCTGGGCGCCCCGGCTGGACCTGCTGAGCAGCGGCGTGAAGAAGCACTTCGTGGTCGAGGTGGACGCAGAGGGCGCCGACTTCGGCGGCGGGCGCTTGCGGTTTGGCGACGGCAAGCACGGCGAGGCACCTAGAGCGGGGAAGTTCACAGCCACCTACCGTGTGGGCAACGGCCGTGCCGGCAACGTGGGGGCGCAGACGCTGGTTCACATTGTCACAAGAAAGAACGGTGTCCTTGACACCTCCAATCCCCTCCCCGCAACCGGGGGCGTGGACATGGAGACGATACAGGAGGTACGCCAGTACGCGCCCTTTGCCTTCAAGCCGCAGACGGTCCCGGGCCAGGTCGGCCGGCCCCTCGGTGCCACCCTCCGCCGGGCAGTGACCCCGGCCGACTATGCCGCGGTAGCAGAGGCGGCCTCCGTCCTCGAGACGAGCGACGTGCAGCGCGCGGCGGCAACCTTCCGCTGGACCGGGAGCTGGCGCACGACCTCGGTGACCGTAGACCGTCGCGGCGGGGGACCCATGAGTGCGGAGTTTGAGGACGCGTTGCGGGTGTACATGGAGCCGTACCGGATGGCGGGGCACGACGTGGAGATCGAGCCGCCGAAGTCGGTGGCGATGGAGATCGCTATGCGCGTGCGCGTGAAGCCGGGATACTTCACGAGTCAGGTGCGCCGCGCGCTGCTGGACGTGTTCTCGAACCGGCTGTTGCCCGACGGCCGTCGCGGGGTATTCCACCCCGATAACCTGACCTTCGGCCAGACCATCTACTTGAGCCCGCTGTACGCCGCGGCGCAGGAGGTCGACGGCGTGGCGTCGGTGGACATCACGAAGTTCCAGCGGGCCGATTGGCCGGGCGACGAGGCGCGCGATGCGGGCCGGCTGCCCCTAGGCCGCCTGGAGATCGCGCGGCTGGATAACGACCCGAACTTCCCCGAACGGGGCGTGTTCGAGTTAAGCCTTGAGGGGGCCCGATGAACAACGGAAGCACGGTCGCAGGTGCCAATGCCCTGTCGCTGGATCCCTCCATCCGCCAGCTGGCGGACTGTGACTGCTGTGGGGGCCTTGGGTTGCAGGCCCCCGAAGTGATCTACAACCGGCCGGGCCTGTCGAGCATCCGCTACCGGATCGGCACGCACAGCCGTTTTAAGGCCACTATGCTGGCCCGGCTCTCTTCGGCTGACCTGCCCAGCCTCCACGGCCTGACCATGCGCTCGGACAGCGACTTCACCATCGTGCTCCTCGACGCCTGGGCCGCGGCTGCGGACGTGATCACCTTCTACCAGGAGCGGATCGCGAACGAGGCGTTCCTCAGGACGGCCACGGAGCGCTGCTCGCTGGCCGAGCTGGCGAATCTCATCGGCTATATCCCCCGGCCGGGGGTCGCGGCCAGCGTGTACCTCGCCTTCACTCTCGAAGAGACCGGCACGCCGGGTGACATCCCCGTCCCGAATGGCACCCGCGTACAGAGCATTCCCGGGCCCGGCGCGAGACCGCAGATTTTCGAGACCGTGGAAGCGGTCGCGGGGCGCACCGAGTGGAACGCAATGCGCCCGCTGCTGGTCCAAAAACACCCCGGACTGACGAAGGAGACGAAGCGGGTGACGTTGCGCGGAACTGCGACAAACCTGAACAACGGCGACAGCGTGCTCATCCTAGTAGGGGCAGGGCCGGCGAACCGGGAGGTGAAGCGGGTGCTGGCAGTGACGCCGAATCCGGTGAGCCAGATCACGACGGTGGACCTGGCCGAGGACCCGCCGGACCCTCCGCCACTCCGGTTCATCTACCTGGCGCCTGTCCTGTGGAATACCGCGCCAGTGAAGCTGACGACGACGGCCGTGAAGACCAACATCCTGGCGGGTTCTTGGAAGCAGGCGGATCTCAAGGCGTATGCGGCGGTCCAAAAGTGGTCCCTGCCGAAGCTAAGCCTGAACATCGTGAGGCAGGCGGAGATGGTGCTTAAGTTCTTCCCGCCGGAGGAGGGCATCTTTGCCCTGCGCCAGCGGGCTTCGATCTTCGGCCACAACGCGCCCCAATACAAAAACCTAGCAGCCAACTTCGTGACGACCCAGGACGGGACGCGGAAGGAGATCGATCCGCTTCCCTACCCGGACGACTGGGAGACCCGCACACTCGGCCAGGAGCCCGGCGCATCCGCCGGCGGGAGCAATGCGATCGACCTGGACCAGCCGCATCCCGGGATCGTGAAAGGGAGCTGGCTGGTACTGGAGACCTCAAACAACCGCGACGTCTACACGGTCCTGGACAACACCGAGATCAGCCGAGCGGACCATACGCTCAGCAGCAAGGTCTCGCGCGTCAAGCTCGACACGAGCACCAACTTCAACAAGTACACGCTGCGCAACACGACCGTGCTGGCGCAAAGCGAGAAGCTGGAGCTGGCCGAGCTGCCCGTCACCGATACGGTCAAGGGCAACCGCATCGTGCTGGATCGCGCCTACCTGGGGCTCGAAGCCGGACGGCCGGTGGTGGTTACGGGGCTGCGGACAGACCTGGACGGGGTGACGGACAGTGAGGTGATGATCCTCGCCGACGTTGGCTTCAACCAGGGGCGCACCGAGCTCATCTTCGTCAACGACCTGGCGAACGAATACGAGCGCAAAACGTGCACGGTGAACGCCAACGTCGCGCGCGCCACGCACGGCGAGACCAAGGTCCAGGCGTTGGGCAGCGGAGACGGGAGCCGGGCCTTCCAGAAGTTCGTGCTACCCGAGCATCCTCTGACCTTCGTACCGGCGGACACCGCGCAGGGCGCGGCATCGACCCTGCAGGTGCGCATCAACCAGCTGATGTGGCAGGAGGTACCCTTTTTCTACGCGCACGGCCCCGACGAGCACATCTACATTACGCGCACGGACGACGAGGGGAAGACGTCCGTGATCTTCGGCGATGGCCGGACCGGTGCGCGGGTGCCTACGGCCGCAGAAGGGGGCGGCGAAAACGTGGGCGCCACCTACCGCAAAGGCAGCGGCGCCGAGGGCCTTGTCGCTGAGGGCCAGCTCTCCCTTCTGATCACCAGACCGCTGGGGTTGCGCGAGGTGACGAACCCCGTGGCCGCGGGCGATTCGGCGGATCCCGAGAGCAGCGAGGACATTCGCCGCAACGCCGCGCTCCCCATACGCACCCTCGACCGCATCGTCTCCTTGCGCGACTACGAGGACTTCAGCCGTGCCTTCTCCGGTATCGCCAAGGCCCTCGCCACGTGGGCGTGGAATGGGAGGGAGCGCGGGGTCTTCGTGACAGTGGCGGGCTTGGGCGGCAAGCCGATCGAGCCGGGCAGCATCACATACGCCAACCTGCTGAAGGCGGCCCGCGAAGCGGGCGATCCGACCGTGCCCATACGGCTGAAAACCTACCGGGCCGCCTTCTTCCGCCTCTCAGGGAAGCTGGGCGTCGACCGGGCGTATATCCAGGACGCGGTCAAGGAAGAAGTTGAGGCGGCGCTGCGGACCCGGTTCTCGTTTGACGCCCGGGAATTCGGGCAGCCGGTCGCCAAGAGTGAAGTCATCGCAGCGATCCAAGGTGTCAAGGGCGTGCTCGCCGTGGATCTGGACGAGCTGCACCGGGTCGATGCGGAGGAGGAAGAACTGAAGACGACTCGCCTCTTCGACACGCTGGCCAGCCAGGTGCCGGGTTCTTTGGGCGGCACTGGCGGCAGCACGGCAACGCTGGCAGCGGAGCTGTTGCTCCTCGATCCGCGGCCCCTCGAGCTCGGCACGATGGCTATCTGAAAAGGGGCACCCATGCGCACGCCGGAAAGGGTAGTCAAATGAGCACGACCTTCGACCTCGAAACTATCTACAGCCTTCTGCCAGCGGTCTACCGCACGCGCGACGCGGCCATCGCCGACACGCTGGAAGGCCTGCTCACACCTACCGAACAAGCCCAGCTGCAGAAGCTGCGCAACCGCCTCGGCGGCGGCAAGGGCGCCGTGCCGCTGAATGAGACCGAGCAGCGCGAGCTCGCGCGCCTCGAGGAAAAGCGGGTGCGCGGCCCGCTCAAGGCGCTGCTCACGATCATCGCGGAACAGGTTGCGGGGCTCGAGGAGAACATCGAGCAGCTTTATGACGACCAGTTCATCGAGACGTGCGCCGAATGGGTGGTCCCGTATATCGCCGACCTGATCGGATACCGGCCATTCGATCCGCGGCTGCAGGATCAGCTGGGAAGCAGCCGGGCTGACGTGGCGAATACGATCCGCTTCCGGCGGCGCAAGGGCACCGCGGCCGTCCTTGAAGAGCTGGCATCGGACATCACGGGCTGGGACGTTACGGTCGTGGAGTTCTTCCAACGGCTGGCGGTGACGCAGTACCTCAACCATTTGCGGCTGGAGACACCCGGCCATGGGTTCAACGGCGGCCTTGAGCGAACGTTCGACCAGCCGGGGACTGTCAACCTGCGCCGGGCGGACCGGCTCGAGCTTGCGGGCACGCCATTCGATCCCGCTTCGCACACCGCAGACGTTCGGCGCATCAGCAGCCAGCACGGGCCGAACAGCAGCCGCGGCTATTGGAACATCCCGAACTTGGGCATCTTTGTCTGGCGTGTTGGCAGCCACCACCTCACCGATGCGCAGCCTTTCCGAGTGGATGCCCGTCGCTATCTCTTCAACCCGCTCGGTGCCAACACGCAGCTCTACTGCGCGGCAGACCGCGAGGCGGACGTAATGAGCCTGGCGGGCCCGCTCAACGTCCCGATACCAATCACGCGGCGCATGCTGCGAAGCAACCTCGCACAGCTCTACGGCCCCGGCAAGAGCCTCACCGTCCAGCGCGGGAATCGCGTGCTGACCATCGACGAAGTCGATGCGTGCGACCTGTCGGACACGGGCCCCGACCCGAACAACAGCCAGTGGGCCCACCCGAATCAAACGCGGGTGGCGATCGACCCGGTACTCGGCCGCATCTACCTCCCGACCAACGTTCCGGCTGAAGAGGTGCGCGTGAGCTATTACTACGGAGCGCTCTCGGACATTGGAGGCGGAGAGTACGTCCGGGAGGAACGGCTCCGCGCTGCACCGGGAAAGCTTCGGCGGATCCCGATAGACCCGGCGGACCAACCCGACTTGGTCCAGGCGTTGGCCGACCTGGGGGGCGCTGGCACGGTGGAGATCACTGGCAGCTGCCGCGACACCGGCCTCACCGAGCTTACCGTCTCGAGGGACAGTCAGCTCGAGATCCGCGCGGCCAATGGGAGCCTGCCGCTGATCCAGTTAGGAGGAGACCTGGTGATCGGCGGCGGCGACAGCGGTGAGGTAACCCTCAACGGCCTCCTGATCGCGGGCGGCCGGATCACCGTGCCAGCCCTCGTAAACGGGCAGCCGAACCGCCTGCAGAAGCTCAGGCTGGTGGACTGCACGCTCGTTCCCGGACGCGCGCTGTTACGCACCGGGCAGCCGGTCGGCGTCGTCACCAGCCTGGAGGTAGAGGCGCCAAACGTCTCCGTTGAGATCGACCACAGCATCGTCGGCGGGTTGCGGGTGACGGACGAGTCGAGGTTGAGCATGTCCAACAGCATCATTGACGGCCTGGGACAGGAGGAGGTGGGCTACGCCGCGCCGGGTAACGCGGGGACGGATGGCACGGGGCCCGGCGGTGAGCTCACCGTCACCTCGTGCACAGTGATCGGCAAGGTGAACACGGTACTCCTCACGGCGTCCAACAGCATCTTCCATGCTCGGCGCGGTGCGGCCGACACCTGGAACGCGCCTGTCAGGGCTTCGCGGCGCCAGGCCGGCTACGTGCGGTACAGCTACATTCCGTTGGACGCACAGGT
The DNA here is from genome assembly GCF_056399305.1 of Arthrobacter sp. 01N444. Classification (NCBI taxonomy): domain Bacteria; kingdom Bacillati; phylum Actinomycetota; class Actinomycetes; order Micrococcales; family Micrococcaceae; genus Arthrobacter; species Arthrobacter sp. 01N444. The sequence continues at coordinate 80,103 of NZ_JBFTRB010000021.1, forward strand.
TCCGCCCCGCTATGCCTGCCTGCCACGAACGACCGTGGAGGCGATGGAGATGGTGCCCCGTTTTGTGTCGCTCAGCTATAACAGTCCGGCCTATTGCCAGCTGCATGCGAGCTGCCCCTGCCGGATACGTACGGGCGCAGAGGACCAGGGCGAGATGGGAGTCTTCCACGACCAGTACGCGCCACAGCGCGAGGCCGGGCTCTGGACACGGCTCGACGAGTATCTGAGGGTCGGGCTGGAAGCCGGGGTGCTATTCGCCTCGTAGATGAGGACATGTTCGTAGCGCATTGCTAAACACTCGGCCACCAGGAGGAAAGCATGAAAGGTGATTTTTCCCGCCAGACCTTCAAGCAGGACAAGCACTACAATGGCGTGCTCATGCAGCAGGGCCGGGTGCAGCTCGATGCTGACTGGAACGAGCAACAAGCCATCAACCGGCACCGGGCGGAATCTCAAGCCGCCGATCTCGTCGGGCCGGCCGGCGCGCCCAAGAGCCGCCCCGGATTCGGGATCACCCCTCGGGGGAACGGTCTGCAGATCGGCGCAGGCCACTTCTACGTGGACGGGTTGCTCTGCGAGAACGACGAGGACGTACCATATTCGGCTCAGGAGGACGTCCGGCTCGTGACGGGGAACCTCTTGCCTGTCCCCGCGGGCCTCTACATCGCGTACATTGAAGCCTGGGACCGTCACATCAGCGCGTTGGAGGACAGTGAGGTCCGCGAGACGGCGCTTGGCGGCCCGGACACGGCCGCCCGCTCCAAGGCGGTGTGGCAGGTGAAACTGCTGCCGGTGGCCGACCCTGGCGGCTCGGTCACGTGTAACACCACCTTCGCCGAATGGGACCAGCTCCTGCGGTCCAGGCTCGTCGGCATTCCCAATGCAGGGAAGATGGCCGCGCAATCGCGGACCGTCGTACCCAGTAACGACCCCTTGTGCATCCTGCCTCCCAATGCGGGCTACCGGCGCCTGGAGAACCAGCTCTACCGCGTCGAGGTCCACCGGGGCGGGACGCGCGAAGTGGCCCGCTTCAAATGGTCACGCGACAACGGGACTGTGGTCAGCGCCATCGAGCCGGACGATAACGGCAACGTGGCAAGCGGGAGCCAGATCATCGTGGCGGAGATCGGAAAGGACACGCTCCTCACGCTTGCCTCTGAACCCCTGCCCCAATGGCTGGAGCTGACCGACGATCGTTACGAGCTGACGGACCAGCGCGGCACGCTGGTCCGCGTGCAAGGGGTGGATCCCGCAACGCGCACCGTCACGTTCGTGCCTGGCCCGTTGCCCGATCTCGACCCTGCCCGACACCCTCTGGTGCGGCGGTGGGACCAGCGCGGCGGCCGTGCGCCCGAGGTCGAACCCACCGACCAGGGCGTCCCGATGACCGGTAACTGGCAGTCCCTGGAGGACGGTGTCGAGGTCCGTTTCGCAGACGGAGCCTACTCAGCAGGGGACTACTGGTTGATCCCGGCCCGCACAGCCATCGGCGCCGATACGGGTAGCGTGGAGTGGCCAAAGGACAGCGGAAACCCCACACTGCGCTGGCCGGATGGCACCCCCCATCATCTGGCCCGCCTCGCGCTCGTTCGATTTGGCGGGGCCTCATTCACAGCAGTCCCGAACGGCGACTGCAGGCCGCTGTTCCCGCCGCTGACGGCGATCACCGCCGAAGACGTGAGCATCTCGGACGCCACCTGCCGGTTCGGGACCGCGACCACCGTGCAGGAAGCGATCGACATCCTGTGCTCGCGCAACGGCTCGCTCTGCAACTTGCTGGTGGGACCCGGTGAAGACCTGGCGGCCGCGCTCGGCAGGCTGGGGCCGAATCCGGCAGGTGGCCGGCTCGACGCGCTCATCTGCCTGCGCCCAGGCACCTACACGCTGCAGGCCCCGCTGCGCATCCAGGGACTTGGGCACATTCAGGTGCTAGGCGTGGGGCCAGGGACGCGCATCGAAGCACCGAACTCCGAGGCTGCACTGGAGTTCGTGGACTGCCTCAGCGTCAGCGTCCGCCACCTATCCGTCAGTGCGGGCGCCCCCGGCGGGGGCGGCTCCCTCAACGGATCGCTGACTTTCCTCGACTGCCCCTCGGTGACGGTCGACGGCGCGAGCGTGACGTGCGCTGGCGGGCCCCAGCGTGCGGCCTCGTGCATCACCATCCGCAACACACAGACCGAGGACACCACCAGCGCGAACGTGCACACCTGCAATCTGGAGGTCGGGCACCGGCAGGTTGGCGTCCTGCTCGTCAACGTCGGCCGCAGCCACGTCACCGACAACGTGATCCAGGCTGGTGCGAGACCACCCGACGACCTGCTGTTGAAGGACGTGGACTACCGGGCGGCCCTGCGGCGCCAACTTATCGACCATGTCAGTTTCGGCGGCACAATGGTTCCGCCCCCGCCCGGCACGAACGCCACTGTCACCTACAACGGCCAAGAGGTGCACTTCCGCTCGGATCCCGGTCTCTCCCATGGTGACCGGAACGACACCGACTGGAGCCGGGCGATCACGACGCTCACGCCTGCGGGCATCACCAGCCCACGGGCCCTGAAGCGATGGCTAAAGGCGTTCGCCAGTGCCATGCTACTGAGCGGCGGGACCGGGACTGGGGGAACGCCGCTCTTTCGCAAAGTGATTCCCACACTTCTTCGAGAGGACACGCCTGCGGCTGACCAGGGCATCGTGGTCGGCGGTCTGTCGGCCAGCGAGGTGCTCGTGAGCGGAAACACAGTTATCGACGCGGTCCAGGGAATCCACGTCGGCTTCGGCAGAGGAAGAACGAGGGGAATGGCGGGGGTAGTGATGATAAAGGACAATAACCTCAGCGTGAGCTTGCCAACCAGTGCGACACGGGAACGGTTCGGGGTGTTCGTTGGCAACTGCAACAGTCTCGTGATAGATGGCAACTTCGCCATTCTTTACCGGAATTCCCCCAACGCCAGCTTGCGGATCGAGGGCATGCGCGTGTTCGGGACGATAGGCAAACGCGTGATCATACGTCACAACCACATGGCCGCGGCTTCTAGTGTGGCGGCGGCGTTCACCATCGGTGTCACCTTTGCCCCACTCGAACCCTTGCCTGCCCAGCCCCTATGGATCATCACGGAAAATTTGATGGAGTCGTCGGCGACCAAAGTTGACGTTCCCTCAGACAACGGTTACGACCCCGTCGCGGTCTCTAGCAAAACACTCGGCTTCAACGTGAATTTCGCTTGAGGTCAACTGGAAAAAATGCGAAGAAGGTTGGGCGTGAGTAGCTATTGGTTAGACTGCCGAGTGGTTCGTCAGAGCGACGGTCTACATCCTTGGGTAACACCGGGGTTGCCTGTTTAACTGATTCGCTAGAGGGTAGAAGGGTTCGATTCCTATGTTCGCGTCGAAGACGAGACTTCCGGGTCTCGTCTTCGCTTGTAAGGCCCACTTGCCAGTGGCGTGCTTGGGGACCACTAACAACAACGCTCACCCGGATACTTCCGTGCTCACGCACGACGCGCCTGACGGCGTCTTCGCACGGTTGCTGGGCGAACTCGAGGCCACGGTTGCCTCATGCTGGAAAAAGCCGCATGCTGAGGCCCGGTTGGTCGATGCCACAATGGAGTGTAGGCAACCCTTTGACGGCACTGCAACGCCTCGCGGACCGGGCGCACGTACTCAGGGCGGCCATGCTCGGGCTGGACGACGTAGAACCTAAGTCATCGGCCGTGCCTTCAACCCGAAAGTCATTCATGTCGGTCAACCGCAAAGTGTCGGCAGAGGAACTCGCGGAGCAACCGGCTCTG
>NZ_JBFTRB010000022.1:0-82248 GCF_056399305.1 Arthrobacter sp. 01N444
CAGCGGGCACGGTGGCGGAGCAAGGGTTACGGCGGTCATAGCGTGGGGGAAACGCCCGGTCCCATCCCGAACCCGGAAGCTAAGACCCACAGCGCCGATGGTACTGCACCCGGGAGGGTGTGGGAGAGTAGGTCACCGCCGGAACACCATTAACGGTTGAGGACCCCCACCACAAGGTGGGGGTCCTCCCGCATTTAACGACCCATACGAAATACTCAAGCCGAAACCCCATGCGGGCCCGGTTGGGCGGCGCGGGTAGAGTTGTTGCCCATGGATAACCTCTTCAGCCATGCTCCCGTTGACCCTTCTGATGGCCCCGAGCCGGAGGTAGCCGACGGCCTGGAGCCGGTTGTCTACACGGTGGTGGTACCCGGCGCCGTCGCCCGGGCCTTTGTGGGATTCACCGAACATACGCACCTCTGGTGGCCGCTGGAGGACCACAGCGTCTATGGCGCCGGCTCCTACGTGGAGTTCGAGGAGAGCCTCATCATGGAGACCGCTGATGATGGCCGGACAGCCGTGTGGGGATCCATTGACGACTGGCAGCCGCCGTTGTCCTTCCATGCCAGCTGGCACCCTGGGACCACTGCCATATGGTCCACTGAGCTCCGGGTGGCCTTCAAAGCGGTCGGCGAGGGAACAGAGCTCCGCCTGGTTCACAGCGGTTGGGAAGGCGCCGAGGATCCCGCGGCCGCCCGGGCAGACTACGCGGCCGGCTGGCCCGGCGTCCTGGACCGTTTTGTTCGCTTCATGGGCGGCGCCGGCGCCTGAGCTTGCTTGGCCTGTGGGCCGGATCGAGGCGTTGCTTCCCAGTTGCTCGGAGGACCGGGGCGGAGAACCCGTGGGGCCTCCCCGGCTTTCCGGGCCGTTCTGGGCAGACGGCCAGGCCATGGAGCGAGGAACTGGGCAGGAACGCCGCCACGGAGAAAATAGCCGGAGACTAGCGGGTCGGTCCTTGGTCAAGGGGCGGAACAGCGGTGCTGGACCGGATGACAAAGCGCGTAGGGTATTCGGTGTGCGGGGCCGCCGCGTCTCCGGCGCCGTCGAGCCTGGCCAACAAGCGCCGCACGGCCAGCGCGCCCTGGCCCCGCGCGTCTTGATCGAACGTGGTCAGCCCGAAGACCTCACCAAGTTCATGGCCGTCGATGCCGATGACGGAGAGGTCCTGCGGCACCCGCAGGCCGAAATCCCGGGCAGCGAGGATCGTCCCAATCGCCATCTCGTCGGAGGCGGCAAAGACGGCCGTGGGGCGCTCCGGTGAGGTGCCGAGCAGCGTACGGGCGTTGGCATAGGCGCCCTGGATCGTGAAATCGGCGGAGATCTGCCACTCCGGCCGGACCGTCAGCCCGGCGTCGCGCATGGCTTTCTTGAAGCCCGCCTGGCGTGTCCCGGGAAGGCGGAAATCCTGGTCGTAGGCGGCATCGCCGGTCATATGGGCGATTTTGCTGTGGCCGAGCTGGATCAGGTGGCGGGCTGCGGCCTCCGCGATGCCGGAATCATCGATGCGGATGGTCGACGCGCCAGGCAACGGGCCGCCGATCCCGACGATCGGACGGTGGATGGCCAGCAGCTGGTCGATCTCGGCCTCGGAGAGCTCCAAGGACACTGCGATCACAGCATCCACGCGTTTGCGCAGCAGGAAGTCGTTCAGAACACTGTGCCGGCGCTCCTGCCCCCCACTGACGTTGTACAGCGTGAGGTCGTAGCCGGCGTCCAGCAGGGTGGCAGAGACACCTTCGACCACCGAGGAAAAAAACCACCGGTGGACCGAGGGGACAACAAGGCCGACATTGTGATTGCGCCCGGAGGCCAGGCTGGAGGCGTGGTAGGACAGGACGAAGCCAAGCTCAGCGGCGGCGGTCTGGGCGCGTTCCCGGCTTCGCGGGGAAACGTTGCCTTTGCCGCTCAAGGCGCGCGAAACGGTGGCGATGGAGAGGCCGGCCCGTTCCGCGACGTCCTTGATGCCGGGCATGCCTAGCCCTCCGTGTCCTCGATGTAGATTTCCAGCCAAACAGTTTCACCTGAGCTTAACGGATCGCCGGCGCTGTCCATGCCCCCAACGTCGTAGCCGGCCTCCGGTGACGTTGAGCTGCGCAGCAGCACCCGCCCGGTGGGCAGTTCCAAGGGCTCGGACCCCACATTCAGCAGCACCAGCGTGGAGCCGTTGAGGAAGGCAAGGCTCGTGTCCGTGCACAGGTCCTCGTACCAGGACAGTGAGCCGCGGCCCAGGTCCAGCCGGCGGCGGAGCTCCAGCATGCGCTTGTAGAGGCTTAGGTGCGACGTCGGCGAAGCGGCCTGCACATCCCGCGCCAGCCGGGCGAAGCTTTCCGGCTGCGGCAGCCAGGGGTCCTGCCCGTGGCCGAATCCTGCGTGGAGTTCTCCGGCCCGCCAGGGCAGCGGGACGCGGCAGCCGTCGCGGCCCAGCCGTGCGCCGCCGGTGCGGGCGAAGGTGGGGTCCTGGCGCCGGGTGTCCGGGATGTCGATCCCGTCCGGGAGGCCGAGTTCTTCGCCCTGGTAGAGGTAAGCCCCGCCGGGCAGCCCGAGCATGAACAGGGACGCCGCTGCCGCGCGGGAGCGTCCGAGGTCCTCGTCCGGCTGCGGATCCCAGGTGCCGATTCCGTCACCGTCGCGCGGCGCCTGCCCGTTGTATCCGAAGCGGGTGGCGTGGCGGACGACGTCGTGGTTGGAGAGCACCCACGTGCTGGGGGCGGCGACGGCGTCCAGCGACGTCAGTGACTCGGTGATGACGTGGCGCATGCGATGCACGTCCAGGCCGGCATGGAGGTAGGGGAAGTTGAAGGCCTGATGCATTTCGTCCGGGCGCACCCAGTCGGCGAGCCGGGGGAGCGGGTCAACGTTTGCCTCGGCGCAGAGGATCCGGTCGGGGCCGTACTCGGCGAGAATCAGCCGCCACTGGCGGTAGATGTCGTGGAGGGCAGGCTGGCCGAACATCGGAGCGTCGCGTCCGGGGAAGCCGTCAGAGCTGCTGCCGTCGGCGCGGCCGCCCCACTCCGGCAGGCCGGTGGCCTTCACGAGGGCGTGCGCCACGTCCACCCGGAAACCGGAGACGCCGCGGTCCAGCCAGAAGCGCAGGACCCGCTCGAATTCCACGTGGACGGCGCGGTTGTCCCAGTTGAAGTCCGGCTGGGAGGAGTCGAAGAGGTGCAGGTACCACTGGCCCGGGGTCCCGTCGGGTTCGGTGATCCGAGTCCACGCCGACCCGCCGAAGTGGGACTGCCAGTTGTTCGGCGGTTCTTCGCCGAAGGTTCCCTTGCCGTCGCGGAAGATGAACATGTCCCGCTCCGGGCTGCCGGCGGGAGCGGCCAGGGCGGCCTGGAAGGCCGCGTGCTGGTCCGAGCAATGGTTGGGCACCAGGTCAACGATCATCCGCAGTCCCAGCCGCGCGGCCTCGGCAATCATGGCGTCGAAGTCGTTCAGCGTGCCGAACAGGGGGTCGACGTCGCAGTAATCGCTCACGTCGTAGCCGGCGTCGCGCTGCGGAGACCGGTAGAACGGCGAAAGCCAGACGGCATCGATGTCCAGGTCGGCGAGCCGGGGAAGCTCGGCTGTGATTCCGGCGAGGTCGCCGATGCCGTCGCCGTTCAGGTCCCGGAACGAGCGAGGGTAGACCTGGTAGATGACGGCGGACCGCCACCATCCCGGGATGTGGTCTGCGGCGTGCACCGGGGTCAGCGGACCCGTCAGGGGGCCGGCCTGCGCGGCGGGGGAGAGGAGAACTGAATCAACGGACATGACGGTAATCGTAAGTCCCACACCGGGAAAATGAAAACGCTTCCAGTCACATTCGAATCGGGCAGTTTCGGCCAGTCGTTGGACTGTCCCGGCCCGGCGTCCGGCCAGCCAGCGAAGCCCCTCGCCCCGGGCCGGTGCGGTGACTTTTCAAAGTGGTACCTAGCGTGTACTTTGGAAGCGCTTGCAGTTGTGAGCCACATCACCGACGATGCCACGGGGCTCTGGAATGGACTTCCAGGGCCTTACGCGTGGATGCAGGAATTTATGAAAGGGACACCAATGAAGGTGCAGAACACCCTCACGAACGGAACGAGCCGCCGCGTATTCACCGCGGGCGCTATTTCCGTAGTGGCCGCACTGGCCCTCAGCGCGTGCGGCGGCGCCGCAGCCACCGCACCCGCGACCGCGACGGCCAAGCCTGACCTGAAGGCCTCCGGCGCCAGCACGATCACCATGTGGGTCGATGCCGAGCGCGCGCCCGCGCTGAAGGACATCACGGCCAAGTTCCAGACCGATACCGGCATCGCGGTCAAGCTCGTCGTCAAGGACTTCGCCGCTGTCCGCGACGACTTCATCACCCAGGTCCCGACCGGCAAGGGCCCGGACCTGATCGTTGGCCCGCACGACTGGGTCGGCAAGTTCGTCCAGAACGGCGTGATCGCTCCGGTGGAGCTCGGGGACAAGAAGTCCGAGTTCCAGGACTCCTCCATCAAGGCCATGACCTACAACGGCTCCGTCTACGGCGTCCCGTATGCGATCGAGAACATCGCCCTGCTCCGCAACACGGACCTCGTTGCCCAGAGCGCCAAGACCCTGGACGAGGTCGTCGCCAACGGCAAGAAGGCCGTGGCCGACGGCAAGGCAAAGTTCCCGTTCCTCGTGGGCATGGACCCGAAGCAGGGCGATCCGTACCACCTCTACCCGCTGCAGGCCTCAATGGGCTCGCAGGTCTTCGGCAAGGCAGCCGACGGCGGCTACGACCCCAAGCAGCTCCTGATCGGCGACGCCTCCGGCGTCGAGTTCGCCAAGAAGCTGGCCGCCTGGGGCGACAAGGGCGAAAAGATCATCAACTCCAACATCACCGGTGACATCGCCAAGGAGAAGTTCCTGGCCGGCGAGTCCCCGTACTACCTGACCGGCCCGTGGAACGTGCCGGACGTGCAGAAGAAGGGCATCAAGTTCGCTGTCGACGAGCTGCCGACCACCGGCGACCAGCCGGCCCAGCCGTTCATCGGCGTCAACGGCTTCTTCATCAGCGCCAAGAGCGCCAACGCCCTGGCCACCAACGAGTTCGTCACCAACTACCTGACCTCCGGGGCCGCACAGGACTCCATGTACAAGGCCGGTGGCCGCCCGCCGGCACTGAAGGCCTCCTTCGAGAAGGCAGCAAGCGACCCGGTTGTCGCCGCCTTCGGCAAGATCGGCGCCAACGGCGTCCCGATGCCGGCCATCCCGGAAATGAGTGCCGTCTGGGCCGACTGGGGAGCCACCGAGCTCGCCCTCATCAAGGGCCAGGGCGATCCCGCCGCTGACTGGGCCAAGATGGCCGCCAGCATCAAGAGCAAGATCAAGGGTTAGTCCCCGCGCCGGTTCCTGACGCTTCCCCAAGCGCCAGTAACCGGCGGCACCGGGCCGGGCGGCCGTGAGGCCGCCCGGCCCGTTCCTGCATCACCCCAGCTTCTCCCAAGGACTGTAGACAGCCATGTCAGATACCGAACTCCGCGAGGACATAGACCCCGCATTGTCGTCCGCCCCGGACGCCGCCCCCACAACCTCAGCCCGGCGGGCCGGCAGCGCCCACCCACGCCGGAGCGGCCCCGAGGGGGTGAAGGGAACCATCGCGAAGATCGTGCTGCTGGGCCTCGTGGACGCCCTCGCTGTCTACATCCTGATGATGCTTTTCCTGAGCCAGTCCTGGCTGGCGTTGGGAGTCTCCGCCGCCGTCGTGCTCGTGATCAACTGGATCTACCTGCGCAAGGGCGGCCTGCCCGCCAAGTACCTGGCCCCGGGCGTGCTCTTCCTGCTCGTATTCCAGGTCTTCGTGGTCATGTTCAGCGGTTACATCGCGTTCACCAACTACGGCGACGGCCACAACAGCACCAAGGGTGACGCGATCGCCGCCATCCAGCTCACCGCGCAGAAGCGGGTGCCCGAGTCGCCGGCTTACAAGGCCGCCGTGCTCACCAAGGACAACTCCTTCTACCTTCTCTTCACCGACCCGCAGGGCAAGGTCTCGCTCGGTAACACCGAGACGCCGCTCGCGGAAGCCCCCGGCGCCGGCAAGGACTCGACCGGGAAGGCCAACGCCCTGGCCGGCTACCGAACCCTGAACTTCCAGGAGATCGTTGCCAACCAGCAGAGCATCCTGGACATCACCGTCCCGGTGTCCGCCAACCCGGCCGACGGCACCCTGCGCACCGCGGACGGCAGCAACGCCTACCAGTTCAAGCCGTCGCTGAAGTACGACGCCGCTGCCGACACCTTCACGGACACCGCCTCCGGTGCCGTCTACCGCGACAACGGCAAGGGCGCCTTCGCGGCAGGCAACGGCGAGACGCTCTCCACCGGCTGGAAGATCGACGTCGGGATGGAAAACTTCGCCCGCGCCTTCACCGACGCCAGCCTGCGCGGCCCGCTGCTCGGCGTTATCCTCTGGACCTTCACTTTCGCCCTGGCTTCCGTCGCTCTGACCTTTGCGCTGGGGCTGTTCCTGGCCATCACCTTCAACCGCGAGGACCTCAGGGGCAAGAAGGTCTACAGGATCCTGATGATCCTGCCGTACGCCTTCCCCGCCTTCCTCACCGGCCTGGTCTGGTCCGGCATCCTCAACCCGGAATTCGGGTGGCTCAACCAGAACCTGTTCGGCGGGGCATCCATCGGCTGGCTCACCGACCCGTTCCTGGCCAAGATCAGCGTGCTGGTGGTCAACCTCTGGCTGGGTTTCCCCTACATGTTCCTGGTCTGCACCGGCGCGCTGCAGTCGCTGCCCAGCGAGCTGGACGAGGCCGCCCGGATGGACGGTGCCGGCCCGTGGCGGGTGTTCCGCTCTATCAAGCTCCCGCTGCTGCTGGTCTCGATCGCGCCGTTGCTGATCTCCTCCTTCGCCTTCAACTTCAACAACTTCAACGTGATCTTCATGCTCACCGGCGGCGGACCCCGTTTCGAGGACACCAACCGGGACATCGGAGCCACCGACATCCTGATCACCCTGGTGTACAAGGTGGCATTCGGGCAGGGCACTGGCCGTGACTACGGCCTCGCCAGCGCGCTGGCGATCATCATCTTCATCATCGTGGCCACTGTCTCGGCCATCAGTTTCAAGCAGACCAAGGCACTCGAGGACGTGAACGCATGAACGGGTCAGCATCGCGCACCGCCGCTCCGGCAGAGAAAACCCGGCAGGCTGGAGGGACCGGCCCCGGCAACATCACCACCGGTGCGACCGACGTCGAATACCTCAAGTCGCTGCAGCGCCGGCGCCCGTTCGGCGTCTGGTTCAAGGACAAAGGATGGCGCCACCTGGTGGGGTGCATCGTGACGGTCTTCGCGGTCTTCCCGCTGCTCTACGTGCTCTCCGCAGCGCTCAACTCCACCGGCACCCTGGTGGGTTCCAACGCGCTGTTCAGCAGGATCGACTTTGGCAACTTCACCGCCCTGTTCGACATGCCCTCGCGGCCCTTTGCCCGCTGGTTCGGCAACACCATGGTGGTGGGCGGCGTGACCTCCGCGGCCACCGTGTTCCTGGGCGCCATGGCGGCGTACGCCTTCTCCCGGATGCGCTTCACCGGGCGCCGGATCGGCCTGCTGAGCCTGCTGCTGCTCCAGATGTTCCCGCAGCTGCTGGCCGTCGTCGCCATCTTCCTGCTCCTGAGCGGCATCTCCGAGGTCATCCCGGCCCTCGGCCTGGGCAGCCAGCTGGGCCTGATCATGGTGTACCTGGGCGGCGCCCTGGGCGTGAACACCTACCTCATGTACGGCTTCTTCAACACCGTGCCGCAGTCCCTGGACGAGGCGGCGAAGATCGACGGCGCCAGCCACGCGCAGATCTTCTTCGGCATCATCATGCGGCTCGTCACGCCGATCCTGGCGGTGGTGGGCCTCCTGACGTTCATCGGCATCTCCGGCGAGTTCGTGATCGCCTCCGTGGTGCTCACGGACCCGGACAGCCAGACCCTCGCCGTCGGGCTGTACTCCTTCGTGGCGCAGCAGCGCTCGGAGAACTGGGGCGTCTTCGCCGCCGGCGCCGTGCTCAGCGCCATCCCGGTGATGGCCCTGTTCCTGTTCCTGCAGCGCTACATCGTCAGCGGGCTCACTGCGGGCTCGGTGAAGGGCTAGGCATGACGCTGCCAGGCAGCGCCGGCCCGCTGCCGCACCACGACGGTTCGGCACTCCACGCGCCCCGGCACGTGGAACCGGGGGCGGACGTCCGGCTGCGGCTCCGCGTGCCGGCCGTCTGGGGGCGGCCCGCCCGGGTGTGGCTCCGGTCCATCCACGACGGGGAACCCCGCTACGATCCGGCCAGGAACCTTGGCGACGTCGACGGGTGGGCCTGGTGGGAGGCTGCGATGGTGGTGACCAACCCGGTGGCCCGCTACCGGTTCCTGATCGAGGTCGGCCCGCGGTATTGGACCCTCAACGCGCAGGGCCTATTCAGCCGGGACGTCTCCGACTACGCCGACTTCCGCCTCACCACGTTCCGGCCCGCCCCCAAATGGCTGCGCCGGGGAACGATGTACCAGATCTTCCCGGACCGCTTCGCCCGCTCCACGCCGTCGCAGCCGGCGCCGGAAAAGACTTCCCCGGACGAGGCGTTCCCGGACTGGGCCGTGCCGTGCGGGTGGGACACCACCGAGGTCGAGGGCTTCGGTCCGCAGACCCCGTACCAGTATTACGGCGGAGACCTCCGGGGCATCACCGAGCGGCTGGACCACATCCAGGCGCTCGGGGCCGACGTCATCTACCTGACGCCGTTCTTCCCGGCCCGCTCCAACCACCGCTACGACGCCGCCACCTTTTCCATGGTGGACCCGCTGCTGGGCGGGGACGAGGCCTTGGTGGAACTCGTCCAGGCCGCCCACGCCCGCGGCCTGCGGGTGATGGGCGACCTCACGGCCAATCATTCCGGCGACGCCCACGAATGGTTCCAGCGCGCCCTGGCCGACCCGGCCTCCGAGGAAGCCGGGTACTACTACTTCAATGCCGACCACACGGCGTACGAGTCCTGGTACGGCGTCAGGTCGCTGCCCAAGCTCAACTGGGCCTCCCCGGGCCTGCGCGAGAAATTCGTCCTGGACGACGATTCCCCGGTGGCGCTCTGGCTCCGGCCGCCGTTCAACCTGGACGGCTGGCGGATCGACGTCGGCAACATGACCGGCAGGCTCGGCGGCACCGATCTGAACTACGACGTCGCCCGGCTGATCGCGGACCGCGTCCGTTCGATCAACCCCGAGGCGGCTCTGCTCGCCGAGGCCACGAATGACGCGGCACCCGACTTCAGCGGCGAGCACTGGCACGGTGCCATGACCTACTCCAACTTCACCCGCCCGCTGTGGTCCTGGCTCGCAGGGGACGCGGGACACGTCAATTTCTTTGGAACCCCGCTGCCCGGCCCCAACCGGACCGCCGCGGAGGACTTCCTGGCCACGCACCTGGACCTCGCTTCCGCGTTCAGCTGGGATGTCCGTCAGCAGAACATGAACGCCCTGAACAGCCACGACACCGCGCGGGCGGCCACCGTGATGATCGACGGCGGCCAGCGGCTCGGCGCGCTGCTGATGTTCACCCTGCCGGGCGTTCCCGTGGTGTTCGCCGGCGACGAGTTCGGACTCAAAGGCGACAACGGGGAGTCCTCCCGGACGCCCATGCCCTGGGACGACCCCAACCGCATCCTCACCGACCTGACGGCGGACTACGCAGCCCTCACCGCGCTGCGCCGGGACCAGCCCGCACTGACGGGCGGCGGCGTGCGCTGGCTGTACGCACGCGGGGACGTCCTGGCGTTCGTGCGTGAAACAGGGAAGAGCGCCGTGCTCGTGGTGGTGGCCCGGGCCGGGGCGGAGGCGGAACTGGCTCCCGGAACACTCTCAGGGGGCCAGTTCGCGGCCCTCGCCGGGCGGCCTGCCTACGCGGCGGGCGAGGTCATGGTGGAACTGCGGCGGGAGCCGCGCGGGGAACCGGGCGGGGCGCCGGAGCCATCGCCGGACGCGTCTGCCGGGAAGATCAGGGCGGATGAGGCCGCCCGATCCGCCCTGATCCGCACCCGGGGTCCGGCCGCTGCCGCATGGGTGCTGCCCGGGACCCGGCTGCCGCTCCCGCAGTCTTAGACTGGGAACCGGATTCGACCGAACTGGAGACCGCATGCGCAGCATCATCGACGAGCTGACCACCGCCCTGGGCGCGGCGAAAATTGCCGTGGACGCGACCACCCTGGCCGCCTATGCCGTGGACCAGGCTCCCGTCCTGGATTATCAGCTCCCGCAGGCGGTGGTCCGCGCCGAATCGGTGGCCGACGTGCAGGCTACTGTGCGTGCCTGCGCCGACCTTGGCGTCGCGCTTGTGGCGCGCGGGGCCGGTACGGGGGTCTCCGGGGGCGCCCACGCGAGCGCGGGCTGCGTGGTGCTCACGCTCGAGGGGATGAACCGCATCCTGGACCTCAACCCGGACGACGAGACCGCCGTCGTGGAACCCGGCGTCATTAACGCCGACCTGAATGCGGCCGCCGCCGTGCACGGGCTCATGTATGCCCCGGATCCTGCAAGTTTCAAGATGTCCACCATCGGCGGCAACGTGGCCACCAACGCCGGCGGGCTGCGCTGCGCGAAGTACGGGGTGACCCGCGACTCTGTCCTGGCGCTCGACGTCGTCCTCGCGGACGGCTCCCTCATCCATACCGGCCACCAGACCTTCAAGGGCGTCGCCGGCTATGACCTCACCGGGCTGTTCGTCGGCTCGGAGGGGACCCTGGGGATCGTGGTCGGTGTCACCGTACGGCTGAAGTACCTGCCGCGCGACGTTCACACCATCGCCGCCTTCTACCCGGACTTCCGCAGCGCCGCGGCCGGGGTCCTAGCCGTGGGGAGGGCCCGTGTGCAGCCGGCCATCGTGGAACTGCTCGACGGCGGCTCGCTCGCCCAACTCGACGAGATCCACGGCTCGGACCTGGCCGCACGCGGGGCATCCCTGCTGCTGATCCAGACCGACGGCTTCGGTGCGGCAGCGGAAGCCGCGGCCATCCGCCCGGTCCTGGTGGCGGGAGGAGCGGTGGTGACCATGGAGGCCAACGCGGAGGCAGAGGAGCTTGTCGAACTGCGCCGCAACAGCAGAGGGACCGAGGTGGACGACGAATACCGGGTGGGCGAGGACGTGGCCGTGCCGCGATCGCGGCTGGTGGATTACGTCGCCGAACTTGAGTCCATGGCGGCGGAGCACCGGGTGCAGCTCAAAGTCGTGGCGCACGCCGGTGACGGCAACCTGCACCCCACCTTCTGGGTCGACCGGGTGGACAACTCCGTGGACCCCGATGCCATGGCCCGCCTGGGCGCCGCCCTGGACCGGTCGATTGCCGTGGCCCTGGCCATGGGCGGCACGATCACCGGCGAACACGGGATCGGGCAGTACAAGCTGCGCTGGCTTGGCCTGGAGCAGAAGGAACCCGTGCGGGAGCTGCAGCGCCGGATCAAGGAACTCTTCGATCCGGCCGGGATCCTGAACCCCGGCAAGGCGATTTAGCTGAAGGCGATTTAGCCCGGGCGTGCCACAACATGCCCGGCGCGCGGCTTAGTCGTCGGAGTCGGGGTATTCGTCTACTGATTCGTCGGCGCCGTAGCGTGATTCCTCGGTCTCCACCTCAAGGATCTTGAGCAACCCCGTGTCCGGGTTGAGCATGATCGCGGCCTCGTCCCGGCGGTGGCGGAGTTCGTTGTCGATGTAGGACTGGACGGCCTCCGCCAGGGGGATGTGCCGGTTCTCCTTCTCGGACATGTACCAGCGGTGCTCCAGGACCTCGTGCACCGCCTCGGCCGGCTCGAGCTTGCCGGAGAGGTCGCGGGGGATGGCCCGGACGATCGGTTCGAAGATCTGGCTGACCCACAGGTGCGCGCTGTATTCCTCGTCCATGCCCGGGTTGTTGTCCGCCCGGAACGAGTCCATGTCGTTCAGGAGCCGGCGGGCCTGGTTTTCCTGGGCGTCCAGGCCGGTCAGGCGCAGCAGCCGGCGCTGGTGATGCCCGGCGTCGACGACCTTCGGCTGGAGCTGGATGGTCGAGCCGTTCTGCGTGGTCTTGATCGCGTATTCCTCGACGTCGAACCCCAGCTCGTTGAGCCGCCGGATCCGGGCTGCCACGCGCCAGCGTTCCCCGATCTCAAACGATTCCTTTGCCGTCAGCTCGGTCCACAACCGCCGGTAGCTGTCCATGATCAGCTCGCTGGTGGCCACGGGGTCCACCTTCTCCTCGATCAGGCCGCCGTCGAGGAGGTCCATGAGTTCCCCGGCGATGTTGACGCGGGCGATTTCGAGGTCGTACTCGCGCTGGCCGGTGGACAAATCCGGGTACAGTTCGCCGGTCTCGGCATCGACCAGGTAGGCGGCGAACGCGCCGGCGTCGCGGCGGAACAAGGTGTTGGAGAGCGACACGTCGCCCCAGTAGAAGCCGATCAGGTGCAGCCGGACCAGCAGCAGGGCCTGGGCATCGATGAGCCGGGTCAGGGTGTCCTTGCGCAGCATCTGGGAGAAGAGCGCACGGTAGGGCATGGAGAACTTCAGGTGCCGGGTGACCAGCACCGGGTTCAGCGGCCGGCCCTCCGGGGTGGTGCGTCCGGTGATGACCGCCACCGGCTCCACGCCGGGAACGTCCAGCCGGGCGAGCTTGCGCAGCATGTGGTATTCGTGGCGGGCCACGTGTTCCGAGGTTTCCTTGATGGCGATCACGGAGCCGCCGAGGTGGGCGAAGCGCACGATGTGCCGTGAGATGCCGCGGGGGAGGGCTGCCAGATATTCGGCCGGCCAGTCCTCGAGGGCAATGTGCCAGGGCAGGTCCAGCAGCTCGGGCTCGGTGGCGGCGGCCGTGATGCTCAGCGAGCTGGACACCATCGCGGCCTTTTGGTCATTGGCGCTGGCGGCCTCGAACCGGGGCAGTTTCCCGATCTGACCGTAGTCGGTGGGCTCGTCGTGCCACTGGGCACTGTTTTCCTCGGTCATGGGGTTTCCTCGGTCATGAATCAATTCTTCCGTATTTGGCGGGCCGCACCTAAAGCAGGGTTGTTAACGCCCGACGGCGGCCCTCCACTGGGGAGGACCGCCGTCTGCTGAGCCGGTGGGTGGGCCCACGCCGGCAGGGTTCCCTGACCGACGCGAAGCGAGGTTAGGGAGCCGGTGGATGGGCCCACGCCGGCAGGGTTCCCCGACCGACGCGAAGCGAGGTTAGGGAGCCGGTGGGTGGGCCCACGCCGGAAGGGTTCCCTGACCGACGCGAAGCGAGGTTAGGGAGCCGGTGGGGACTAGTCGCCGAGGCGCAGGCCGGTCTTGGTGTCGAACAGGTGTACGTGGCCCGACTGGGGGCGGACCCAGATGGACTCACCCTTCATCGGGGGGCGGCGGCCGTCGACGCGGGCCACGATGTCGTGGCTCTGGCCGTCGAGCGTGGTGTGGCCGTAGACGTAAGCGTCGGCGCCGAGTTCTTCGACGACGTCGACCTCGACCTGGAGACCTTCACCCTGGGCAACAGTCTCAAGGTCTTCCGGGCGGGAACCGAGGGTCACGGTCTGGCCGTGGGCTTCCTCGAGGACGTCGCGCGGTACCGGGTAAACGGTTCCGCCGAACTGCACGCCGCCGTCGACAACGGGGAGTTCGAGCAGGTTCATGGCGGGGGAGCCGATGAAGCCGGCCACGAAGACGTTCTTGGGCTTGTCGTACAGGTTGCGCGGGGTGTCGACCTGCATCAGCAGGCCGTCCTTCAGCACGGCGACGCGGTCACCCATGGTCATGGCCTCGACCTGGTCGTGGGTCACGTAGACCGTGGTGACTCCGAGGCGGCGGGTCAGGGACGCGATCTGGGTGCGGGTCTGCACGCGCAGCTTGGCATCAAGGTTGGACAGCGGCTCATCCATGAGGAAGACCTGCGGGTTACGCACAATGGCGCGGCCCATGGCAACGCGCTGACGCTGGCCGCCGGAGAGGGCCTTCGGCTTGCGGTCCAGGTACGGTTCGAGGTCGAGCAGCTTGGCGGCCTCACGGACGCGCTCGGCGCGCTCTTCCTTGCTGACGCCGGCGATCTTCAGAGCGAAGCCCATGTTGTCCGCCACGGTCATGTGCGGGTACAGGGCATAGTTCTGGAACACCATGGCGATGTCGCGATCCTTCGGCGGGACGTCCGTGACGTCGCGGTCGCCGATGAGGATGCGGCCGGAGTTGACGTCCTCGAGACCCGCAAGCATGCGCAGGGAGGTCGACTTTCCGCAGCCGGAGGGTCCAACGAGGACCAGGAATTCGCCATCGGCGATATCAATGTTGAGCTTGTCAACAGCGGGCTTCTCGGTGCCCGGGTACAGACGTGTTGCGTTATCAAAAGTAACTGTAGCCACAGTTATCAATCCCTTCACCGGCAGGTACGTGCCGGACGATCCGTAGTGAATGGTCGTTTTATGCAGTTGTTAATTCAATTGTGGGATTTCATACGCATACTCCTCGGCCGAAGCCGAGGAGTATCCAGTGACGCCGCACGGTAGTTGTGCGCCACATCACAAACAGAGTATGTCAGATATATGCCAAATGGGTTAAAAAGTTACGGATGTCACACGTGGGGTCAGTCACATGGCGCCAGAAGTGGGTATGTATGCTGTGCGCATGACGGCACTGCAGATCTATGTCAGTTTCCCCGGCACGGCGCGTGAAGCACTTGGCTTCTACGCCGACGTCTTCGGCGGAGAGCTTGCCTTGTTCACCTACGAGGAGTTCAACCGCAGCGATGGCCCGCCGGATGCCATTGCCCACGGACAGCTGAACGGCGCAGTCGCATTGGCGGGGTCGGATGCGGCCGCCGGGGAGAAAAGCGTCCGGTTCGAAGGCCTCATGCTCTCGCTGCTGGGGACCGCCGAACCGGCAGTTCTCCACGAGTGGTTCGACAGGCTCGCCGTTGACGGCCGGGTGATCGACCCCCTTGCCCCGAAGCCCTGGGGCGCAACAGATGGCCAGGTCCTCGACCGTCACGGACTGCACTGGTTGATCGGCTACGAACCTGAGTCGTGACCGACGCCCGGTTGACCGCTCCGTAGGCCCGGGTTAGCTCCCGGAGCCGAGGGCCTTCTTCCGCTCCCGCAGGAGGGCCTCCAGCAGTTCGCAGATGTGCACAGGCGCCTCCACCCGGAACTCGGCCTGGGTGAAATCGAGCCCCACCTTTACCCCGAGATCGCCCGGGACGAGGCTGGCCAGGGCGTCCTCGTCGGTGGTGTCGTCTCCGGCGAAAGCCACAGCCGTCGCTCCGGCAGCCTGCCGCAGGAAGGCAATGCCCTCGCCCTTGGAGGCGTTCACGACGGAGGTCTCCAGGACGCGGTTGCCCGACTTGAGGTAGACGCCGCTGCGGTCCTGCAGGACCGCCCGCGCCGCGGCGACGGCGTCCTCGGCGACGTCGTCCGCCGCGAGCCGCGTGTGCAGGACGACGCCGGCCGGCTTGTCTTCCAAAAGGGTCCCCGGGGCCTGTTCCACGATTCCCTCAAGCTCCTGGCGGACTTCGGCCAGGAGTTCGCGTTGGGCGTCGTCGAGCAGGAGCTCCGAGGAGCCGGGCCCCATCCAGACCTCTGCGCCGTGGCTGCCGATCAGCAGCGTCTCCTCCGGCGGGGAGGCGACGGCCCGCAGGCTGTCCAGCGCCCGGCCGGAGATGAGCGCCGTCGTCGTCCAGGGAAGTTCCGCCAGGGCCGCGAAGGCGGCGGCGGAGCGCGGGAGCGCACGGGCGTCGGCCGCATGGTCCACGAGCGGTGACATGGTGCCGTCGAAGTCCATCGCCACGAGCAGGTGCCCGGTGCCGGCGACGCGGCGCACGGCTGTCAGCAGCTCAGGGGAGAGTGAGAGTGGGGCCGGGTTTGGAGTGTTGGTCTCTGAGTCGTGGGTTCCGGCGGCGTCAGGAGTCATCGCGTACAACCTTTTCGGCGAGGGCTTTCAGGAAGTCGGAGGACCAGAGGTCGACGTCGTGGTCCAGAATCTGCTTGCGCATGGCCCGCATGCGGCGTGATGCCTCGGCCGGCTGCATGTTGACGGCCCTCATGATTGTGTCCTTGAGGCCGTCAATGTCGTGCGGGTTCATCAGCAGGGCCTGCTTGAGCTGGTCGGCGGCGCCGGCGAACTCACTCAGTACCAGCGCTCCGTCGTTGTTTGTCCGGGCCGTGACGTATTCCTTGGCGACGAGGTTCATGCCGTCGCGCAGGGCGGTGACCAGCATGACGTCCGCGGCCAGGTACAGGGACACCATCTCTTCGATGGGGTAGCTGTGGTGCAGGTAGCGGACGGCCGTGCTCTCCATGGTGTCGAAGGTGCCGTTGATGTGGCCCACTGTGCCCTCGACCTCCTCGCGGAGCAGGCGGTACTGCTCCACACGCTCACGGCTGGGGCTGGCCACCTGGATCAGGGTCGCGTCCTCGACGGTGACCTTGGCGTCCTGCAGCAGTTCCTCGTACGCCTTGAGCCGGTGCCGGATGCCCTTGGTGTAGTCGAGCCGGTCGACGCCGAGCAGGATGGTCTTGGGGTTGCCGAGGTCCCGGCGGATCTGCTGCGCCCGCTCGATTACCTCCGGCTTCTTCGCCAGCTCGCTGATCTGCTTGACGTCAATGGAGATCGGGAACGCCTGGGCCCTCGCGATGTGGGTGGTCTCGCCATCGGCGCCCCTGACATGGACCTGCTGCTGCTTGACGCTCGCGCCAAGGAAGCGCCGTGCGGAGCGCATGAAGTTTCCGGCATCGCTGCTGCGCTGGAAGCCCACCAGGTCCGCGCCCAGCAGGCCGTCGATGATCGCACGGCGCCACGGGAGCTGGGCAAAGATCTCCGGCGGCGGGAAGGGGATGTGGTTGAAGAACCCGATCTTCAGATCCGGCCGGGCCTCCCGGAGCAGCTTGGGAACCAGTTGGAGCTGGTAGTCCTGCACCCAGACGGTGGCACCCTCGGCCGCATGGCGGATGACGGCGTCGGCGAACCTCCGGTTGACCTTCCGGTACGAATCCCACCACGTGCGGTGGAACTCCGGCGGGGCGATCACGTCGTGGTAAAGCGGCCACAACGTGGCGTTCGAAAAGCCCTCGTAGAAAAGCTCGATGTCCTCGGTGCTCAGCTGGACGGGGATCAGGTCGATGCCGCCGTGGCTGAAAGGCTTGACCGTCTCATCGGGGGCCCCGTGCCAGCCCACCCACGCGCCGTCGGTCTTGGTCATCATCGGGGCCAGGGCTGTCACGAGTCCGCCGGGGGAGCGGCGCCAGCCATCCTCGCAGCCGGCCTCGTCGGCAGAACAGCGGTCGACGGGCAGCCGGTTGGACACCACCATGAAGTCGAACTGATCCCCTGCCGCGGCACCCGTGGCGGCGCCGTCTGTGGCGGTCTGCGCCGCGTCAGTGGTGCTCTGTGTGCCGTGGCCGGCGCTGTCCGTTGCTTCCATTGGTGCCCCCTGGGGTCCGCTCGTGGCTCTTCATCAACCCTAGCCGCCCGGAATCTTCCGGGCTATTCGTCCGTTGGGCAGGCGGAAGGGAAACTTGAAAGCGCAAGTTCTCGGGTTTCTCCCCTAAAATGATGACGTTGCCACTGAGTGGACCGTCCCTGGCCGAACGACCCGAGGAACCAATGAGCCCCGCAAACGAACCCCGACTGTCTAAGGCAGAGCGCACTGCCGCGGCGCGCGAGAAAGCCCGCGAGATCCGCGATGCGCAGCTGAAGAAGGAGAAGCGCAACAAGCTGCTGATCGGCTGGGGCATCGTTGCCGCCGTCGTCGCCATCATCGTGATCGTCGCGCTGGTTGTCACCTCCAACATCAAGAACAACGCCCCGGTTGCAGACGAGGGACCCACGCCGGCCAATGGCAACATCCACGGCGGTGTCACCCTGCTGGCGAACACCGAGGTGGCGAAGACCGATCCCGCAACCGTGAAGCTGTCCGACCTCCCGTCCGCTCCGGCCACGCCGCTGTCTCCGGTCACGGCCCCGGGCGCCGAGGCTGAGGCCGGCAAGCCGGTCAAGGTGGTCCTCTACATCGACTTCATCTGCCCCGTCTGCAAGAACTTCGAGGCGCAGTACAACGAGACGCTCACCAAGCTGCGCAACGAGGGCAAGATCACCGTGGAGTACCGCCCGCTCGGATTCCTTGACAGCCGGTCCACCACGAACTACTCCTCGCGCGCGGCCAACGCCGCAGCCTGCGTGGTCAACGAATCCCCGGAGAAGTACTCGGACTTCGTCGACCTGCTGTTCGCCAAGCAGCCGGCCGAAGGCAGCGCCGGACTCTCCGACAACGAGCTGAAGACGCTGGCCACCGACGCCGGGGCCAAGAGCATCGAGACGTGCGTGGATGGCAAGACCTACCGTCCGTGGGTGAAGCACACCACCCAGGAGGCCACGGTAATCGGCATCACCGGCACGCCCACCGTGTTCGTTGAAGGCAAGCAGTGGGGTGTCGGCGACAGCGCCCAGACCCCGTTCGACCAGTACCTGCAGGCCGCGGTCGACGCCAAGAAGTAACCGCACAAGGGCACATGCCGTTGAAGGCGCGCAGTTGAAGGCCACAAGTTGATGGCCCGGCCCCGGATCGTTCCGGGGCCGGGCCATTGCTTTTAGTCGTCGCTTCAGGCCTTCGCTGCGGCCTTCGCTGTGGCCTTCGCTGGGCGGGAGGGGCGTTGCGCGTTTTTCTCTGGGTTTTTCTCACCGGGCGTCGGTGGGCTAATCTTGTCTAGCGTCCTGGCATCCGCGCCATTTTGTGGCCCGGAGTTGTGTCGGGAAGCAGGAATGCCTCCTTAGCTCAGTTGGCCAGAGCACCGCTCTTGTAAAGCGGGGGTCGTCGGTTCGAATCCGACAGGGGGCCCCACGAACCCCTCCGCTCCGGCGAATTTGGCCGGGACGGAGGGGTTTTCTTATGTCCTAAAACAGGCGACTAGCCGGGCGACGCATTTCCAGTCAACGTTTCCAGCCCGGTGGCGGAGGGTTACGTCGACGAAGCGGCGACGGTACCGGGTAACTCGTCAAAACAATTGAAGCTGTAGAGATGGATGCCGTCGACGACAGGCTGGGCGGTCAGCTCGTTGATGAGAGTGCCGGGCGAGTAGCGTTCGCCGCTCAGGAGGCGGCGGGCGAGCGGTCGTTTCCGGCTAAGGAACCGAAGGGACGTTCCGACGCCGATCTTCGTTGCCAGTGCAATCAGCCTGGTTCTTGGGACGGCCCCGGCAACCCCGGCCAGGACCGGAAGCATGACTCCCTCGCGACGCAGCATCGCCGTGTAGCTATGGATACTGTCTGCCGAGAAGCACATCTGCGTGAAGACGTTGGAGGCAAGTTCCTGCTTGGCCAACAATGATTCGAGCAGCTGCAGCGGGCCGATGCCGGGATGACCCTCCGGATACCCGGCGACCCCAACGGCCATCTGGCCGCCGCTGATTTCGGCGATCTCGCGCAGCAGCTCGCCGCCATCGGCGAAGGGACCCGCGGGCTGCGGGGCGTCACCGCCAACCGCGAACACTTCCGGGATGCCGTACCCAGCACATTCCCGGATGATGCCGGCCAGCTGGGTGCGATCCGCCAGGCTGCGGGCCGCGATGTGCGGGACCACGGTGTAGCCGAGCAGACTGAGCTGGGCGGCCGTGCGCATGGTCCGCCCGGTTCCGTGGTGAGGCAGACACGTGATGGTGAGCGTCGTGGTCAGCGGTACTGCCGTCGTGGAGTGCTGACCTCAGCCGACGGCAGGCGCCGCGGATTGTCGTGGAGGTCCATGGCTTCATGGATCTGCAGGGCAAACCACAGTTGCGCCAGAGTGGAGGTTTCGGTCATATCGAGGCCCGTCAGCTCGCTGATCTTTCGGATTCGATAGATGATGGTCTGCCGATGCGCGAACAGGGCGGCTGCCGTTTTCTGCCAGGACCGTTGCGTGTCGAGGAACGTCTTGAGCGTGACGATGAGGTCCCCGTTTTCCCGCTGTTCATACTCGAAAATGGGTCCGAGGAGCCGCTGGACCAGGGCGTGGCCTTCCTCAAAGCTGGTGAGCCCGAGCCACGAGGGTCCCTCGGCATAGCGGACCAACCGCTCGCCCGTGCTTGACGCCGTCCCAAGTGCCCACATCGATTCCTGAAGAGCTCTCTGCACACCAGCGGCCGCGGACGGCCGGCTGATCCCGATCCTGACGTCCAGGGGGACCGTGTGTCGCAGCAG
This sequence comes from Arthrobacter sp. 01N444, assembly GCF_056399305.1. NCBI lineage: Bacteria > Bacillati > Actinomycetota > Actinomycetes > Micrococcales > Micrococcaceae > Arthrobacter > Arthrobacter sp. 01N444. Next base: position 20,134 of record NZ_JBFTRB010000022.1, read on the forward strand.
ATCATCGGTGCAGTCTGCTGCGACAGCCAAATGGATTGTGTCGAATCTGCGCTGGCACGCCGTCGGGTAGCCGTGTCGCCAGAGATCAACGTGGATCCCTGCCAGGCGCTCACCGTCGTCGCTGGACATAGAGATGATGAGGAATTCCCGTGACGAAATCCCGAACTCAGGCAGTCGGCTTTCAATGTCGGCTATGCCCAGGCGCCCGTCAAAGGCCTGCAAAAGGAACTCCGCACCCAGCCGGCGCTGGTTCTCGAGAGACAGCACCGTCCGCGACAGCTCGAGTCCCAGGACTGTGGCCGCATGGAGCAGCACTACCGCGTCCGGAAGCGGTTCGGATTTCGGCAGCACCACCAGAAGCGCGTTGGCGTGAGTCGGAATATCCATCATCAGAAGGTGGCCTTCCCCCAACCGATGCCACTGGAACTTCTTGCTGGCCACCGGTGACTTGCTGGTCAGCGGTTCAAGTTGCTGCTTGAGGCCCGGTGGCAGCGGCTGGCCTCCGGGATGCCAAGCGTGCAGGCACCGTCGATCAATGACGAAGAGGCTGGCATCGAGTTCGGCTTCGATACCCAGGATCAGTCCCAGCCAGTTGCCCTCAGATGGCCCCGCCAGCCGCAGCAGGTCATAAATACGGGCCGTCTGGCGCAGCCTGCGGGACTCTTCGAGCAACGAAGACTCAGCGACCGAACGTGCGATGGCGATGAACGGAAGCGGGTAGGGGATGCTGATGAGCGGCAACGGCAAGCGGTCACAGGCATCGAGGAACTCGAGACAGAGTTCAGGGGCATGCATCTGCTCGCCGATCGCCAGTGCACTGGCACCTGCGTTCACCAGTGCCTCGGCAAGCTCAACCTGCCCCTCGGGATCGGCCGGAATGGAGAGCCCGTTAGTCATCATGAGCTCGCCGCCGGTGACCCATTCCCACAGGCGCGGCAGGTCGGAGGTGTGGGCCCAGGTGACCCGGTTGCCCAGACCGGCGGAGCCCGCCAGAAGGCTCAGTCCCAGCTGGGGTTCGGCAAGCAGTTCGGCCACGGTGATCGCCATGCGCGGTTCCTGTTCATGAGTCCGGGGGCCGCCCCCAGGCCGCTTATACATATGTATAAGCCTCTCGGCTCTTTGTAGTCAATCGGCGGATGTACCGCGTGACGCCGATCACTAATAGTTAAGGCATAGACCTCGACCGGCGCAGGAAGAAATTGCCAGGCCGACTGAAACCACAGCAACCGGAGGACCCCAGTCATGACCACGCACAAGCCAATCGGCCCCGTCGACGCAACAAAAGTTCCCCGCTATGCGGGCCTGGGCACTTTTGCCCGGCTTCCTCAGATTGACCGGGTTCCGGACTACGACATTGCGATCGTCGGTGTCCCGTTCGACGGCGGTACCTCCTACCGCCCCGGCGCCCGCTTCGGTCCGGCCGCTGTCCGTGAAGCGTCGCGGCTCCTGCGCCCCGGCTACCACCCTGAGCTCGACGTTGAGCCGGTGTACGAAGCCCAGGTTGTGGACGCCGGCGACATCGCCTGTACCCCCTACGACATCGCCCGCGCAGTCCGCGAGATCGAGGAACAGGCCCTCCCGCTCCTTGGCGACGCCGGCTCCGGCAAGAGGCTCATCTCCATCGGCGGCGACCACACGATCGCGCTCCCGATGCTGCGGGCCTTGAACAAGGTCCACGGCCCCGTCGCCCTGCTCCACTTCGACGCACACCTGGATACCTGGGACACCTATTTCGACCAGCCGGTCACGCACGGAACCATCTTCCGCCGGGCCTTCGAGGAAGGCCTTCTGGTCGAGGACAAGTCGATGCACGTCGGCATCCGCGGCCCGGTTTATGACCGCAACGATTTCCTTCGCGACCACGAGTTCGGCTTTCAGATCATCCGCTGCTCGGACCTGGACGTCATCGGGGTTCCGGCCGCGATCCAGCGCGTCAAGGACCGGCTGGGCGACACCCCGGTCTATGTCTCCATCGACATCGACGTCCTGGACCCGGCCTACGCCCCGGGCACCGGCACTCCGGAAATGGGCGGGCTCCACTCCCGCGAACTGCTGGCGCTGCTCCGCGGATTGAACGGCATCAACATCGTGGGCGCCGACGTCGTCGAGGTCGCTCCGGCCTACGACCATGCAGACATCACCACAGTCGCCGCGGCGACGCTGGTCTTCGACCTCCTCGCCCTGATGGTGAACCGCAGCAAGGCCACCGCCAACGTCACTGAGGAGCTGCAAGCGGCCACCGTCTGACCACAACTGCTGGGCTCTCGCGCCTGATTTATACATATGTATGAACAGGTCTACGGCAACTATTCAATCGCCGGATTACCACTGTGACAAAAGTCACGAATGATTGATACATCAGATCCCGTGCTCGACGAAGCGCCGGGACAGAACAAAGAGGTTCCCATGAACTCCCGGAACGCATCATGAACGCTCGACCCACTCACGCCGTCACAGCCGAAGTACCCCGGCTCGAGGACAAGACCATTCAACCCATCCCGGCCCACGAACGCCATGGCAAGGCCCGGGACCTCTTCACCATCTGGTTCGGTTCCAACATCATGATCATGACCATCGTGACCGGGGGACTCGCGACGACGGTGTTCGGGCTCAGCTTTGTGCCGGCAATCGTCGGAATCATCATTGGGAACGTTGTCGGTGGCATCTTCATGGCACTGCATTCGGCCCAGGGCCCGCAGCTGGGCGTGGCGCAGATGATTCAGACCCGCGGCCAGTTCGGTTCGTACGGGGCACTGCTGATCGTGGTCATCGTGGTGGTCATGTACATCGGGTTCTTTGCGGCGAACCTCGTCTTTGGCGGCCAAGCGCTGGCCGCAGTCACCCCGGGCATCAGCGTCGATGCAGGCATCATTGTCATTGGCGTCGTGAGCGTCGTGGCCACCATCTTCGGCTACCGGCTCATCCACGCCTATGCACGCATCTTGAGCATCGTGGCCGGTCTGGCGCTGGTGCTGGCCTTCGTCTGGATCCTGGCCGTCCACGGATTGCCGGCCAGCTTCCTGGACCAGGGAAACTTCAACTGGGTCGGCTTCATGGCCACTATCTCCGTCTCCGCCCTCTGGCAGCTCGCCTACGCTCCCTACGTCTCGGACTACTCCCGCTACATGCCTCAGGGCACCGGCTCGGCCCCGGCGTTCTGGGCGTCCTATTCAGGCTGCGTCTTGGGAACACTCTTCCCGATGGTCCTGGGTGCCCTGGTGGGAACGCTCGCACTGGCGCTGATCAACGATGGCAGCAGCGTCGAAATAGTAGGGAGCCTGGGAGCCCTGCTCGGGCCATGGACCATGGTGATCATCGGAATCTTCTGCCTTGGCGTTGCGGCGTCGAACGCCATGAACCTCTACTGCGGGGTCCTGTGCACCCTCACCATTGGGCAGACGTTCAGGCCGGCCTGGTTGCCCCACGCCAAGACCCGGACCATTGCGTCAATCCTCCTCTTCACCCTAGCCCTGATGATCGCGCTGTTCGCCCGTGACAATTTCATCTTCTTCTACACGAACTTCCTCTCCTTCCTGATGTACGTCCTGGTTCCCTGGACGGCCATCAACCTGGTCGATTACTACCTCCTGCGGCACGGCGACTACCGGGTTGAAGACTTCTTCAAGCGCGACGGCGGAGTGTACGGAAGGTTCAACTGGGTGGCGATCGGAGCCTATGTTGCCGGCGCACTGATCCAGGTTCCGTTCTCGGCGACAGCGATGTTCACGGGCCCCGCTGCCGCAGCGATGAACGGCGTGGACCTCTCCTGGATTGTCGGCCTGGTGGTTGTTGCACCCCTGTACTACTTCGCGGCACGCATGTTCCGGAAAACGCCGGAAGCCGCCCCCTTTCAGTCGCCCGCATTCGCAGGTGACCTGATTGAGGCGCCGCGGGCGTAACGCCCGCTCCGGCACACCGCGCACCCCGGGCACAGACCGCCCGCCCCCACACCAAACTCCCGGCGCCGCGATCGGCGCAGAAAACAAAGGCGAAATATCATGACACTCACTGACACCGAGCAGTTCACAGTCCGACGTTCCTCCGAGGAGCAAAGCTGCGCCAGCTTCCTGCCTCCGGCGGGGCACTTCATCGGCGGAACGTTTGTTTCCGGTTCCGCGACCCGGCTGATCGACGTCGTCGACCCCACCACGGAACAGGTCATCGCATCGGTTCCTGCCGGCACGGCCGCGGATGTGGACGTTGCGGTTGAAGCAGCCGTGGCGGCCCAGAAGTCCTGGGGCACCACGACACCGAAGGAACGCTCCGAGGTGCTCTCCCTGATCGCCAACATCATTGAAGCCAACCGTGAAGCCTTCGAAATCATCGAGTCCGCCAACACCGGCAAACCGCGAACCGTCGCGGAGGACGATGTCTCCAGCACCATCGACACCTTCCGGTTCATGGCCGGGGCTTCCCGCACACTGACCTCCATGGCAGGCGGCGACTACGCCACCGGACACACCTCGGTCATCCTCAGGGAACCCGTCGGCGTCGTCGGCGTCATCACCCCTTGGAACTACCCGCTGCTGATGGCTGCCTGGAAGATCGCGCCCATCCTCGCCGCCGGAAACAGCATCGTCCTCAAACCCTCGGAACAGACGCCGCTCTCGACGCTGAAGCTGGCAGAACTTGTCGCCGGACGCATCCCCGACGGCATCCTCAACGTCGTGACGGGAAAGGGCCGAACCGTTGGGCAGCGACTCTCCGAACACCCTGATGTCGCCCTCGTTGCGTTGACGGGAAGCGTCGTCAGCGGACAGGCAGTGGCGGAGACCGCGGCCAGGTCCGTCAAGCGCGTCCATCTGGAACTCGGCGGCAAGGCCCCGGTTGTTGTCTTCCCCGACGCCGACCTCCGCGCGGCCGCCGCCGGCGTGCGAAACGCCGGCTTCTGGAATGCCGGCCAGGACTGCGGCGCCGCCTGCCGTGTGCTCGTGCACGAGTCCGTGGCCGAGGAGTTCACCGAACACCTGGTACGCGAAGTCAGCACGCTCGTCGTCGGCGCTCCGGGCGCAGGGGAAGATGTGGAAATCGGTCCCATGATTTCGCGCCCGCACTTCGAACGCGTGAAGGAAGCGCTTGCCGAGGCAAAAGCTGCGGGCCTTCAGGTGGCCATCGGCGGCTCGGCGTTGGAAGGCCCCGGCTACTTCATTGAACCCACTGTAATCAGCAACGTCCCGGCCGGGGCGCATATTGCTACCCACGAAATCTTTGGCCCAGTGGTCACCGTCGAGTCCTTCAGCTCCACTGAAGAGGCCATCACCCGGGCCAACGAGAGTCCCTACGGGCTTTCCGCCTCGGTATGGACCCGGGATTCGAGCCTCTCGCTCCGCATTCCGAAGCAGCTCGATTTCGGCACCGTCTGGGTCAATTCACACCTGGTGTTGGCCTGCGAGGTTCCGTGGGGCGGATTCAAGGGATCCGGCTACGGACGCGACCTCTCGCTGTATGCCTTGGACGATTACTCCCGGACCAAGCACGTCATGATCAACCACGGCGCATGAGCGTTTAGAACAGCATCGGAGCCCAGCAATGACCACCACGAATCATCCCCACTCCGCGTCGTCGGCGCGCGCCGCAACCCCGTCCGCTCCGTTCGGGACAGACGTAACCTGGACCAACTGGGGCGGCAACCAGAGCGCCACGCCGGCCTTCACCGTCCGGCCGCGGAACGAACAGGAGGCGCTCGACGCCGTCCGGTTCGCCATCCGCGAAGGCCTCCCCGTACGTGCAGTCGGCTCAGGGCATTCGTCCTCACCGCTTGTCCAGACGGGCGGAGTCCTGATGGACATGTCCGCACTCTCGGCCATCACCGGAACCGACCTCATGGGGCGCCGTGCGAGGGCCCTGGCCGGCACCACCATCAACGCCTTTGGCGATCCGCTGTGGGAGCAGGGGCTGGCACTGGGCAACCAGGGCGACATCGACAAGCAGCAGATCGCCGGGGCACTCGCGACCAGCACCCACGGCTCCGGAAAGAACCTGGGCAGCTTCTCATCGGCACTGCGCTGGGTCCGGCTGATCAACGGTTACGGCGAAATCGTCGAAATCGGCGAAGGGCAACTCCGCGAACTCAGGGCCGCCCAGGTCGCCTTGGGGACGCTCGGAATCTTCCTGGAGGTCGAACTGGCGGTCGAGGACCGCTATTACCTGCAGGAGGAGATTACCTATCCCACGTGGGCGGAAACCGCGGCAACCTGGCAGGCCGACATCGACGGGAACCGGCACTACTCGTTCCTCTGGTGCCCGGACAACGATTCCTGTGAGCTCCTGGACCTGCCCGGTTCGCCGGGCCAGAGCATGGCAAACCGCAGCTACACCAAGCGGTACAACGTCGCCCAGGTCCAGGACGAGCGTGAAATTTCCCGCACGGAAGGTGCCCGGCTGGACCGGTCGTACCGCATCTACCCGGGCGGATTCACCACACCGTTCCATGAACTGGAGTACTTCGTTCCCAGCGAACACGGCCTGGCGGCCGTCCAGGCTGTCCAGGAGCTGATCCGCACCAAGCATTCCGACCAGAAGTACCCCGTTGAGGTCCGCTGGGTGAAAGCCGACGAAGGCTACATGTCCCAGTTCCAAGGACGCGACACCACCGTTATCACCCTGACCACCGAACCCGGGACCGACTACTGGCCCTTCTTCCGGGATGCGGATGCGGTGCTGCAGGAATTCGAGCCCCGCGCGCACTGGGGAAAGATCCATTTCATGACGAGGAGCCGATTGGAGCGTCTCTACCCGGAGCTTGACACCTTCATCCAGATACGCCGGGAGTTCGACCCCCGCGGCATGTTCCTTAACGACCACACTCGTGCGCTCGTTGGCTAAATCAGCCATCAAGGTTAAACCGGCAAATCCGGCGTATGCCCCCGAATCGTGACCGGGGGCATGCTGCCCGCCTTTCCACATCCAACGGGGAAGAGGAGACATGAGCCATTTTCAGGACAAGGCCTACCTTGTCACCGGAGCCAGCTCCGGCATCGGTCTCGCGACCACCCGGGCCCTTCTGGCGCAAGGGGCAAAGGTTGCAGCGGTCGGTCTCCCGGACCGTCTGCTTGAAGACGCAAAAAGCCAAGTCTCGGGCGCTGTGATCTTCATCGAAGCCGACGTATCTGAGTCCCAACAGGTCGATGGGGCCTTCGCCCGGGCGGAAGCAGAACTCGGGCCCCTGAGCGGGGCCTTCAACGCCGCAGGAATCTCCAGTGTTGCGCCCATCGCCGAAACATCCGACGAGCTGTGGCAGAGACTGATCCGGGTGAACTTGACCGGCACTTTCCACTTCGCCCGGGCAGCGGCGCGGACGCTCTCGGCCAACGGCGGTGGATCGCTGGTCTGCACTGCCAGCGAGCTGTCACTCGTCGGCCAGGCAGGCTACACCGCATACACCGCGACCAAGGGCGGCGTGCTGTCGATGATGCGGTCACTGGCCGCCGAACTCGCACCGGCCGGCGTCCGGGTCAACGCACTGTCGCCGGGCACGACAGATACCCCGATGCTTGCGGCCGAGTTCGCGAACGAAGAAGAACGCGCCCGGGACGAAGTGTCCGTGCCGCTTGGCCGGTTCGCCCTGCCCGAGGAGATTGCAGCCGCGGCGCTGTGGCTGTTGGGTCCTGAATCCTCGTATGTCACGGGAACAAACCTTGTTGTCGATGGTGGTCGGACCACGACGTTCCCACTCGGACATTGAATCCCACATCCAACGCACCTAGTGAAAGGCAACATCACATGAGCTCTGTTCTGGTCACAGGTGGTGCCGGATTCACCGGACGCCACATCGTCAACGAACTCGCCGACGCCGGCCATCAAACAGTCAGCTACAACCGGGACTTCATCGAGGCGCCACGCCCCGACGTCGTTTCCGTCCAGGGCGAACTGTTCGATATCCCCCGTCTCCTCGAAGTATTCAAGGAGCACGACGTCGACACCATCGTCCATACCGCCGCCATATCCCACCCGACCTATTCCCTGAGCTTTCCCCTGGCTACGTTTGCTGCCAACGTCGAGGGAACGGTGGCGGTTTTCGAGGCGGCACGACTCCACGGCGTCAAACGGATCATCAACTTCTCTTCCGAGTGCGTGTACGGAAAGACCTCAGCACCGGTGGTTCTCGAATCGGAGCCAGTAAATCCGACGACGCCTTACGCCGTGACGAAGGTTACCGGGGAATGGCTCGGACAGGTCTACGGCGACAGGTATGGAGTCGACGTCATCTCCCTGCGCATCGGCCAGGTTTACGGACCCGGAAACCGCATGGATGAAGTCATGCGGGACATTATGCGCGGCGTAGTCCGCGACGGTTCATTCTCACAGGACCACGGGGCCGACCACCGCTACAACCTTGTCTACGTCCGCGACGTCGCTCTTGCCGTCCTGGCGGCAGTCCAGGCACCAGAAACGGCCCGGGCCAGGCCCCTGGCCTACAACATCTCCGGCAGCGAGTACTGGACACTCAGCGACGTCGTCAAAGAAGTTCGAATCGCATTCCCGGACGCCTCCGTGGAGATCGGGCCCGGGACGGATCCAACCTTGGATCTGCAGGGCCACTTCAGCATCGCTTCCGCAGCCGCGGATCTCGGCTACGAATCGGTCTGGCCGCTGCATCGGGCCCTCGGCGACTATGCCGACTGGCTCTCCACCCATGACTTCTGACCCCTTTCTTCTGACTCATTTCTTCTGACTCATTTCTTCCAACCCATTTCTTCGAAGAGGGACGAACATGACATTCGATAAAAGCGGCTGGAGGCAGGGGGCGGCCTGCGTTGCCGCGTTGACTTTCGACGTCGACGCCGAGTCGCCCGTCCTGGCCGCCGGCCGGCGCTACGCCGACAATGCGATGGCGATGACCCACCAGGCGTTCGGACCCAAGGTGGGTGTTCCCCGGATTCTCCAGATGTTGAAGGATGTGCAGCAGCCGGCGACATTCTTCATTCCAGGAGTAACCGCGGAGCGGTATCCCCGCATGGTGGAACAGGTCCTGGAATCGGGTCATGAGATCGCGCACCACTCACACACTCACCGCACCGCGGTGAACATGAGTTTCGACGACGAACGCGCCGACTTCGATCTGGCGCTAGCTGCACTCGGGCGTTTCGGCATTTCTCCAAAGGGGCATCGCGCCGCACTGTGGGAGCCCTCGTGGCAGACACCGTCGTTGGTGGCTGAATACGGGCTGAAATACGATTCCAGCCTGATGGACGCGGACGTCCCCTATCTCATCGAAACCCCCGCAGGCACAGTTGCGGAGCTCCCCCCACATTGGAGTCTGGATGACTGGGAGCAGTATGCCTTCCTTCCGGAACCCAAGATCGGTGAAATCATCCAGTCGCCACTTGTCGTGGCGGACATGTGGATTCATGAGATCGACGCAATGCGACGTCATGGTGCTCTTTTCATGCTCACTTGCCACCCGTTCCTCACTGGGCGGGCAGGACGGCTGGAGGCGCTGCGGACCGTGATCGAAACTGCGCTGGAACGAGGCGATGTCCGCTTCTCGACGTGCGAAGCGCTCGCGGAAGCGGCACTCGGTGACCCCGCATTGATTGCCGGGCCCCTCAATCCAGTTACAGCGTCCGAGGAGCTCTATCCGGACTACTGAATCCGGGCTGGCCGGAGGCTGGAACTCAGATGCAGGACTTGTTGTAGTCGAAGCCGCCCGAGATGTACTGGGCCATGGTGACTTTCCCGCCGCCTGTCAGCGGCGCTGCCGAACACATGCTGCTGGCGTTTTGGAAGGAGCTCCCGCCGGCGAGCCAGCTTCGCTGGGCGTAAAGGTTGCTTGTCGAGGGCACCGTGCCGATGATCTGTGCCCATTGGTAGCCGGTCGAGTAGAGCCCGGTTTTGGCTCCGATGCTGGCAAAGTAGGCGGCCATGCCCTCCAGATCAGCTCTGTTGGCGGCCTTGTTCGTTGACCAGGAGTTTTCGGTCTCGACGTCCAACCACCAGGTGTAGGAGGCCGGGTTCTTGACCCCGCGGATGATGGCGTCGTCGTAGGCCTTGGCGTAACCGTACATATAGGAGCACGCCGAACCGACCGAGCCCTTGGTGCACGTGCCGTACGGGTTGGCCACGGTCTTCCCGGCATAGGTGTTGCTGGTGGGCCACCAGGAGCCGGCCGTCCCGGGGTTCCCGGTATTTACGTACAGGGCCACGAGAGGCTGCCCGGTCCCGCCGGTGGACGTGGCGGCCCAGGACAGCTGGGTGGCCAGACACGAGTTGGTGTTGTTCGCCAGGCCGTTGTTCACACCAATGATCGCGAAGCTCTGGCCCTTGGGCAGCGGTTTGCCGCACTGCGGCCAGGACACGTCGACGCCGGGTCCTGCGGGCGTGACTGCCGCTGTGCCGGCCGAGGTCTTCACGGCGGTGGTGTAGCCGGTCTTGGTTCCGGTGACGGTGACGGTGACGACCTTGCCGGCCTGCGCCGCGGCCAGTTTGTAGGTGGCGGCGGTCGCGCCAATGATGACGACGCCGTTCGCCTTCCACTGGTACTTCAGGATGACGGGAGCCGGACCCCACGTGCCCGGGACTGCGGTCAGAGTGTAGCCGGCTTTTGTCATTCCGGTGATCGTCGGCACCGGGGCCGGCCCGAGCGAGCCGGCGGCGATGGCTGCGGTGGGGGTCGAGGTCTTCGCGGCGGTGGTGTAGCCGGTCTTGGTTCCGGTGACGGTGACGGTAAGGGCCTTGCCGGCCTGCGCCGCGGCCAGTTTGTAGGCGGCGGCGGTCGCGCCAATGATGACGACGCCGTTCGCCTTCCACTGATACGTCAGAGTGACGGGTGCCGGACCCCAGATGCCCGGGACCGCGGTCAGGGTGTAGCCGACCTTTGTTGTGCCCTTGACCGTCGGCACGGGGGCCGTCGTCAACGGCTCGGCGGACGCTGCACTGACCGCCGTCGTCGTATCCGGCGCGGCGGATGCGGGGGCAAGCGGTGTCAGGGAAAGCATCATGACCACACCAAGGAACAACGGAATTGATAGAGGCCGGACGCGGTCGAATAGCAGCATAAAAATTTCCCCCAAATTGCCGCGCCCGGAACAGGCTGCGCTAGAGCCCGCGGAAATGCAGACAGCGTGAATCTAGCACGGGGAGGTGTTCCTCAACATGTCTGGCAGCTACGCGGGCGACGGACGCACGCAAAAACCCGCCGGCTCCGAGCTCATTCGGGCCGGCGGGTCGTTGCTGGGAGGCTACTCCGGAACCACCAGGGCGGGGGTGTCCTTCCGGATGGTCTCGCCCCGGAAGAAGCCCGGATGCAGTTTCGCGGCGACCAGCATGATCACGACGCCGAGGGCGAGGATGCCGATCCCCAGAATGAACACCAGGCCCACGCCGAAGACCTCCGAGCCGCTGCCGAATTCCGGTGCCCAGCTGTCCACGGCGGTCTGGAAGAAGACCACGGTGAGGACCAGGCCGCCCAGGACCGGGAACAGCAGCCGCATGAAGAAGTTGCGGACGCTGGAGAACAGGCTGTGCCGGAAGTACCAGGTGCAGGCGAAGGCCGTGAGGCCGTAGTAGAAGCAGATCATCAGGCCCAGGGCCATGATGGTGTCATTGAGGACGTTCTCGCTGACTACCTTCATGACGGCGTAGAAGCCGCCGGAGATCGCACCGGCAATCACCGTTGCGAAACCGGGGGACCCGAACCGCTTGCTGACGGATGCGAAGCGCGGCGGCAGTGCCCCGTAGTGGCCCATCGCCAGCAGGCTGCGTGCGGGAGAGGCCATGGTGGACTGCAGGGACGACGCGGTGCCGGAGAGAACGGCCAGGGACATCAGGATGGCCAGCGGACCCATGACTGGGGAAGCCAGTGCCGCAAAGATATTCGACTGGTTGTCCGGGTTGTTCAGGCCGATGCCGTCGGTTCCGGTGCCGGCAACCATCATGGTGGCCACGATCGCGACGAGGTAAAGGGCCAGGACGGCGACCGCCGTCGTGGTTCCTGCCCGGCCGGCGGTACCCTTGCCGCCCTTGGTTTCCTCGTTGACGGTGAGGCACACGTCCCAGCCCCAGTAGACGAAGACGGCCAGTGACATGCCGGCGGCGAACTGCTCGAAGCTGCCGATCTTCATCGGGTTGAACCAGTCCCAGCTGAAGGCGATCGCGGTGCCCGAGTCGCCCGAGGCGGCGTGGGTGAGTGCCATGACGACGAAGATGCCCAGGACGAGGACCTGGAATCCGACCATGGTGTACTGCACCAGCTTGGTGGCGTGCAGGCCGCGGTAGCTGACCCAGACGGCCAGTGCCACGAACACCAGGCACGTCGCGATGTTTACGGCCGTGTTGGAGGTCAGGTCCGCGAGGTCCGGGTTGTTGAACACCTGGGCCAGGAAGAGGTAGAAGAAGTCCACCGCGACGCCGGCCAGGTTGGACAGGACGATGATGTTGGCGGCCAGCAGACCCCAGCCGCCCATCCAGCCGACGAACGGGCCGAACGCCTTCGTGGCCCACGTGAAAGTGGTGCCGCTGTCCGGTGAATCGGCGTTGAGCTCACGGTAGGCGAACGCCACCAGGATCATCGGGATGAACGCGACAATGAAGATCGCCGGCAGCTGCAGGCCCACGGCGCCGACGGCGGGTCCCAGCGAACTGGTCAGGCTGTAGGCGGGTGCCACGGAGGAGATGCCGAGGACGACGACGGCGAGAAGGCCCAGCTGGCCGCCCTTGAGTCCCTTGCCCGAGATGCCGTGCTTGGAACCGGCCGGATCGACGACGTCGTGCGTGATGGTGCCGTCTTCGCGGCCGATAGTCTGACTCATTGCTGACCTTTTTTCTGGGGGACGGATGGTTGCTGTTGGGTGATGCAGTGGATGCCGCCGCCGCGGGCGAAGAGCTCGCGGGCGTCGATGCCGACTACCCTGCGGCCGGGGTAGGCGTCGCCAAGGATGCGCAAGGCTTTTTCGTCCATCGGGTCGCCGAAGGTGCAGGCGATGACGCCGCCGTTGACCACCAGGTGGTTGATGTAGCTGTAGTCGACGAACCCCTCCTCATCCGTCAGGGTTTCCGGGGCGGGGACCTCGATGATGTTCCATTCGCGGCCGGCCGCGTCCCGGGTGGTGGCGAGGTGGCTGATGATGGCCCGGCAGACTTCGAAGTCGGGGTGTGCCGGGTTCTGTTGGGAATGGACCAGCACGGTGCCCGGGGACGGGATGGCCGCAACGATGTCGACGTGGCCGCGCGTGCCGAACCGTTCCGAATCCCGGGTCAGGCCGCGGGGAAGCCAGACGACGTGGCTTACGCCCAGGGTCCGGCCCAGCTCGGCTTCGACGTCGGCCTTGCTGAGCCCGGGGTTGCGGCCCGGATCGAGCTGGACCGTCTCGGTGACGAGGACGGTGCCTTCGCCGTCGACGTGGATGCCGCCGCCCTCGTTCACCAGCGGCGAGACAAGGTGGCTGGCCCCCGAGCGGGCCGCGACGGCCGACGCCACGAGCGCGTCCTTGTCCCAGGCGGCCCAGTCCTGGCCGCCCCAGCCGTTGAAGACCCAGTCGACGGCGCCGAGCCGGCCGCCGTCGTCGAGGACGAACGTGGGGCCGATGTCCCGCATCCAGGCGTCGTTCAGCGCGGCGGGGACCACCTCGATATCCGGGTGGAGGTAGTCCGCCGCGGTCTGCACATCCGCCGGCGCCACCAGCATGGTGACCGGTTCGAATTCCACGACGGCGTTCGCGACGGCGGCCCAGACGGAGCGGGCGGCGTGGGCTTCTGCCGCTGTTTCGCCCAGGGTGTAGCCGCCGGTGGGGAACGCCATCCAGACACGGTCCTGGGGCGCCGTTTCGGACGGCATCCGCCACGCGCTCATGCGGTGGCCTTGCTGGTGTCGGCGCCGAGCGGGGCGTCGGGGCGTACCGGTTCGGTCAGCCGCCCGTACGTGTCCGGGCGTCGGGTGGCCAGGAAGGGGAAAAGCGTGAGCCAGTCCCGGCGCTGGTCGAGGTCGAGGTCCGCGACGAGCACCGCGGATTCGTCCCGCGGTGCCTGGGCGAGGATCCGGCCGTAGGGATCGGAGATGAAGGAGGAACCGTAGAAGTTCAGCGTGCCTTCGCTGCCCCAGCGGTTGGGGGCCACCATGAACAGCCCGTTGGCGATGCCGTTGCCGACGATGACCTGCTGCCACAACGGCTGGGTGTCGAAGTCGGGGTGGTCGGGCTCGGAGCCGATGGCTGTGGGGTAGACCAGGAGTTCCGCGCCGCCGAGGGAGTAGATCCGCGCCAGCTCCGGGAACCACTCGTCCCAGCAGGTGGGCATGCCCAACCGTGCGCCGCCGAGTTCGGCGGGGGAGTGGACCTCGTAGGCATCGTCGCCGTCCGGGCCCTGGCGGAAGAATTTGTCCTCGTAGTAGCCTGCCGTGACGGGAATGTGGAGCTTGTGGGTGCGGGCCAGGAGTTCGCCCCCGGGGGACACCAGGACGGCGGTGTTCAGGCCCAGGCCGTCGTCTGTGCCGTCCGGGTTCTCCGCCTTCTGGTACAGCGAAGCGTGGACGCAGATGCCGTGCCTCCGGGCCGCGTCCGCCGCGAACCGGAACGTGGGGCCGGTGAACAGATCCTCGGCAATGTCCGAGGGCCGCGGGCGCGTGGTCCCGCCGCGGGCGGCGTCATTTTCGGGAAGCGTGTCCGCGGGATAGCGGGACAGCGTGAGCTCGGGGAGGAAGACGACGGCTGCTCCCAGCCGGGCGGCGCGCCCGATGCCTTCGTCCAGTTCGGCGTGCAGGGCCGCGGCGTCAGGATGCCAGCGATGCTGCACGACGCCGATCCGCAGAGCCGGCCGGCTGGAGGGCAGCGTGCGGGCGAGGGAGGGCGGGGTGTCGAGGGACGTGATTTCGATCATGGCTACTCCAGTGAGACGGGCGTCACATTAATGAACGTTGTTCATTTAGTTTGAGGGTGATGGCCGCACGGGGCAAGACCTAATATGAATAAAGTTCATTTATTTATTCGGGGTGGAACCCGCGCCGTCCCCGGGCCGGCAGCCGGACCGCTACTGGACCACGGCGCGGACCTCCCCTGCGGGCCGTAAGGCCCTAGACCGTGGATTAGTCCCGGCAGAGTCTGGGGTATGACTCAAACGAACCCGGGGCCGGCCCCGGACATCAGGGCCGCCCAACTCAAGGAACAGCCCACGGCGGTGGTGCATGAGACAGTCCCGATGAATGCGTTGCGGGATTTTTTCGGCCGTGCCTTCGCCGCCGTCATGGGTGCGGTGCAGGAGCAGCATGTCCAGTTGGCCGGACCCCCGTTCGCGCTGTACCGCGGCATGCCGACCGACGTCGTCGACGTCGAAGCGGGGTTCCCCCTCGCCGCGCCTTTCACGAACCCCAGTGGCGCGGACACGGCGGTTGTCGCCGGCACCCTCCCCGCAGGCCAGGCCTACGAGGCGATGCACATCGGTCCCTACGAATCACTGCAGCGTACTTACGGCGCGATCATGGCGCGGATGCGGCAGGACGGCGCGAGCCCGGGAGCAGCAATGTGGGAGTACTACCTTACCGATCCCGGCGTCGAACCCGATCCAGCGAAGTGGCAGACGCTCGTGGTCTGGCCGGTCGACTGAAATGCCGCACCTGCACTGCCCGGCCGCCGCGCGGAGGGGCCCCGGCCGGGGGCCGCTGCCCGGGTTTCCAGGGCCCGTCCGACTCATTCTGTCTGATAGGCCACACTATTGCTCTACTCCATGCATAATGTCCTAAACTGCTTCACTGAGGTGCCTGAAATGGCGCTGCGCAGCAACGAAAGTGAACCCCGATATGGCTACCGATTACGACGCCCCACGCAAGACAGAAGAAGAATCTCCCGCTGAGTCGCTGGAGGCCCTTCAGGCGTCCCGCGGCGGCGGCGCGCAGACCGCTGTGATCGACGTCGATGAGAACGACACCGCTGAAGGCATTGATCTTCCCGGTGCGGATCTGTCCGGCGAAGAGCTGACGGTCATTGTTGTTCCGGAGCAGTCCGATGAATTCACCTGCTCCTCCTGCTTCCTGGTCCGTCACAGGTCCCAGGTGGCCCTTGAGAAGAACGGCATGAAGTACTGCCGCGACTGCGAAGGCTAAAACCTTCCGGCAACAGACAGGCCGTACGAAGCGCCGGACCCGCGAGGGTGCCGGCGCTTCGCCGTTCCCGGCCAGGCCTGCTGCTGGCGGTGTTATCTGTTCGTGAACGACCTTCACGAACAGGGTCCGTGCAATCCGTCCGTGACCAGCAGCGGGCCACGCTAACGGTTGGGCGCCGAAACTGTGGAGGACCTCGCCCGCCGGGCCGGGCCCGCCTACGCTGAAAGCGTCTGACCTGCGCTGACTGTTCCGCCAGCCCAAGGGTCAGGCAGCACCAGGGGGTGGCGGCCTTGAAGAAGACCCAGTTGAAGAAGATCCAGTTGAAAAAGGTCAACGCGTTGCTCGCGGCTGTTCTGATGGCCGCCGCGCTCGGGATTCTTGCGCCGGCGCCGGCCGCCGCAGACCCGTACTGCGGACTGGCCTGGGGGTCGCTGAGCAAAATGGATCCGGCCATGAGCCAGGCCAAGGTGGTCGACGTCCGCACCGGTCAGCACTACTGCTTTGACCGGCTGGTCATTGACCTCAACGGCCCCGTGGCAGGCTACAGCGTCCGCTACGTACCCGCGGTGGTGCAGGACGGGTCCGGCCTGCCGGTCCCGTTGCGGGGCCAGGCCTTCATTCAGCTCACGGTCAATGCTCCCGCATATGACGACGCCGGCAATCCCACCTACAACCCGCCGAACAAGAATGAATTGGCTGACGTGGCTGGGTACCAGACCTTCCGGCAGGTGGCGTGGGCGGGCAGCTTCGAAGGCTATTCGACCATTGGCCTGGGGGTCCGCGCCCGGCTGCCGTTCCGGGCCCTGGCCCTGCCCGGGCCGGGCACCGGGTCCCGGCTCGTGGTGGACGTGGCCCATTTCTGGTGAAGCTGGTGGAGCCGGTCGCAAGGCAGGGCTGCGCGCCTTGCCGGGCGGGTCGGCTAGAGCGAGCCGAGCTCGGCCCGGAGCGGGAAGTCCCGGCCGTCCAGCACCAGCTGCGTGCAGCGCCCGGTGGCACGGTTCAGAACGATCGGGGCCATGAGGTTGACGGTCGTGGAACCGGGCGAGTGGTTCACCACGACCAGTACCTGGGCGGCGTCCCGCCCGTCGAGTTCGAGGGCCTCCAGCGAGGCTGCCGCGATCGGCGGAGAGTAGCTCGGTGCAAACACGGCCGCATCGGCCAGGAATAGCCGCACCGGGCTGGAACCGGCCTCCAGGGCGTACAGTCCGGCCGCGCCCTCGACGCTCCGCAGCGCGAAATCGTGCAGCTCCTCGAAGCCAGGCATGGGTGCGGTGAATGTGAGGGGCAGGATGGCGACCGGAGTGTCCATGACCGGGGTGCTCACCGCAGGAAGTCCATCAGGGTGGGCTGAAGCACCCGGGCCGTCGCCGCGAGGGCCACCTGGTAGTTGGTTTCCTGAAGCTTCAGGTCCATGATGACGCTGCCGAGATCTGCCTTTTCAATGCCCATCTTCTGTGCATCCAAGGTGGCCTCCAGTTCGGTGTTGACGTTGCCGGCGCGTTCCAGCTGCACCTGCCGTGTTCCTATTTCAGCACGCCCGCTGACGATGTTCTTGAAAGATGCCTGCAGGTTGGTGAGGTTCACAGTGGCATCCTCGCCCTTGCGCAGTGACTCGATGGTCTTGGTGACGGCGTCGAAGACGGAGCCGGAGCCGCTGCCGAAGATCGCGGCGCCGTCGGCGTCGACCCGGACGGTTCTGTCGGCACTGATGCGCCGTTCCACTGAGCCGCCGGCGACGCCGTTGAAGACCGGGGGAGTTCCGGTGTCTCCTGGGATGCTCGGGTCGGCCGGGATGGCTGGGCTGAAGGCCGTGGCCGCGTCCGAACTTCCAGCAAAAATGTTCCGGCCAAGGTGCTTGCTGTTGGCGGTTGAGAGCAGATCCTTGTTCAGCCCTTCGAGCTCGACGGCGATCGCGTCCTTGCCCGCCTGGTTGAGCGCGCCGTTGCCGGCCTGGACCGTGAGGTCGAGGATGCGGTTCATGACGTTGGTGGCCTGGCTGAGGGCGGAGTCGGCCGCGTTGAGCCAGCTGGCGCCGTCGTCGATGTTCCTGCCGTACTGGGCGTTGGCGGCGAGCCGCGCGCGCGTATCGAGAGCCTGCGCCGTGGCGGCAGGATCGTCAGACGGGCGCGAAATCTTGTCCAGCGTGGTCGCCTTTTCCTGCAGCTGGGCCAGCTTGGACTGCTGGGCCTGCAGGGTCCGCTGGGCGGTTGTGCTCATGGTCAGGTTGGTTACCCGGTTCAGCATGTCTACCTTCCTACCAGTCCGGTGCGGTTGATCAGGACGTCCAGGGCTTCGTCCACAGCCGTCATGACGCGGGCCGCGGCCTGGTATGCGTGCTGGTTGGTGAGCAGGCTGACGTTTTCTTCGTCCAGGCTGACGGACGCCTGCGAGGAGCGGTTGGACTGCGCGGAGATTTCCGCTGCCGAGCTCAACGCTTCATGCTGCTGGGCGCCGCGTGACTGCACACCGATCCCGGTGACGATGTTTGCCCAGGCGCTGTCCGGAGACCCCGGCCCGGTGCCAAGCTGTGAGATTTTGTCGGCGAGGCTGCCGTCCAGGTTCCCCGCACCCGCCACGCCGACCGCGATCTCCGCGGCGGCCTTGGGCACAACGGCGAGAGCGAGGGCGGCGGGGCCTGCGGCGGCAGGGTTGAAGAAGTTGCCGGAGGAGGAGCCGTCAGAGGTCCGTCCGCCGAAGTGAAGGGCGTTGACCGCATCCCGCAGGTCGCCGGCGAACTTGTTCAGTGACTGTGCGGCCGAATCGATGGCGCCGCCGTTCGCGGCAGGCGCCAGGACGGACAACGCGCCGGCGATTTCCCCATCGGCGACGGCAATTGCCGCGCCCGGCCGGTCCGCCCACTCAAGCTGCACGGCTGTGCCGAGCTTGTCCGCAGTCTGGCTTCCGGAGAGGGCGAGTGCCCGGACGGAGCTGCCCATCACGAGGGCGTTTCCGCCGACGTGGACATCCACGGTGCCGTCGGCCTGTTCCCTGACGGTGCCGCCGGTCAGCCGGGAGATGGTCTCGGTGAGCTTGGCCCGCGCGTCGATCAGCTCGTTGGCCGATCCTCCCGCGGCGAGGGTCGAGCGGATGCTGGTGTTGAAGGCGGCCACCTGCGTGGCGGCGGCATTGACGGCGTCCACGGCGCCCTGGGCCTGGCCGCGGACGCTGCTCCACTGGCCCTCAAGGGAGCGGTAGGAAGAGGAGACCTTGCTGGCGAGGTCGTTGCCGGCCTGCAGGACCAGCCCCTTGGCGGCGGAGTCGTTGGGGTGGTTGGCGGCGCCTTGCCAGGCCGACCAGAAGCCCTGGAGCGCGGTGGAGATGCCGTTTTCGCCGGGTTCCTGAAGGATGCCCTCGATCCCTTGGAGCGCCGAGGACCGGGCGCTGGCGTAGCCGGACTGGGCCGCCGTCGAGCGGACGCTTCCGTCAAGGAAGCTGCTGCCCAAGCGTGCGATGCCGTCCACGGAGACGCCATTCCCGGCTTCGGGGCGGCCCGAACCGAACAGGCCCTGCGCGGGAGCCACGATTGACGATTGCTGGACGCGCTGCCGGGTGTAACCCTCGGTGGCGGCGTTGGCGATGTTCTGCCCGGCCACGTTCATGCCCTGCTGGGCGGCGGTCAAGCCACGGTAGGCGGTGTTCAGCGCGCCGAAGGTACTCATGGTCGCTTCCTTAGAATTGCTTGTCGAAAATACGCGAGGCTGCAGTTTCCCCGGTCTTGCCCTGGGCGTCATAGGTGCCGGCCGCAGCGGTGGGCCGCAGATCGGCGAGGGATTCCTGGGTGGAACGGACCGCGGTGCGCAGGTACTGCTCGTTCGAGTCGCGCAGTTCCTTGATCAGGGCCGTCTGGTGGGTCAAGGCCGTCAGATGGGCCGTGAGGATTTCGGACCAGGCGCCTTCCGGCGCGGCAGCGGCGAGTTCACCCAGGGACGCGTCAGTGGGCAGTCCCCAGGTTTCGGCCACGACGGCGGCTTCGATGGTGCGGGCGAGGCTCGCCTTGGAGAGGTGTTCCAGAACCTGCTCGACTTCCTTTGTGCCGTGGGGAAGCCAGCGGGATTTGCCGGCAGTGAGCAGCAGTTGCTCTTCCTCCAGCTTGAAGGTGAGAACGTCCAGGAGTTCACGCTCCCGCCACAGCAGGGCTGAAAGTTCGTGGATGGCCATGGTCCGGACGGCTCCCTCATGTGTGAATGGTGCAAATGACTGGTGCGGTGGTGCCGGGGCGTCGATTTCATCGTGCGGACGATTAAGCCTCCAGCAGGGTTCGTAGAAACTATCGGCAGGGGCGCAGGATTCGTTAGCGGCAATAAGGCTGATAACAGTCGGGACCAGATGGGGCGTTGAACTGAAAACTCTTTTTGGAATCTTCCTTACGTGTGCTGGCCAAATGGCGATAACTACTTCTGAAGGCCCACGGATGGGCCATCGCACATCGTCCCAATCATGGAGGAAACATCATGGGAATGCAGATCAACACCAACATGGCTGCGAACAACGCTTACCGCAGCCTCAGCAACACCCAGACCGACCTGTCCAAGTCGCTGGAGAAGCTTTCCAGCGGCCTGCGCATCAACCGCGCCGGTGACGACGCGGCCGGCCTGGCGATCTCCGAGGGCCTGAAGTCCCAGATCGGCGGCCTCACGGTTGCTTCCCGTAACGCCCAGGACGKCATTGGCCTTGTCCAGACCGCTGAAGGCGGCCTGAACCAGGCTCACTCCATCCTGCAGCGTCTGCGCGACCTGGGCGTCCAGGCAGCCAACGATACGAACAACGCTGAGTCCCGCGGGGCCATCAAGACCGAAGCCGACAGCCTGGTCAAGGAACTGGACCGCATCGCCGGCTCCACGAACTTCAACGGCGCTCAGCTGCTGGACGGTTCCAACTCGAAGGTGAGCCTCCAGGTCGGCGCCAACTCGGACGCCAACAGCAGGATCGACGTAAACGTCGGCGCCGCCAACGTGAAGACTATCGCCAGCGACCTCGCCGGCGGAAACCTGTCCATCACGGGATCGAGCTTCGACATTGCAGACCTCACCGCCCTGGGCACGGGTCCGGCAACGTTTACGAAAACCGTAACCGATGCGACGGGCGCCGTGACGACGACGGCCATTACTACGGCCGCTCTGAAAGACCAGATCGGAGACACGGCTGCGAACCCGAATGGCACCGGTTTCCAGAGCGTCGACGAATATGCCTCTGCCCTGCGCGCTGACTCAAACTTTGCTGCCAACTTCAGCGTTTCGGTCACTAAGGATGCCAACGGGGCCGGTGTCGGCATCGTGGTTTCTGCTCTGAATGGCGGCACGGTGAATGCGGCCGTTGGCGACCCCGACGCCGCTGCTGGCGTCGTTGCCGCTGGCACTGGCACAGCGCTGACCGGCGGTCTGAAGTTCGACAGCGCAGACCACGCGCAGGCGTCGATCAAGCTGATCGATGCTCAGATCACCAAGGTCTCCACGGCTCGTGCAGATCTGGGTGCAACCCAGAACCGCCTCGAGTCGGCTGTGCAGACGATCAACGTGGCCAAGGAAAACCTGACGGCTTCCAACTCCCGTATCCGCGACACGGACATGGCTGAGGAAATGGTCAAGTTCACCCGCAACAACATCCTGTCCCAGGCCGGCACCGCAATGCTGGCCCAGGCAAACCAGTCCAACCAGGGTGTACTGCAGCTCCTGCGCTAAACCACAGCGGGAAGCGATCACTCCGGTGACTTCCGCTAGGTAGTTCAGCCTGCACGTGGCGCCCGGGGAGGGAAATCTTCTCCCCGGGCGCTGTGCAGTACCACCAGCTATTACTGATTCAGCCGGCCATTGTTCTAAGGAGTTGTAGGCATGGGACTTTCTATCGACGGACTTTCCAGCGGTTTGGACACCACTGCCCTGATCAATTCCCTCATGGCCGTGGAAGCAATCCCGCAAAGCCTCATCAAGAACAAGGCCGCAACTGTCCAAACCCGCATCTCGGCCCTGCAAGGACTCAATACCGCCGTCGCGGACCTCGCAACCAAGGCCGGCAAGCTCTCCAACCCCAAAAGCCTGGAACTGTATTCGGCCTCGAGCAGCTCCGCCAAAGTCACCACCACAGTCGGTACCGGGGCGAAACCCGGTGCTGTTGATTTCACCGTCTCCCAGCTGGCCCAGACCCAGGTCTCCGTCAGCAAGAACCTAGCTGCCTGGCCTTACACCACCATGACCGTCACCGGTGAAGGCGGCCATGCCATCACAGTCACTCCGCTCACTTCCTCCCTGGACGACGTCGTTTCCGCCGTGAACCTCTCCGGCGCCGGCATTGTCGCATCGAAAGTTTCCGTCGGCGGCGGAGAGTACCGGCTGCAATTTGCCTCGTCCAAGACCGGCGTCGCCGGCGGGTTCAGCATCGCCGATCCGGACGGCACCGCCGGGCTGACCAAAGTGCAGCCTGCGCAGGACGCGCAGATCAAGCTGTGGGCGGGAACAGCTGCCGAAGCGACCCTCAGCTCCGCCACCAACACCTTCGCGGATGTCCTCAGCGGAGTCTCGATCACCGTCTCCGAGGTCTCTGCCAATCCCACACGCGTCACCGTCGCCCGTGACAACGCCCAGATCAGCAAGGCCGCCTCTGACCTGGTCAGCTCCGTCAACGGAGTCCTGGCACAGATCGCCACCAAGAGCGCCGTGGTCAGCAGCACCGACGCCTCCGGCAACCCCGTCACCTCAGGCGGCGTGTTCACCGGAGACAGCACCATCCGCAACGTCAACGCCGCGATCCTCGCCGCCGCGTCCCAGCCCCTGAACGGAAAGTCGCCGTCTGAGCTTGGCATCAGCGTCACCAAGACCGGGACGACGGAATTCGACGCCACCAAGTTCGGCGATGCCTTGGCGAAGGACCCGGCCGGAACAATGGCGGCCGTGGCCACCATCGCGGGCCGGGTGGCGGACGCCGCCAAGCAGGCCTCCGATCCCGCCACTGGGCTGCTCAGCACCAAGATCAAGGGACAGCAATCCACCGCGAAGGACTACACCGACCAGATCGCCGACTGGGACGACCGCCTGGAAATGCGTCGGACCACGCTGCAGCGGACCTACTCCGCGCTGGAAGTTGCTCTCAGCGGCATGAAAGCGCAGTCGTCCTGGCTGTCCTCCCAACTCGCAGGACTCTCCTCAGGAAGCTCTTCATCATGACTCTGACCTCCTTCGGCGGCGGCTACGGCAATGCCGGCCAGCGGAACCAGTACCTCGCGGACTCGGTCCTGTCGGCTCCGCCGGCACGCCTCCTCACCATGCTCTACGACCGCCTCCTGCTGGACCTGGGCCGGGCGGAAACGGCGCAGCACGCCGCCGACTGGACCACGGCATCGGAAAACCTGCTGCACGCCCAGGCCATTGTGGCCGAGCTGTCCTCCTCGCTGAAGGTCGACGCATGGGACGGTGCCAACGGGCTTCTGGGGGTCTACAACTACGTCTCCACGGCATTGATCAACGCGAACATCCAGCGGGACGTGGCCCTGACCCGGGAAGCGATTGAACTCTTGGAACCCCTGCGGCAGACCTGGCACGAGGCCGCCGCCGCGGTACCGGTGCCCGCAACCCCCGCGGCGTTTCCCGCCGCAGCTCCAGCCGGTTTCCCGGCAGCAGGGGCCTGGAATACCGGGCCCGGAACAGGCGGCGGGAGTCTCGGCTTTGGCTGAACAGGCCTACTCGGATATCGGCTTAGGGGGAGCCGGATCCAACGACGCCGCTTCATCCCTTCCCGGCAAGATCCCTGAAGACACCACCCTGGCCGCTTGGATGGCCGTCCTGGATGTGCTCGAAATGGCGGTGCAGGCCGCCGAGCGGACCCTGAAGGATCCGCTGGGCCCGCTGTCCGCGCCCGCGGGATCGGTGGCGGAACCCCGGCCGGAAAAGCGATGGTCACCGCCTTCGATGACCGGGCCGTTGCCGGCGACCGCCCGGCGTCGCGCCGTCGCACTGGCGGCGGCCCAGGAACGCGTTGCACTCCGGCTGGAAGAGGCGCGGCTGGGAGTAGCCCGTCAGCTGCAGGCGGTATCTTCCGTGCCCGGGGTGGGAGAGTCCGCCGGCGCCTTGTACCTGGATGTCAACGGCTAAGAATCCTAGGTTCCAAAACATCTGAAATAGTCTTTTTGATTTCGCCTAACGCGGCGCTGACCAGTGCCGATAACCACTGTAAGAGCACGGATCGCTCGACTACCGGCCACGGATCGGCCACCCCCACCTTTCCCAGGCAGGACTCTGTGCTCGAATCCGTGACTTCCGCCGCCTTGGCCAGCGCCATGGACGGGCTGGCACTGCGCCAGCGGACCATCGCGAACAACATCGCGAACGTCAACACGCCGAATTACCACGCGAAGCGCGTCAGCTTTGAGGACGCCCTCGCGGCGTCGGTGCAGTCCGGGAACGGCCGCGTCCAGGCAACCACGGCGGAGTCCCTGGAGCCCACGCAGCTGAACGGCAACAACGTCAACCTGGACACCGAGACCCTGTCCAACATCGACACCGTGCTGCGTTTCCAGTTCGCCGCCCGCGCCGTCAACACCGAGTTCACCGCCGTGCGCTCGGCCCTGAGGACCAGCTGATGACCTTCGACATGATCGGCATCGCCGGCTCCGCCCTCACCGTCCACCGCAAGTGGCTCGATGCCGTCTCGGACAACCTCGCCAACATGAACAACGCCTCCGCCACGTCCGGCCCCGCCTTCCAGGCCCGGTACGTCGAGGCCGCGGAGGGCTCGCAGGGCTCGGGCGTGTACGTCAAGAGCACCCAGCTCGGCAACGCCGAGGGCAGGGTCGTCTACCAGCCGGATCACCCGCTGGCGGACGCCAACGGCAACGTGAAGTACCCGGACATTGACATGGCCGAACAGATGGGTGCGCTCATCATCGCCCAGCGCGGCTACCAGGCCAACGCGCAGGTGGTGGATCGCGCCCGCGAAACCTACATGGCCGCCCTTGAGATTGGACGCTCCTAATGACTGTCGCCCCCATCGCCCCCGTCCAGGGCGTCCTGCCGACAAACTATGTGACGGGCGCCGGAGCGGCACCCGTGGCCGGCACTGACGGCTCCGCCTTCGCCACTTCCCTCACCGGCGCGGTGGATAACCTCCAGCAGCTGCAGTCGACGTCGAACCAGCTGGCTGTGTCCGCCGTGACCGGCAACCTGGATGACATCCACAACGCCACGCTTGCCGCGACCCGGGCGCAGGTGACGCTGGAGCTCATGGCCACCATGCGCAACAAGGGCGTTGACGCGTTCAACGAGATCATGAGGATGCAGGCCTGATGCCTCCGCAGATTAACGCTTTCTTCCAGCGCTTCGGCGCGGGCCTGAAGAGCTTCACCGCCGGCCAGCGCACCATCGCCGTGATCGGCGCTGCCCTGCTGGTGGTGGGCATTGTTGCCCTGTCCGCCTGGCTTACCCGCCCGGTGCTGACCCCGCTGTTCTCCGGCCTCCAGACCACCGACGCCAACGGCATCGTCGAACAGCTCCGCAAGGACAACGTTCAGTACGAGCTCAGCGACGGCGGATCCACCATCCTGGTGCCGCAGGACAAGGTCTACGACGAGCGCCTCAAGGCAGCGGCCGCGGGCCTGCCGACTGCCGCCGCCACCGGCTACTCCCTGCTGGACAAGATGGGCGTGACGTCCTCGGAATTCCAGCAGTCCGTCACGTACAAGCGCGCCCTCGAGGGCGAACTTGCCAGCACCATCTCCGCCATGGACGGCGTGAAGACCGCCGCCGTCCGGCTCGCCATCCCCGAGAAAACAGTGTTTGTGTCCAAGGCCCCGGACACCACCGCCTCAGTGTTCATCGAGACCGACGCCGGCGCTGCCCTGACCGGTGACAAGGTGCAGGCGATCGTCCACCTGACCTCCGCCGCCATCGAAAACCTCAAGCCCTCCAACGTCTCCGTGGTCGATTCGCAGGGAAACGTGCTCTCCACCGTCGGCGGCGGGACCGCAGGATCGTCCACCAAGCAGGCCAGCGACTACCAGCAGCGCACCTCGGACGCCGTCCGCGCGGTCATGGACCGCGTGGTGGGCCCAGGCAACTCCACGGTCGCCGTCGCCGCCGACGTGACGGGCGAATCGGCGCAGCAGAAGAGCGAGACTTTCTCCAATGCCGAGGGCGCCCTGCCGCTGAGTGAATCGTCCAAGACCGAGAAATACACCGGAACCGGGGGAGGCGCCGCGGGCGTCCTCGGTCCGGACAACATCGCTGTTCCCGGCGGCACGAGCGGCAACGGCAACTTCGATTCCTCCACCGAAACCAAGAACAACGCGGTCAACAAGGTCACCGAGGACCGGACCATCCCGGCCGGTGCCATCAAGCGGCAGACCATTTCCGTCGCCGTCAGCCAGGCCGCCGCCGGCGGCCTGAACCTGGCGTCGCTGAAGAACCTCGTCACCTCCGCAGCCGGGGCCGACACCGCGCGCGGCGATATTGTCACGGTCGAGGTTGTGCCGTTCAGCACCGCAGCCGCCGACGACGCCGCCAAGGCGCTCGCCGAGGCCCAGGCCAACGCCGAAGCCGAGAAGCAGGCCGCGTTCTTCGGAACCCTCGTCACCGCAGGCAGTATCCTGCTGGGCCTGCTGATCCTGGCCCTGGTGGTCACGATCATCCTGCGGCGCCGCCAGAAGCGCGAGCCCGTGGACCTCGGCGAACGCCTGGACCTGGAGATCATGCCGGTGGCCCCGCCTGTGGTGGCGCTTCCGCCGGCGACGTCGGCGATCCCGATCACCGCCCTGCCCCCGCTTCCGGGCCCGAGCACCGAACAGTTGGAATCCGAGCGCCGCCGGTTTGAAATCGACAACATGGTCGCCGCCAACCCGGAACGGGCCGCCGATTACCTGCGCAGCCTCATGGATGACAGGCAACCGGCATGAAACCCGCCGATACGCCCCTGACCGGCACCCAGCGCGCCGCCGTCGTCCTGATGCAGATGAGCCCCGAGAACGCCGCCAAGGTCATGGCCCAGCTCACGGACACTGAGGCGGAGGAGATTGCCGGGGAGATCGTCAAGCTCCGCAAGGTGGACTCTGACGTCACCGAGCAGATCATGAAGGACTTCCACCAGGCCGCGATGACAACCACGCGCCAGGCCCGGGGCGGCCGGGAACTCGCCGAGGGCCTGCTGGAGGCCTCCTTCGGCTCGGAACGGGCCGCCGGGCTCATGAACCGCCTGACCGTCAATATGGCCGGCAAGTCCTTCGAGTTCCTCGAAGACATCGAACCCGTGCAGATCCTGGCCCTGATCGACGGCGAACTGCCGCAGACCATCGCCCTGGTCCTCGCCCACCTCAGCCCGCGCAAGGCCTCGGCCGTGATGTCCGGGCTGCCCGGCTCGCTGCGCGCCGACGTCGCGCTCAGCATCGCCACCATGGGATCCGGCGCGCCCGAGGCGATCGGGATCGTCGCCGACACCCTCAAACTCCGCGGCGGCGCCGCCGTGTCCCAGCAGGCCTCGAAGGTGGTGGGCGGCATCCAGCCGCTGCTGGAGATCATCAACCGGACCGACGCCGGCACGGAACGGTCCGTGCTGGACGGCCTGGACCTGCTCGATCCCGACCTCGCGGTGGAGATCCGGGCCCAGATGGTGACATTCGACGACATCGTGAAGCTGGAACGCCGCGACGTGCAGCTGGTGCTGCGCGGACTCGACGCGGCCGTCCTGGCGATGGCGATGAAGGGTGCCTCCGAGCCGGTCCTGGAAACCATCACCACCAACGTCTCCGGGCGCAACCTGGAAATCCTCGAATCCGAGATCGCCGCCCTGGGACCCCTGCGTGCCTCGCAGATCGAAGAGGCCCGTGCCGCCGTCGTCCGGTCCATCCGCGAGCTCGAGGCCGAAGGCCAGATCACCATCCAGCGCGGGGACGAAGAAGACTATGTCTACTGACAACGGCGCGGCCAACGCCCCGGCGCGCGTCGTCTTCCCGTCACTGCGGGCCAACGGCCCGGCCGCCGAACAGGCCGGCTACACCGAAGGCCACGCCGCGGGCTACGCCGCCGGTGTGCGCGCCGCAGCGAAAGAGCAGCGCCGCTGGCGGGACCGGATGGCCGCCGAGCAGGCTGCCTCCCTGGCCGCCGGACAGCAGGACCTGGACCGTGCCGTGCGCGCCCTCGCCGTCGCCAGGACAGACTTTGCGCACCGCAACGTGCAGGCGCTGCAGGACGCCGAGGAAATCCTGGCCCGCACGGCGCTGGAACTGGCCGAGGCCATCCTCGGCTACGAACTGGCCGAAGGCACCCGGACCGCCCGGGCCGCCCTGGCCCGCGCCCTCTCCGGGAATGACTCCGCCACGGTACTGGCAATCCGGCTGCACCCGGCGGACATCGACGTCCTCAGCCGGGAAGGCCAGGAACTGCCAGCCGGGCTGCCGCTCATCGCGGACCCCGCCTTGGGCCGCGGCGACGCGAAGGTCGAATACCAGCAGGGCTGGTTCGACGCCAGCCTCCGCACCGCCCTGGGACGTGCCCGCATGGCGCTGCTGGGAGAGGCAGCGTCGGCAGAGGGCCCGCTGGGAGATGCACTGGTGGCAGACACCGTGCCGGGAGACGCCGTGCCGGGAGACACCGTGCCGGGAGAATCCGGCCGGGCCGAATTCGGTGCCGGCGCCTACCGGGGCCACGCATGATCGCCGAGTGGCGGCCGAAGGGCGCCGACTATGCCGCCGCGCTGGCCGCGGCCGCCCCGCAACGGGTCGGCGTCGTCACCTCGGTCATCGGGCTGGGCCTGGAAGTGTCGGGTCTGGACTGCGCCCTTGGTGACCTCGTGACCGTGGGCGGGAACCCGGGCCTTGACGCCGAAGTCGTCGCGGCGCTGGACGGCTCCGTGCGCTGCATGCCGCTGGGCCGACTGGCCGGCGTGGCTGCCGGTGACCCGGTGCGCGCCAAAGGCAGCGCGGTATTGGTTCCCACCGGGCGGGGCCTGTTCGGCCGGGTCCTTGACGGCCTGGGACGCCCGATCGACGGCAAGGGTCCGCTGCTCAGCGGGCCGCGCGTGCCGATCGACAACGAGGCACCGAACGCCATGAAACGCGCCCGCATCGACACCGCGCTGCAGACCGGCGTGCGCGTCCTGGACACCATGACCACGCTCGGCAAGGGCCAGCGCATGGGCCTGTTTGCCGGCTCCGGGGTCGGCAAATCCTCCCTCCTCTCGATGATCGCCCGCGGAACCGACGCCGAAGTCTCGGTGATCGCCCTCGTTGGCGAACGCGGCCGCGAAGTCCGCGAGTTCCTCGAAGACGACCTCGGCGCCGCCGGCCTGGCGCGCTCCGTGGTGGTGGTCGCCACTTCCGACGAACCCGCCTTGATGCGCATGCGCGCGGCCTTCACCGCCACCCGCATCGCCGAGTCCTTCCGCGACCAGGGCCAGGATGTGGTGCTCATGATGGACTCCCTGACCCGGGTGGCCATGGCGCAGCGCGAGATTGGCCTCTCGGCCGGCGAGCCCCCTGCCACCCGCGGCTACCCGCCGTCGACCTTTTCCATCCTGGCCCGGCTGTTGGAGCGTGCCGGCACGGCCGAGACCGGCTCCGTTACCGGCATCTACACCGTGCTCGTGGACGGCGATGACCATAACGAGCCCATCGCCGACGCCGCCCGCTCCATCCTGGACGGCCACGTGGTGCTGGACCGCAAACTCGCCGTCACCGGGCACTTCCCGTCCGTGGACGTGCTCGGATCCGTGTCCCGGGTGGCCAGCAAGGTCAATTCCCGGCCACACCTCGACGCCGCCGCAACGCTCCGCCGGGTCCTCGCGGCCCGCAAGGCGGCACAGGACCTGATCGACGTCGGCGCCTACCAGGCCGGGACCAACCCGCTGGTGGACGCTGCGCTGAACCACGAGCACGACGTCAGCGGTTTCCTCCAGCAGCCGATGGACGAATCCACGGCCCACCCCGAGTCCTGGCAACGGCTCGGCCACCTCACTTCGATCCTGGGAGCAGCAGCATGAACCGCGAATTCTCACTGGCCGGCCTCCTGCGCCTCCGCCAGCTCCAGCAGGACCAGGCGGCAACCGGGCTGGCGCGCGCCCGCTCACGTTCCAGCTCCGTCCGGGTCCGCGAAGCCGCCGCCCGCCGCGAACTTGCCGCCACGGATGACCCCATCTCCAGCTCGGCCTCACTGCGCGCCGTGGCGGCCGCCCGGTCATCCGCGCACAGCATGCTCGCGGACCTGCAAAACCTCACCCACCTGGCCGAGGCCGACGAAGCCAACGCCCGGGCCGAGTTCATCGCTGCCCGCACGCGGTCCGTGGGGCTGGAAAAGCTGCAAGCCCGGCACGACGCCGAGGTCAACTCCGCGGACCTGCGCGCCGAGCAGTCGGCCCTCGACGAGATCGCCTCGACGCTCTGGCACCGCGATGAGCAGCAGGTGAAGCCATGAGCATGACTGAAGCGATCGGCCGGATGCAGGGCATCCAGTCGATGATCGCGGAATTGAGCCGGCCTGCGGCCACGGAAACCAGCGCAGCCGCTGCCAAGGCTGCGGCTACCTCGCTCGCGTCCGCAACCGGCACCGGCGACTCCGCCACGTTCACCCAGGCACTTGCCGCGGCACTGGGCGGCAGTGGCGCAACGGATGCCGCCTCCCTCACGGACAGCCTGGGCCTGGGCTCCTCACTGGGCACGTCACTGGGCATTGGCGGCACATTCGGACCAGGTAGCGCTGCGGCGGCCGGGACGGCCGCGCTCACCGGCGCCCAGGCAGCCGGAACCGTACATACCGGTGGGGCCGCGACGGGCAATGACGTGGTGGCCGTGGCGAAGAAGTACATCGGTGTTCCCTATGTGTGGGGCGGCACCAATCCGGCCTCCGGCATGGACTGCTCCGGCTTCACCCAGCGGGTCTTCAAGGACCTCGGCGTGGAGCTTCCCCGTGTGGTGAGCGACCAGATGCGCCAGGGCACCCCGGTGGCGTCCCTCGCAGAAGCGAAACCCGGAGACCTCCTGGTGAGCTTCGGCGGCAACCACATTTCCATCTACCTGGGCAACGGCAAGGCGATTGACGCACCCGTGCCGGGCAAGACCATCCAGATCCGCGACGCCTGGGAGCAGCAGTCCAACCTGACCTCCATCCGGCGCATCGTTCCCGCAGGGGCTGCATCATGAAGGCGGCGGCATCGATGGAGCTTGCGGCCGCGCTGGGGGCGACTGTCCGGGCGGCCCGGCAGGGCGCGGACCCGCGGCCCGGCAGCGAAAACGGAAACACAGCCGCCGCGTCCTTCGACGCAGTCCTCAACGACGTCCAGGGCGCAGCGGGCAACGGCACCGCGGCAGAGCCTGGCGCCGCTAAGGCTGTACCGGCGGCCGATGACACGGCGGCCGAACTGCCGCAGCCCGACGGCGCCACGGACCCCGCTTCGCTGAGCGGCACCGCTGCGAACACTGTGACGGGGGCCGACGTTGCTTCCGGGACCGCGCCGCGGACCGACGTTGCTTCCGGGACCGCGCCGCGGACCGACGCTGCTTCGTCCGGTATCACCAGCCCCGGGCCGGCCCCGTACGTTCCGGCCCCGTACGTTCCGGCCCCGCACGTTCCAGCCCAGTACGGCACGGCCGAATTCCCGCCGGCCCAGTACGGCACGGCCGAATTCCCGCCGGCCCAGTTTGTCTCCTATACACAACGTGGTCAGGCTGGTCAGGCTGCGCTGCCCGGACAGTCGGCGCAGGCGGTTGCCCCGCCGTCGGACAGCAACGATGGTTCCCGTACTGCCGCCCCGGCCATCACTGCGTCCGCGGCCTCGGCGGTCCTTCCCGACGAGTTGCCGGCCGCCGCCGCGCATTCCCCGGCCGTCGAGACCCCGGGATTGGCCGCAACGCGGCGCCAGACTGTGGCCGCCGTCCCCGCTGGGACCACGCCGGACGGTAAGCCGAACGCCGCTGCGGCCTCGCAGACGGCGGGCGCGGTCCCGCTGGCCGGGCCCAAGGCCGCCGCCGGCGGACCGGTCAACCGGCCGGTCAATGGGAACGATCCTGCCCCGACGGCTGCGCCCGTCGACGCCGTGGCCGCCGCACCGGCTACTGTCGCGGCCGCGCCGCTGGCTACTGTCGCGGCCGCGCCGCTGGCCTCGACTGCCACCGGCGCCGCGGGGACCACCCCTGCGACCGGTCCCGTTCCGGTGCTCAGTGGCCCACCCAAGGCTGCTGCACCTGCCGGGCCAACGCAGGCAGTCCCGGTTCAGGCCGGCGCCACACCTCCGGCCGCCGCCGCGGCACCGGGCGCGGCAGCGGCGGCGCAGACCGCCCAGGGACTTGGGTCTGGTCATGGTGCGTCGCCGGCGGCCACCACCGCGGCTGTGTCCGCGCGGGCGGTCAACGGATCAGACGTCGCCGCCGTCGCTCCCTCCGCGCCCGGACAAGCGCCGACGTCGCCGACCACCTCACCCGGCACGCCCCCGTCCGGTCCGGCGCCATCCGGCAGCCCCGGAGCCGGCACCGGATCCTCCGGCAGCATGTCCACCGGAACCGGAACCGGAACCGGAACCGGAACCGGAACCGGCACCGGAACCGGCACCGGAACCGGACCCGGAACCGGACCCGGAACCGGACCCGGAACCGGCACCGCACCCGCACACGCCCCCGCTCCTTTCCACGCCGGCGTCCTGACGGAACCAGTCGCGGCACCGGTGCCCAACGCCGCCCAGGCTCGGTCCAATCCGGAAAGCGAAGCCCCCGCGGCGGCCACCATCCCCGTCCAGCCGACTCTCGCGGCGGCAACCGTGGCCCAGGCCGTGCCCCAGCCGGCTGCCCAGGCCGCTGCGCAGCCGGCGTTCCAGTCGGCGTCCCCGCCGGTACCCCATTTCGCGGCGCCCCTCCAGTCCCAGCTGGCCAAACCGCTTTTCACCCTCGTGGGGGCACCCCAGGGCCAGCACATCATGACCCTCAAGGTCAGTCCGGAAGATCTCGGTCCACTGACGGTCCGGGCCCAGATCGACGCAGCGGGCGTCCGGATTGAGCTGTTCGCCCCGGGCGATGCGGGACGTGAAGCCGTCCGCGGAATCCTGCCCGAACTCCGCAGGGAACTCCACGGCGCCGGATTCGCGGCCAGCCTTGACCTCTCAGACCACAACGGTCCCGGTTTCGGGCAGCACGGGGCCCAGCACGGCACGGGCCAGGACCGGACGGGGACCGGCGGCCAGTTCGGCACCGGCCGGGACCCCGGCGGCAGCGGCTCGGGCCCCGGCGGCAGCGGCTCCGGCCCGGGCGACCGGAACGGGCCGCGGCCCGGAAACCGCTGGGATGCGCTGGCCGATGATCAAGCCATACGCACCGCCAGGCTGTTGAACGGCCCCCAGACCACCCTCGACATTCTTGTCTGACACGAAGGAACGCGACTTATGACGATTCAGCCGATCGCATCCCAGCCGGTAACGGCGGCGGGGGAGGCCACCCAGGCCTCTGCCGTGCGGACACCCTCGCAGACCATGGATGCCAACGTGTTCATGTCCCTGCTCGTGACGCAGCTCAAGAACCAGAACCCGAGCGCGCCCATGGACACCAACCAGATGATGAGCCAGACCCTTCAGCTCTCCATGATGGAAAAAATGACCGAACTGACCACCAACAGCAAGGAGGGCTTCTCCCTCCAGATGCGGACGGCGGCAGCCCAGCTGATCGGACACTCGGTCGGCTACACCCTCGCGGACGGCACCACCGGGACCGGCGTCGCCAGTTCCGTCAGCTATGCGGGATCGGTTCCGTCCGTCACGATCGGCGACCTTTCCGTTCCCCTCGACTCCATCACCGGGCTTACCGCTCCGGCCGCTTCCTAACCAGTTCTTCACCCGTAGAAAGGCAGTTCCCATGCTCCGCTCGCTGTACTCCGGAATCTCGGGCCTCCGCGCCCACCAGACCATGCTGGACGTTACTGGCAACAACATCGCCAACGTCAACACCGCAGGCTTCAAGGCCTCCTCCACCCAGTTCCAGGACACCCTGTCCCAGCTGCAGCAGGGCGCCACCGGCCCGCAGGCCGCGACGGGCGGCAGCAACCCCGCCCAGATCGGCCTGGGCGTCCGGGTTGCCGGCGTCACCACCAACTTCTCCCAGGGCTCATCGCAGAGCACCGGCCGGGCCACCGACCTGATGATTTCCGGTGACGGCTTCTTCGTCACCAGCAAGGGCGGCAGCCAGCTCTTCACCCGCGCCGGCGCGTTCAGCCCGGACGCAGCCAACCAGCTGGTAAGCCCCGACGGCGGCATCCTCCAGGGCTGGACCGCCACCAACGGTGTGATCAACGCGGGTGGCCCCGTGGGCGACATTACGCTGAACCCCAACACCATGGTGGCCAAGAAGACCGACTCGGTGACGCTGGACGGAAACCTGCCCAGCGACGCCGTCGACGGCACCAAGTTGGACCGTCTCGTCAAGGTTTACGACGCCGCCGGCACCGAACGCAGTGTGTCAATGACCTTCACCAAGGCCGGAAGCACCTGGAACATCGCGGCCGACGACAACGGCACCACAGCCACCGGGTCTGTGACCTACACGAACGGCAAGCCCACCGCCGGCGGCAACGTCACCGTCAACGGCATCACCATCGATGTCTCCAAGGTTTCCGGCTACGCCGCCATGAGCTCGCTGACCGTCAGCGGCCAGAACGGTGCCCCCGTCGGCAAGCTCGAGTCCTACACGCTGGGCAGCGACGGCTCCCTGGTCGGGTCGTTCAGCAACGGCATCAAGCAGGTCCTCGCCAAGATCGCCCTCGCCAAGTTCACCAACCCGGGCGGCCTGGAGAAGGCCGGCGGCTCCTCCTACGTCGCAACCGGAAACTCCGGCGGCGTGCAGCTCGGTGCTGCGGGCGACCCCGGCCTTGGCACCCTGACCGGCGGCTCGTTGGAAATGTCGAACGTGGACCTGTCCCAGGAATTCACCAACCTGATCGTTGCGCAGCGCGGTTTCCAGGCCAACGCCCGCATCATCACCACCTCGGATGAGGTTCTCCAGGAACTGACCCAGCTCAAGCGCTAATGAGCGGAATCATGCTTGTCCCTTAAGGATTCGGGGGACAGCTTCGGGTTCCCGGTATTGCCGGACCCGGAGCTGTCTCCCCGGATCACACCCTCAGGGGGCGTTTGCGTTCCGGCGTCCGGCAGCACGTCGTCGCGTTAGCATTGGTCCCAACACGTCTGTCCAGGAGGGCACATGCCGTACATCGTTGACTTCGAGACCGTTTCTACCGTCGGCTTGGAATCATCCCCCGTCTCCGAGGCCCTCGCCGGGTTGCGCGCCAACGAGGCCCGCTATTACCGGAATAAGTACGGCCACGCCTTCACCGTGAGCCCCGCGGGCGAAGTTCCTGACGTGGTTGACCGGGTGAGCCGCATCCTCCGGGACGAACGCGAGATCGTGATCGGCTCCCGCCCGCTGGAGGCGACCGCCTTCGAAGTCGACGGTTTGCGGATGGCCTATGTTTTTTACGAGTCGGGGCTGTCGGTCAACGTCATGTACAGCATCGAGGACGGCGGGAAGCGAGCGGTGGGGTTCAAACTTGCCGACGGCATGGAAGTTCCGGAGGAATTGGCGCCGCGCTTCAAGTTCGCCCGCCAAAAGTCGAAGCTGGCGGGCGTTATTCGCGGCTCCTACTTCGTGATCAAGGGCGAGTACTGATCGGGCTCACCCCCGCATTTCAGGGTGCGGGACGCAGCCGGGCAATCCGGGAAGTGAGTTCCTGGGATTGGGGTTCCATATTTTCGACGTGATCATTAGCGGCGGCGGCCCGACGGGGATGATGCTGGCCAGCGAGTTGCGGCTGCACGACGTGGACGTGCTCGTGCTGGAGAGGGACGCGGAGCCGAGCCAGGCGGTCCGTTCGCTCGGCCTGCACCCGCGCAGCATCGAGATCATGGACCAGCGCGGGCTGCTGGACCGGTTCCTCGCCCACGGGCAACAGTATCCCGGCGGCGTGGGTCGCTTCGCCGGGATCGACAAGCCCCGGCCGGTGAACCTGGACACCGCACACGGCTACGTCCTTGGCATCCCCCAGCCGGTCACCGATCGCCTGCTGGCCGAGCGCGCCGGTGAGCTCGGCGCCCAGATCCGCCGCGGCTGCGAGGTGGCAGGGGTCGAGCAGGACGAGGACGCGGTGAGCGTCGAACTCGCTGACGGCACACGGCTGCGCTCGCGCTGGCTGGTCGGCTGCGACGGCGGACGCAGCCTGGTGCGCAGACTGCTCGGCATCGGCTTCCCCGGCGAGCCGGCCAAGACCGAGTGGCTCCTGGGCGAGGTGAAGGTGACCGCGGCGCCGGACCAGCTGGCCGCGGTGGCCGAGGAGGTGCGCAAGACCCACAAGGGGTTCGGCATCGGCCCCGCCGGAAACGGCCTGTACCGCGCCGTCGTGCCCGCGGCGGCCGTGGCCGAGGACCGCTCGGTCCCGCCGACGCTGGAGGAGTTCCGGACGCAGCTGCGGGCGTTCGCAGGCACCGACTTCGGCGTCCACTCACCACGCTCCCTGTCCCGTTTCAGCGACGCCACCCGGCTTGCCGAGCAATACCGGGTGGGCCGCATTCTGCTCGCCGGCGATGCGGCGCACGTCCACCCGCCACTGGGAGGGCAGGGACTGAACCTCGGCATCCAGGACGCCTTCAACCTCGGCTGGAAGCTCGCCGCCGAGGTCAAAGGGTGGGCGCCGGACGGGCTGCTGGACAGTTATTACGACGAGCGTCACCCGGTCGCCGAAGGCGTGCTGACCATCACCCGCGCCCAGAGCGAGCTGCTGTCCACCGAGCCCGGCCCGCAGGCCGTGCGGCGGCTGCTGAGCGAGCTGATGGACTTCGAGGACGTCAGCCGTTTCCTGGCCGAGAAGATTACCGCGATCGGGGTCCGCTACGACTTCGGCGAAGGACCCGAGCTGCTCGGCAGGCGACTGCGCGACATTCCTCTGTCGCGGGGCCGTCTCTACGAACTCACCCGCAAAGGCCGCGGGCTCCTGCTGGACCAGACCGGCGAACTCTCCGTGGCAGGATGGGCGGACCGGATCGACCACGTCGCGGACACCAGCGGGGAACTGGACGCGCCCGCGGTCCTGCTCCGGCCGGACGGCCACGTCGCATGGATCGGCGACGACCAGGACGACCTGCTCCGCCACCTGCCGACATGGTTCGGGGCCGCCCTCGAGGCCACCGGAGACGGTCACGATCGCCGCCCCTGACGCCGTGCCCGCCGTCAGGCAGCCTGCCAGGTCACGGGAAGCTGTTTCGCCCCGTAGACGATCATGCTTTCCATCCGCTCCAACTGCGCGTCGGGGTCCACAGCAAGCCCCGGCAGCCGTGAGAGCACGGCCTCCAGCGCGATCCTGGCCTCCAGCCGCGCCAGGGGCGCCCCCAGACAGAAATGGATGCCCTGCCCGAAGGCGAGGTGACGGTTGGGTGAGCGTTCGACGTCGAACTCGTCCGGGCTCGGGAACTGCTCCCCGTCGCGGTTCGCCGAGCCGATCCAGGCAATGATCGGCGAGCCTGCCGGGATGGTGCGGCCGCGCACGGTCGTGTCGACGGCTGAGAGCCGGTACATGGACTGGACGGGGGAGCGGTAGCGCAGCACCTCTTCGATGGCGTGCGGGAGCAGGGCAGGCTCGGCGACGAGGCGTTCCGCCGTGCCCGGCGATTCGGTGAAGCACAGCACCGCATTGCCGATCAGGTTGGTGGTGGTCTCGTTTCCCGCCACGAGCAACAGGCTGCAGAATCCCAGCAACTCGATGGGACTGAGCTTCTGCCCGTCGATCTCGGCCGCGAGGAGCGCGCTGATCAAATCATTGCCCGGCCGGTGCCGCCGCTCCTCGATCATGGCCATGAAGTACTCCGCCATTTCCCGGTTGGCTGCCGTGTGGACGGAATCGTCGGCGCCCGGGCGGGTCTGGCTCACGATCACGTCGGACCACAGCTTGAACCGGTCCCGGTCAGAGGCCGGAATGCCCATGAGTTCGGCGATCACGATCACCGGAAGCGGATAGGCGAGCTGTTCGATCAGGTCCGTGGCGCCGCCGGCCACCACCGGCTCCAGCAACTCGCCGGTCAGTTCCGAGATGCGCGGGGCGAGCGCTTCGACTGCCCGCGGTGTGAACGCCTGCGTCACGAGCGAACGCAACTGGCGGTGCCGCGGCGGGTCCGTGTTGACCAGGCTGGCGGCGAAGAGCTGGCCCGTTTCGGAGGGGTTGTCCCCGCCCATCCGGGAAGAAAAAGTGGCGTGCTCGGACAGGACCCGCTGCACGTCGTCGTAGCGGAACACGTGCCAGACGCCCGTGTCCGGGTCCTGGAAAACGGGTTCACTGTCCCGCATGGCTGCGTAGCGGGGAAACGGGTTCAACGGCTGCTCAAAATCCGGAAATGACGCCATGGCTGGCCTTCCTGATGAGGCGGGCGGCCGTCGTTTCCTGGCACTGGGCCAACTGCACGGGACGAACTGCGGTGGAGCAGACGTCCAACGGGGCGGGCCGGGTGGCCCCGTCAGATCCCACCCTAATACCGCGGGGCGGCCTTGGCACGGGGAATGTTGCTGCGCCGGCCGCCCCCGGGCACCGGCACGTTGACAAGGCGCCTGACGACGGCGCCTAACGAAGGGGCCCCGGCTGCCGACAGTACGGAGGAGAACACCCTTCCCCTCACAGAGCAGAATCGGCCCATGATCGTCGTCACACGCCTCAACGGAACGCGCTTCGCGGTCAATCCGGACCTCATTGAACGCATCCACGAGAGCCCGGATACGCACTTGGTGACACTCGACGGCGCCGCCTACGTGGTGCTCGAAAGCCTCGCCGAGGTGGTCGAGCTCATCGCAGAGTACCGGGCTTACATCCTGAGCAAAGCCCGGGACTTTCCGGCCATCACCGGCTATCCCCTCAGCCTGGTCCGGACTGAAGACCCGGACGACGACCCCTACGACGACGGCGCCGGTCCCACGGCGCCCGCGCAACCCAGAAAGTAACGATGGATCCCGCAACAGTCATCGGACTGCTCCTCGCCTTTGGCTCCGTTATCGCCATGGTGTCGCTCGAGGGCGCCAGCCTGTCGGCGTTGCTCCTCCCGGCCCCCATGATCCTGGTCTTCGGCGCCACGCTCGCCGTCGGGATCGCCGGAAACACCCTCAAAGACGTCGTCCAGGCCTTCAAAGCCCTCCCCAAGATGTTCCTCGGCAAAACCGCCAAGCCGCAGGAAAGCATTGACCAGATGGTCCGCTTCGCCGAAAAGGCGCGCAGCGAGGGCCTGCTTTCCCTGGAAGAGGAAGCGGCCAGCGTCAAGGACCCCTTCCTTGCCCGTGCCCTGCAGAACATCGCCGACGGCACCGACGCCGAGGACCTCCGGATGCTCATGGAGGACGAGATCGACTCCAAGTCCCGGAGCGATCACGCCAACTCCAAATTCTTCGCGAGTCTCGGCGGCTATGCCCCCACCGTGGGCATCATCGGCACCGTGGTATCCCTGACCCACGTCCTGGAAAACCTCTCCACCCCGGACCACCTCGGCCCGATGATCGCGGCAGCCTTCGTCGCCACCCTGTGGGGCCTGCTGTCCGCCAACTTCATCTGGCTTCCCTTCAGCGCCCGGATGGCCCGGCTCTCGGAACTGGACATCGAACGGATGACGCTGCTCATGGAAGGCATGCTGTCGGTTCAGTCCGGTGCCCAGCCGCTTCTGCTGGCCGAACGGCTCCGCGCCATGGTCCCCGAGCACCAGCTCAAGAGCTCCGGCAAGAAGGCCGGCGCTGACAAGTCCGACAGGATGGACGAGGCAGCGTGAGCCCGAGGCGGCGCGGGCGGAAGAAGCCGGAAGAACACCACGTCGACGAACGCTGGATGGCGTCCTACATGGACATGGTCACCGTGCTGATGTGCATGTTCATCGTCCTCTTCGCGATGTCCACGGTGGACGCCAACAAGTTTGAAAAGCTCCGCAACTCCCTGGCCACGGGATTCGGCGCAGTCGCGACGGAAACGGTGGATACGGCGTCGGGCACAGTGGTGCCGCCGGAACTCGTGAAAGAGGACCTCGAGGCGTTCGCCGCCGTCAAGGGCGCGGCCACCGCATCCCCCGAGAATATGGCTGAAGCGATCAAGGAAGTGGACAAACTCAAGGCGCTGCAGCAGAAAATGCAGGCCGGCCTGGCGGCAGCCGGGCTGAGCGAGAACGTCGAGTTCCAGATCGACCAGCGCGGCCTGACGGTCAAGCTCGTCGGATCGCAGGCTTTCTTCGAACCTGACCGGCCCGAGCTTACCTCCCGGGCCTCCCGGGTGCTGCAGGTCATCTCACCGGTCCTCAAACCGGCCGGCATGGAAATCATGGTCGAAGGCCACGCCGCGAACGGCATCACGGCCTACCCCTCGACGTGGGAACTGTCCTCGGCGCGCGCCGTCAATGTCCTGCGGTACATGGTGGACCGCGGCGGCATAGCCCCCGGCACGATCGGTGCCGTCGCGTTCGGTTCTGCCCGCCAGGTCAACGACGACTCCACGCCGGCGCTCATGGAGCGAAACCGCCGGGTGGACATCGTGGTCATTTCCGACAAGCCCGACGTCGTCCGGGCACTGATTCCGGAGGCCTTGAAACTCAGCGAGAAGTAGCCGTTCGGGGCTACGGCGGATCGCCTGGGTTCTTTGCCGGAGTTTTGCCTGTATTTTTGCCTCTGTGTTTTGCCTAAGGCGTTCTGCTTACGCCACGAGTTCCCATGCCGATAGTGGCAACCGTGAGTGTTCTGGATGAGCGGGAAGTGGCACGGGAGCGGACCGTCAGCGTCTATGACTTCCGCCGTCCTGCGACGCTCGCGCGCGAACACAGCCGGGTGCTGGAGCTCGCCTTCGAAACCTTCGCCCGCCAGTGGGGCACCCAGCTCACCGCCAAGGTCCGTGTCAAGTCCGTGGTGCGCCTGGAAGACGTCAGCATGCTCAGCTACGACGAGTACGCCGCCTCGCTGCCCGCCGTCACCGCCATGGTCCTGTGCACCGTGGAGGCGCACGATTCCAAGCTCGTGGTGCAGTTCCCCGGCCCGGCCGCCCTCGGCTGGGTCAACCGCATGCTCGGCGCCACCAACGATTCGCCCATGCCGGACCGCAAGTTCACCCAGATCGAGCAGGCGCTGATCAAGGGCCTGATGGACGAGGCCCTCGAAGACCTCGGCTATTCCCTGGGCCCGCTGCTCAGCGAGGCCGTCCGGGTGGACACCATCCAATACAACTCCCAGTTCGCCCAGGCCGCCGCACCCAGCGAACTGATGATCGTTGCCTCCTTCACCATGAGCGTCGGCGACGTCAACGCGCCCGCCACCCTGGCCGTTCCGGCCGGAATCCTGCTGGGACGGCTCAAGAAGGTCAACCCGACCGACTCCCGCGAAGACGCGGCCGCCCGCGTCAGCGCCCAACTGGAGCAGGTCCCGGTGGAACTGTCCGTACGGCTCTCGACGTCGTTCGTTACCCCGAGCCAGGTCCTGGGTCTCGCCGTCGGTGACGTCCTGACACTGCCGCACCTGGAGAACCGGCCCTTTGACCTCACCCTGGACGGAACCCGGCTGGCCACTGCCGCCCCGGCCCGCAACGGCTCCCGCGCGGCCGCAGTAATTGTCACAATCGAGGAGAACCAACGATGAGCATCACCCTGACCAAGCACGAAATGTCGGCGGAACGGCTCGTCGAGGAGCTCCCGAGCCCGGTGGCCCTGAAGGTTGTCGCGCTGGTGCCTGCCCGGTCCGCGGCGGCCTACGCCCGGCAGGCGGTCACGGCGACCTTCGTCGGCGCGGTGACCGCCGACCTCGCCCTCATGCTCAGCGACCGCACCTTCCTTGACGAGGCCGCCGGCGCGGGGTCCCAGCTGGGCCACGTCTCCGTGACCGACGTGCTGCGCCCCGCGATGGAAAGCGCCAGCTCAGTCTTTGGGGCCGGTGTCCTGTCCGACCTGCGTGAATCCGACGTCTCAGGGCTCCTCTCGGATCCCGACACGGCCGTCTTTGAACTCTCCGACGGCAGCAACGCTGCGGCCTGGTTCGCCGTCCGGCTCCGCGAACACAGCAACAGCCAGGAACGCGGCGGGGACCTGTTCGCCGGCGGGGACACCGTGGCCGGCCGGCTCGGCCGGATCAACAACATTGAAATGGCCCTGACCGTGGAGATCGGACGCACCCGGATGTCGGTCCGGGACGTCCTGTCGCTGGAACCGGGCAAGATCATCGAACTGGACCGCTCCGCCGGCGCCCCGGCCGACGTCCTGCTCAACGGCCGCCTGATCGCGCACGGCGAAGTCGTGGTCCTCGACCAGGACTACGCGGTGCGGATCACCCGGATCCTCGACGTGGCCGAGGGGCTCAGCTGAATGGACGCACTGATCCTCGGGCTGCGGGTAGTCGTGGCCTTGGGCGCGGTGCTTGGCCTCATGTGGTTCCTGCAGCACCGGCTGGGCAAGGGCACCGGACGGCGCCGGGCTGACCGCGCCTTGACCATCGTCAGCCGGCAGAGCCTCGGACAAAAAGCCTCCGTGGTGGTGGTCGACGCCGCCG
This sequence comes from Arthrobacter sp. 01N444, assembly GCF_056399305.1. Classification (NCBI taxonomy): domain Bacteria; kingdom Bacillati; phylum Actinomycetota; class Actinomycetes; order Micrococcales; family Micrococcaceae; genus Arthrobacter; species Arthrobacter sp. 01N444. The sequence goes on from NZ_JBFTRB010000022.1 coordinate 62,637, forward strand.
GGCAGCGCTTCCTCCTGGGCGTCACCGAGCACGCCGTCAACGTCCTGCACACCGGGGACATTCCGCCCGAACCCGAAGAAGTCGCGGTCCCCGGCACCAGCCGCGGCCTGGGCGATTTCGCCCGGATCCTCGCTGACGCCAGCCCGCTCGCCGGCAACCACTTCAGCAGCCAGCCGGCCATGCCGGCAGGTGATGCCGCCGCTGACGGCGACGATTTTGCGGACGGTGTCGACGCCGACGATTTCGCCGACGGTCAGAACGGTGTCCGGGAGTTGCCGCCGTCCCGCCGCAGCTCCCTTCACCGCGGCTCCGCGGCCCGCGGCCACGCCGGCCGCGTCAGCGCCGGCGGCGGGTCGGCCCATCCGCCGCTGCACGGCTCCATCCTGTCCGGCTCCACCTGGAAGCAGGCTGCCGCCGCGCTCAGGAGCGGACGCCGCAATTGATCTTCCCGCTCCCCACCAGCACCACCCGCCCGCGACCAGCTGGCGCAAGACCCCTCAGGCTCCTGGCCCTGGGGCTCGCCGCCGTGCTCTTTGCCGTCCTCCTGCTGTGGCTCAACGCCTCGGCAGGCCACGCCGCACCCATCGACCCTGTTGCGCCGGTGCCCCCGGCCGACCCTGCCAATCCCGACGGCGGGAACATCAACATCCAGATCAACGGGATGGACGGGAAACCTTCCTCCGCTGTCCTGACCCTGATCAGCATCACCCTCTTGGCCGTTGCGCCCTCGCTGTTGCTGATGATGACGTCCTTCACCAAGATCTTTGTGGTCCTGGCAATGACCCGCAACGCGCTGTCCCTGCCCTCCATCCCGCCGAACCAGGTCCTGGCCGGGCTGGCTCTGTTCCTCTCGATCTTTGTGATGTGGCCCGTCATCAACGAGATGAACACCCTCGGCGTCCAGCCCTACCTCAACGGCACACTGGACTTCAACGGTGCCGTCAGCGCCGCATCGGGTCCGCTGCAGCACTTCATGCTCGCCCACACGCGCGAGGAGGACATCGCCCTGATGTCCCGTGCCGCCGGAGCCGAGAACCCGGCCACGCCTGAGGCCGTGCCGCTGCAGACCCTCATCCCGGCGTTCATGATCTCCGAACTCCGTGCCGCGTTCATCATCGGCTTCGTCATCTTCATCCCGTTCCTCGTGATTGACCTCGTGGTGTCCGCGGCCCTGATGTCCATGGGCATGATGATGCTCCCGCCCGTCATGATCTCGCTGCCCTTCAAGATCCTGCTCTTCGTGCTCGTGGACGGCTGGGGCCTGATCATCACCGCGCTCATCCAGAGCTATGCGGGTTCAGGATGAACGCCAACGCGGTCCTGGACATCTGCCTCCAGGCCATGATCGTGGCCGCCAAGCTCTCCGCGCCCGTGCTGGTCACGGCGCTGGTGGTGGGCCTGGCCATCTCCCTGCTGCAGTCCATCACGCAGCTGCAGGAAGCCACGCTGTCCTTCGTGCCGAAGGCTGCCGCGGTGGCCGTGGCCCTGATTGTCTGCGGACACTGGATGATCTCGGAGATGGTGGGCTTCACCAACGACCTCTTCGCGAAGATTCCGTCCCTGCTCGGAGGCCTGTGAGGTGGGCATCCCCATCGACCCGGCCTGGCTTGAAGTCCTGCTGCTGGCTACGGTCCGGATGACCGCCTTCCTGGTCGTGGCACCGCCCTTCTCGCACCACGCCATTCCGGGGCGCGTCAAAGCCATGCTGGGGCTGGGCCTGGGCCTGGCGGTGACGCAGCGCCTGGCCGGCGGCTACATGCCCCGGGACACCGCCGGGTTCGTCACCGGTGTGGTCCTGGAGCTCGTCACCGGGCTGGTCCTGGGCTTCCTGGTCCTCGTCATCTTTTCCGCCATCCAGTCCGCCGGCAGCCTGATCGACCTTTTCAGCGGGTTCCAGATGGCCCAGGCCTACGACCCCCAAATGATGGTCAACGGCGCACAGTTCACCCGTCTCCTGCAAATGGCGGCGCTGGCCCTGCTCTTCGCCTCCGACGGCTACCAGCTCGTCATCACCGGCCTCACCGGCAGCTTTGCCGCCCTGCCGCTGGCCGGGGGGATCGACCTGGCCCAGCCGGTGCAGGCCATGATCGCGGCGGTGTCCGGCATGTTCCTTGCCGCCGTGCAGATCGCCGGCCCCCTCTTGGTGGTCCTGTTCCTTGCCGACGTCGGGCTCGGCCTGCTGACCCGCGTGGCCCCGGCGCTGAATGCCTTCTCCCTCGGCTTCCCGCTGAAGATCCTGCTCACCCTGACGCTGGCCGGCTTCATGTTCCTGGCCCTGCCCCGACTCGTTTCCAGCCTCGCCGGGCAGGCCGCCAAAGCCGTACTGGGGGTGGGCTGATGGCGGATTCACAGGAAAAGACCGAGCAAGCCACCGAGAAACGAATGCGGGAGGTCCGCTCCAAGGGCCAGCTGTCCCGTTCCCAGGACCTCACCGCCTGGCTCGGCGTCGGCGCCGCCGCGCTGATGCTGCCCAGCACGGTGGACCGGGCCGCCAACGCCGCCACGGACCAGCTCTTCAGCATCCGCGGGATCGTGTCCGCCCCGGACCCCGGCAAAGCCGTCCGGGCGCTGGAAGCCGGCTTCGCGTCCATCGCCGGGATCGTCGGACCCCTGCTGGTTGTCGTATTCCTGGCCGTCCTCGCCGGCTCGGCCCTCCAGGGCGGTGTCCACCTGAAGAAATTCAGGCTCGAATTCGAACACTTCAACCTGCTCGCCGGGATCAAGCGGCTGTTCGGCGCGCAGGCCGTGTGGGGCGGCCTCAAGGCGCTGCTCAAGGCAAGCGTCGTGGGGCTGGTGCTCTACACCGTCGTGCAGGGACTGGTTCCGGTGCTGCTGACCGCCGGCGGACTGCCCGTCGCCGGGGTAGTGCAGGCCGCCGCCGGCGGGATAGCCGCCCTGGTCCAGTTCGCGGTGGCCGCCGGCATCGTGCTGGCCGCGGCCGACTTCTTCGTCGTGATGCGGCGCAACCGCAAGAAGACGCGGATGTCCAAGAAGGAAATCCAGGACGAAAACAAGAACAGCGAGGGCGATCCGCTGATCCGGTCCCAACGCCGGGCGCGCCAGATGGCTATGAGCCGCAACCGCATGATCGCGGCGATCGGGGACGCCGACGTCGTCCTGGTCAACCCCACGCACGTGGCGGTGGCCCTGAAATACGAGCCCGGAAAATCCGCACCCCGCGTCGTTGCCAAGGGCGCCGGCCACGTGGCTGCGAGGATCAGGGAAGAAGCCGAGGAAAAGAACGTGCCCATGGTCCAGGACATCCCGCTGGCCAGGGCCCTCCACGGGGCCTGTGAGCTGGGGGACGAGATCCCGGTGGACTTCTACCGGGCGGTGGCCGGCGTCCTCGCGTTCGTCATGGCACTCAAGGCCCGGGGCGCCGCCGCCGGGATGCACCGCATGACCACCACGGTGGCCACCGTATGAAACACGGCAGGCTCCACAGCGTGCAACACGGCACGAAATCTTCGGGAATCAGCGTCTGTGAAAGGACAGCACCATGAACAACAGGCTGAACCGGCTGGTGGTGCCCATCGGCATCGTGGGGATCGTGCTCCTGCTGGTGGTTCCCGTTCCCGCGCCGCTGCTCGACTTCCTCATCGTCTGCAACATCCTGCTGGCACTGCTGGTCCTGCTGACCAGCATGTTCGTCAAGAAACCGCTGGATTTCTCGGTGTTCCCGTCCCTGCTGCTGGTGGCCACGCTGTTCCGGCTCGGCCTCAACGTCGCCTCAACCCGCCTGGTCCTGGGCAACGGATACGCCGGGCAGGTCATTGAAGCCTTCGGCAAGGTGACGGTCGGCGGCTCCATGATCATCGGCGCCGTCGTGTTCCTCATCCTCGTGGTGATCCAGTTCGTCGTGGTCACCAAGGGCGCCGAGCGCGTGGCCGAGGTGGGCGCGCGCTTCACCCTCGACGCCATGCCCGGCAAGCAGATGGCGATCGACGCCGACCTCAACGCCGGCCTCCTCACCGACACCCAGGCCCGGGAGCGGCGGGCCGAAGTCTCTGCCGAGGCCGACTTCTACGGTGCCATGGACGGCGCCTCGAAGTTCGTCAAGGGCGACGCCATCGCGGGCATCATCATTATCATCATCAACTTCGTCGGCGGCATCGCCATCGGCATGGTCCAGCGCGGCCTGGAAATCGGCGACGCCCTGAACACCTACGGCCTGCTGACCATGGGCGACGGGCTCGTCACCCAGATCCCGGCACTGCTCATGGCCGTCTCCACCGGCATGATCGTGACCCGGTCCAACGCCGAGTCCGACATGGGGCGGACGGCCTCCACCCAGCTGCTGCAGTCACCGAACGCCCTCATGATCGCCGGCGTCGCCGCCGTCGCCATGGCACTGATCCCCGGTATGCCCCCGATTCCGTTCGTCGTCGTAGGCGCCGGCCTGTTCATCGCCTCCCGCCGGACCGCGGCAAGCCAACAGCTGGCGGAAACGGCCCGGGAGGCTGAGTCGACCGCGCTGAACTTCCCGGAACAGGATCCGAACGAGAAACTGCTGGAAGACATGCGCATCCACCCCGTGGAGATCCTGCTCGCACCTGACCTCGTGGATATGGTCTCCGGCGCCTCCGATGACCTCCTGGCCCGGGTCCGGTCCCTGCGGCACAAGATCGCCATGGAACTTGGCCTGGTCATCCCGCCGGTGCGCACCCGGGACAGTGTAGACCTGCCGCCGGCGACCTACGCCATCCGGATTGCCGGCGTGGAAGCCGGCCGCGGCACGGCCCCCAGCGGCCAGATGCTCGCCCTGGGCGAGAACCTGGACTCGCTCCCGGGCCCGGCGATGATCGAACCCGTGTTTGGGCTCGCCGGGAAATGGATTCCGGGGGAGATGCGCCACAACGCCGAAATGACAGGTGCCACAGTGATCGACCGGGTCTCCGTCCTGGTCACCCACCTGTCCTCGATCGTCGCGGCGAACGCTGCCCGGCTGCTGTCCCGCGAGGACGTCCGGGTGCTGACCGAGGGCGTGCGCAAGCAGAGCCCCTCCGCCGTCGACGAACTGACCCCGGCCCTGCTATCCCTCGCCGAGCTGCAGCGCGTCCTCCAGGGCCTGCTGGATGAGCAGGTGCCCATCAACGACCTCGCCCGGATCTACGAGGCCCTCACGCTCCGCGCCAAGATTTCCACGGATCCGGAATCGCTCGTGGAAGCCGCCCGGCAGGCCCTGGGCCCCGCCCTCACGGCCAAGTTCATGGACGGCGAGGTGCTCAACGTCATCATGATCGACCCCGTCCTGGAACAACACATGCTCGAGGACATGCGGCCCGCGGAGGGCGGCAGCCAGATCGTCATGGGGCAGGAACGGCTCGACGCCGTCCTGCGCTCGGTGCGGTCCGCCGTCGACGCCGCGGCCGCCGCCAACCGCCAGGCCGTGCTTGTCTGTGCACCCGCGCTCCGGCCCGCCATCTACCGCCTCGTCGGGGCGCAGCCGGGATCCGTGCCCGTGTTGTCCTACCGCGAGGTGACCTCCGCCAACGTCCGGATCGAAACAGTAGGAGTGGTGCGCCATGCCGAACCGCTATCGGCTTAAGGGAGCCTCGCTCGAGGAAATCCGCCGCAAGGCGGAACAGCTGTACGGTCCGGCGGCCCGGATCGTGTCCGCCGAACGCGTCAGCAGCCCCGGAATCGCCGGCCTCTTCGCCCAGGACCGCTACGAGGCCATGATCGAGCTCCAGTCCAAACACGAGGTCGTCACCGGCGAGGTAGTGCCTGACGCCGACATCCTGGCCGGGGCCGATTCCGGCCCGGCGACTGGTGGTCCCGCCGGGGAGACCACCGCCGGGGAGACCACCGCCGGGGCGGCTTCCGCGGGCACTGTTCCGGGCACCGTTCCGGGCGCCGGGACCCCCGCCGGGAAGTACGACGCCGGAGCCGCGGCGGCAGCACCGGCCCCGCCGGCGGCCCGGACCGCAGCGCAGGCGGGCCCGGCCGGAGGGCCGGCACGGCCCGCCGCCCCGACCCATCACCTGCAGGGCGCCGCCATCGCCGCACTCCTGGAGGAGGCGGACGCCGCCGAGCTGAGCCTGCACCGGCCCGCTCCTGCCGGTGTGTCCACCGAATCGCGGGACTTCGCCGAGCTGCTGGAACAGCTCGGTACCGGGCTCCGGACCCCCACAGATCCGCCCGCCGCAGCGCCCGCCGCCGACGTCGGGAGCCCCGCGCACCCGGCGGCGGCCGTTGCCGGCGCCGTCGTGCACCCGTCCGCCGTCGCGCCGGGCAACGCTGCGGGTGCCCCGGCTCCGGGTCCGCTGACCGGCGTCGGCGATCTCGTGCTCCTGATCGGGCTGGGGGAGGACGCGATGGATACCGCCCTGGCCATGTCCATGGCCTCCGGAGGTGCCGATGTGCGCACCGCCGGTGAGCTCTCCGCCTATGGCCACCTGCACGTCGACGGACGCCAAAGTGCCACGGCCGCGCGCGCCCATGCCGTGGTGACGGAGCGCACCGTCCTGGTGGCGTTCGGACTGGGCAAAGCCCGCAACGCCCTGGCCCGGGTGCCGTCCGTGGCGGCGCTCTCCGCCGACCAGGTCTGGGTTGTGGTCGATGCCGGACGCAAGCACGAGGACACGGCGCGTTGGGTCGGCGTGCTGTCCGCCCAGCTCAACGTGACCGCGGTAGCGGTGGTCGGCGCCTCGGAGACCGGGTCGCCTGAAAGCGTCAATGGCCTGGGACTGCCCGTGGGCTGGATCGACGGGCGCCCCGCCGGGCCCGAACCGACATGGCAGAACCGGCGGGAATCGTACGATGCTCCCCGGACTGAAGGGTAGATTGAGAGGATGCTGGTACTTACACGCAAGCCGGGCGAACAGATCATGATCGGCGACGGCATCGTCATCACTGTTCTGGAAGGCCGCGGCGACGGTGTTCGGATAGGCATTGAGGCGCCCCGCGGTGTGCCGATCCAGCGCCGGGAAGTCATCGAAGCCATCGCGGCGGCGAACCTCGCGGCGGCGGAAGCGGGCCCGGACGCCGAGGAAGCGCTGCGCGGCCTCATGCCGCCGCGCGCCACTCCCGCCGACGGCTGAGGACCCGCACCGGATCAGACATGGTCCCCGCCGAGATACTGGGCCAGGAGCGGCTGGGCTGAACGCCGGAGCACGGCGAGGGACCGCTCCAGGTTTCCTCCCATGGTCAGCTGGTCCAGAAGCCCGGCCGTACCCGCCGGGCCGGCGCGTCCCGGCATCGGGAGGCTCCGCAGCGCGTCCTCATTCACGCTGGAAGCCTCGCCCAGCCGGGCCAGGAGTGCGTGCAGGGCGTCCAGATGCTCGCGCAGGATCTCGGGCCATGGCCCGGCGGGCGCGGCCGCAATCAGTTCGACGAGCGTGGTCTGTGCCGGCAGGCCCCATTGGGCCGCCACGGCAGCGGACTCGACGCTCCGGGCCAGGGCTTCGAAGCGCAGGCGGTCCAGCACGGTTTCAATCTCGGAGGCCATGAAGCTCAGCCATTCCAGATTCCCGGCCACGACGTGCAGGCGCTGCGTTTCCAGCCTGAAGAGGAGTAGCTCCAGCTGCCGCCGCTCCTGCCACAGTGCCGCGGAGAGATCACTTGCGCTCATGTGCCCCATTCTCTTTCCGCCCCGTGAATCACAGCTTCGGGGCGGTCACCGCATTTTTCGCACAGCTTTTCCCTGAGGGTACACGCAGATCTTGGAACAGGTGATAGGTTTCCTCCATGGGTGCTGCGCCCTACTTGCGAACGCTGACTCCAATGGGGGGGAGCACCGGTCGGTTTTGGGTGCGGCTCTCGGCGTTTTAAGGGTCGAGGACCCTTCGGATCCGGTCTCATGGGGGGACACAGTATTGAATCGCGTGGAACGCAACGAGATGGTCACGCAGCACCTTCCGCTGGTGGGGTATCTCGTCTCAGATTTGTGCTCGAAGGCGTCACACCTTTCTCGCGATGACTTGGCGTCAGCCGGCGCTATTGCCCTGATTACCTCGGCCGATTCGTTCGATCCAGGCCTCGGGGTGCCGTTCGGCGCTTTCGCGCGCCGGCGCATCCTTGGCGCCTTCGCAGACGAGATGCGGGCCAGCGACTGGGCCACCCGATCCGCCCGCCGCCGGATCAAGGAAACCATGTCCGTGCAGGAAACCCTGGCGTCCGCCCTGGGCCGCACCCCCACAGTGGACGAGATCGCCTCTGCCCTGGGCGTCCAGCAGAGCGTTGTGGAGGCCGCGCTCGCGGATGCCTCGCGCACATTGACGCCCCTCGACGAGGCCGTGGTGGACACCCTGGCCGCCGAAACCCTCACCCCGGAACACTCCGTGCTCGCGGACGAACGGCTCCAGTACCTTCGGGCCGCCGTGAAATCCCTTCCGGAACGGATGCGCTACGTGGTGGAGGAGATCTATTTCGGAGACCGCACGGTCAAAGACCTGGCCGCGGAACTCGGATCCACGCACGCAGCGGTGTCCCAGCAGCGTTCGGAAGCCATCCGGCTCATGCGCGACGGCCTGAGCGCCCACTACGCCGACGACCCCGAGCAGCCGTTCCAGCCCCAGTCCAGGATTACCCCGAGGCGGCGCAACGACTACCTCACCCAGCTGTCCGAATCCACCTCCGGCGGCATCACACGGGCCGTGTTCCCGCGTGGGCCCATCCTCAACGAGGCCGTCTAAACCGCCCCCAAAACGGTTAGTAAGCCGACTTAGTAAGCTGACCGAGAAATTCCTCCCAGAAGCATCGCGGCCCGGCGCCGCGCTGCGGTAGCGTCGGAAGCATCGGCCGGGGTGCCAGCAATGGCATGCGCGGCCCGCACGGCACCGGTTCTATCGAGGAGGATTCATGAAAGCATCACCAACATTGACGACCAACCTGCAGGCAGTACTGGTGGACCTGATCGAACTCCACGTTCAGGGCAAGCAGGCACACTGGAACATCGTCGGGACCAACTTCAGGGACCTTCACCTCCAGCTGGATGAAATCATCGACGCCGCCCGGGGATTCGCGGATGACCTTGCCGAGCGCATGCGTGCCCTCCACGCCCTCCCGGACGGCCGAAGCTCCACGGTTTCCAAGTCCACCGCACTGGCCGAGTTCCCGAAGGGCCTGATCAACACGAAGGACGCCATCGAGCGGATTGTCGCCGCGCTTGAGGCGGCCGTCGGCACCATGCGCAAGGTCCATGACGAAGTGGACGAGGAAGATCCCACCACCGCGGATCTGCTGCACGAGTTCATCGCCAAGTTTGAGCAGTACGCCTGGATGGTGAATGCCGAGACCATGCGGGCCACCGCCAGCGTGACCACCCCGGACAGTAAGTAGGGACCGGCTCCCACCAGCCCCCCAAGAAACAGCAGCGTCCGGCGCCGGGAGGATACCCGGCGCCGGACGCTGCTGTTTATGGGCTGGAACCCCTTCGTGCTGACGACGGCGTGACGCTGACGGCGGCCGCTGAGCCCTATTGGGCCTTCGGCACCGACCGCAGGACGACGGCGGCCAGGACGCAGGCCCCGGACATCAGGACCAGTGCAATGGACGCAGTGACGTGCACGCCCGAGTCGAAGGCGGTGCGCGCGGCCGCCGTCACCGCCTCGGCCAGGGGCGCCGGAAGCATCCGGGCCAGATCCACAGCGCCGGCCAGGGTTTCACCGGCCTGGCTGGTGGCCGCCGCCGGGGCGAGTTCGGACACGCCCGCGGGAAGCCGGAGGTTGCCCTGGTAGGAGGCCGTCAGGATTGAGCCGAGAATCGCCGTACCCAGCAGGGACCCCACTTCGTAGCCCGTCTCGGAGATAGCGGCGGCTGCCCCTGCCTTGTCGGCGGGCGCCGCACCCAGGATCAGGTCATTGGAGATCGTCTCCGCGGCCCCCACCCCCAGGCAGAGCACCAGCAGGGCGGCAAGGAGCAGCGACGGGCCCTGGCTGTGGTCGCCGAATGCCACCACGAAATAGCCCGCCGCGCTCAGCAGCAGGCCGCCGGCCACCACAAAGCCGGGCCGCACCTTGCGCACCAGCGGGACCACGAGCAGCCCCGCTACAACCGTGGCGATGAGGGCCGGGACCATGGCGACGCCGGAGGCCGAGGGGGACTGGCCCTCCAGCAGCTGCAGGTGCTGGGCCAGGAAGAGAATGAAGCCGTTGAAGGAGAACAGTGCCAGGACGTTGGCCACAATGGCCGTACTGAAGATCCGGTTGCCAAACAGGCTGACGTCGAGCATCGGCGCGGTGCTGTGGTCTGTCCTGTGGATACGGGCAAGCGCGCGTTGCCGCCGGATGAACACATAGCCCATGAGCAGGCCGGTTCCGATACTCGCGAAGGCCTCGGGAGCCGGCCCGTGGGTGGCAAGGGCTTTGATCCCGTAGACCACCGGCACCATGACCAGCAGGGACAGGGCAATGCTGGGCACGTCCACCCGGCCCGGCTTCGGATCGCGGGATTCCGGGATCAGCGCCGGCCCGAGCAGCAGCAGCGGCAGGATGATCGGCACCGCGACCAGCAGGACGGCGCCCCACCAGAAGTTTTCCACCAGCCAGCCGCCGACAATCGGGCCGAGGGCGGCGCCGCCGGAGAAGCCGGCGGCCCAGATCGCCACCGCCAGCCTGCGCCGGTTGGGCTGCGGAAAGATGTTCCGGATCAGCGACAGCGTGGATGGCATCAGCATGGCGCCGAACAGGCCAAGCCCGGCGCGGCCGGCGATCAGCCATTCCGCACTCGGCGCGAACGCCGTCACGGCGGACACCGCGGCAAAGCCTGCGCTGCCCACGAACAGCAGCCGGCGCCGGCCGATCCTGTCGCCCAGGGAACCCATCGCGACCAGGAGTCCGGCCAAGACCAGGGGATAGGCATCGACGATCCAGAGCAGTTCGACGCCGGAGGCGGTCAGGCTGCTGGCGATGGCCGGCAGGGCGAACGTGAGCGCGGTGTTGTCCACGGCCACGAGCAGGACGGGGAACATCAGCAGGGCCAGCGCCACCCAGTCACGCCACGGTGCCCGGGGCCCGGTGGCCGCAGGAGTGCTGGTGGCTACGGTGATCGATGAAATGCTCATAAGGATAACTGTACCGTCTGGACGGTACAGTTAAGAAATGCGCTCGCGGACAGGCATGATGGGAGGCATGCCCAGGAAACCCGTCGCCCGCGAGGCCGTCCTCGATGCCTTCGAATCCCTGCTCATCGAAGTCGGTGAACGCGCCGCGACGCTGGACGCCGTCGCGCGCCGGGCCGGCGTCTCCAAGGGCGGCCTGCTCTACCATTTTCCGACGAAAGAGGCCATGATCGCGGTCCTGCTGGAACGGCTGGACCGGCTCCTGGCTGCCGATGTTGCGGCCATGGCGGCAGCCCCGGAAGGGGCGGCGGCGTACTTCATCAAGTCCTCGGTGTGGGCGGACACGCCCATGGACCGGGTCTTCGTGGCGGCCACGCGGCTCGCCGAGGTGGCACACGGGGAAACGCTCCGCCGCTTCGCCGCCGGCCAGGCGAGCTGGCTGGAACTGCTGGCGGCCGACGTCGGGCCCGCCATGGCGAAGGCCGTCCTGTGCATGGGGGACGGGCTGTACTTCAACGCCATGCTGGCGCGGGGTCCCGGCGGGCCGCCGCCGGAAGTCGAGGCGGACGTCCAGAGCCTCCTGGCCGCCGTCGAGCGCCTGCGCGGCTGAAGCCCACACCCACCCCCTCCGACCCTCTACTCCCCGCCGAATTCGCCGGAAGCGTTCGAGTACGCCGGAAAGTTGCGGCGACTCCGGGGCTTTCCGGCGAATTCGCGCCGCCGGATTCGCCGCCGGGTGGCTCGTGGCCCGTAACCTGGGTCCGCCGCCGGGAGGGAGTTTGCGGACGCGCGCCCGGCATAGGACAATGAGAGCTGTGACTGTAGTCACCCCCGATTGAACACCTAATTAAATACGCCTTTGATCTGCGGCGGGAGAGTCCTGCAAGTAGGTACAAGCAGGCGCCGTAGGAGCAAACCCTCCCCAGGAATCTCTCAGGCCCATGTACCGCCGCGGCAAGGCATCTCTGGAAAGTAGCAGGCGTGTCCCGGACATGCTGTGCTCACCGACGGTGCAAGCGGAGCCCTGAAACGCGGGCTGCGCGGAAACTCTCAGGTCCAATACAGAGCGGGGAGGAACCCGAATCAATGTGGCGTACCCTGCGCCGCCTGAGTTATGGAGTTCCTTGTGACTGTTACCCCAGCCTCCACGTCCTTCGTTGACCGGCATATCGGCGCGCGCCGCCAGGCCGACGTCGACGCCATGCTGAAGGCTGTCGGCTACGACACCGTCGACGCCCTGGTGGACACCGCCGTTCCGAAGGACATCCGCCAGGACGCCGACCTCGCGCTCGCCGCGGCCCTGAGCGAGGTCGAAGTCCTCGCCGAGCTGCGCAAGCTGGCGTCGAAGAACAAGACTGCCGTGCAGATGATCGGGCAGGGCTACTACGACACGCTCACCCCGCCGGTGATCCGCCGCAACATCCTCGAAGCCCCGGCCTGGTACACCGCGTACACGCCCTACCAGCCGGAGATCTCCCAGGGCCGGCTGGAGGCGCTGCTGAACTTCCAGACCATGGTCCAGGACCTGGTCGGCCTGCCGATCGCCAACGCCTCCCTGCTGGATGAAGCCACCGCCGTGGCCGAGGCCGTGCTGATGATGCGCCGCGCGAATAAGAACAAGACGGCGCACGACGGCAAGACCGTCCTCGACGCCGACTGCCTGCCCCAGACCATCGCGATCGTCAAGGGCCGCGCCGAGGCCCTCGGCTTCGAGGTCGAGGTCGCCGACCTCTCCAAGGGCCTGCCCGACGGCGTCATCAACGGCGTCGTCCTGCAGCAGCCGGGCGTCTCCGGCCGCGTGTTCGACCACACCGCCGTGATCGCCGACGCCAAGGAACGCGGCGCCCTCGTCACCGTCGCGGCAGATCTCCTCTCCCTGACCCTGATCACGTCCCCGGGCGAGCAGGGCGCTGACATCGCCGTCGGATCCGCCCAGCGCTTCGGCGTGCCGCTGTTCTTCGGCGGACCGCACGCTGCCTACATGGCCGTCCAGAAGGGGCTCGAGCGCTCCATGCCCGGCCGCCTCGTGGGTGTCTCCAAGGACAACGCCGGCGTTCCCGCCTACCGCCTGGCCCTGCAGACCCGCGAGCAGCATATCCGCCGCGAGAAAGCCACCTCCAACATCTGCACCGCCCAGGCCCTGCTGGCCATCGTGGCTTCCTTCTACGCCGTCTACCACGGCCCGGACGGGCTGAAGGCAATCGCCCAGTCGGTCCACGTCCACGCGAAGACCATCGCCGCCTCCCTGAAGGCCGCCGGCCTGGATGTGCTGCACACCTCCTTCTTCGACACCATCACCGTCTCCGTGCCGGGCCGGGCAGCTGAGATCATCGCGGCAGCCGACGCCAAGGGCGTCAACCTGCGCGCCATCGACGCCGACACCGTCGGCATCTCCGCCGACGAGGCCACGACGGTTGCCGTCGTCGCCGACGTCATAGCCGCGTTCGGCGCGTCCGTGACTGCCGCGGCTGCAGGCACGGACACTGCGTTCGGCCTGGACCCCGCCGTCGAGCGCACCTCCGACTACCTGCAGCACCCGGTGTTCAACACGCACCGTTCCGAGACCCAGTTGCTGCGCTACATCCGTCGCCTCTCGGACCGCGACCTTGCCCTGGACCGGACCATGATCCCGCTGGGGTCGTGCACCATGAAGCTGAACGCCACCGCCGAGATGGAAGCCATCTCCTGGCCGGAGTTCGCCTCCATCCACCCGTTCGCCCCGGAATCCCAGACCGCCGGCTGGCGTGAACTGATCGAGGACCTCGAAGGCCAGCTGACCGAGATCACCGGCTACGACCAGGTCTCCATCCAGCCCAACGCCGGTTCCCAGGGCGAGCTCGCCGGGCTGCTGGCGATCCGCGGCTACCACCTCTCCCGCGGCGATGCCCAGCGCAACGTCTGCCTGATCCCGGCCTCCGCGCACGGCACCAACGCCGCCTCCGCCGTGCTGGCCGGCATGAAGGTCGTGGTCGTGGCCACGGCTTCGGACGGCACGATCGACCACGCGGACCTGACCGCCAAGATCGAGCTGCACAAGGATGCGCTGTCCTGCATCATGATCACCTACCCGTCCACGCACGGGGTGTACGACGCCGATGTCCGCGAGGTATGCGACGCGGTCCACGCCGCCGGCGGCCAGGTCTACATCGACGGCGCCAACCTCAACGCCCTGGTCGGGCTGGCCCAGCCCGGCATGTTCGGCGGCGACGTCTCGCACCTGAACCTGCACAAGACTTTCTGCATCCCGCACGGCGGCGGCGGACCGGGCGTCGGCCCGGTCGCGGCCAAGGCGCACCTGGCCCCGTTCATGCCGGGCAACGCTGCTGATCCCGCCAACGGCGCCGACGGCACCCCGATCTCCGCCTCCCGCTACGGCTCGGCCGGCGTGCTGCCGATCTCCTGGGCCTACGTGAAGCTGATGGGCGGCCGCGGCCTCACCGAGGCGACCAAGTCCGCGCTGCTCGCGGCGAACTACATCGCGGCCCGCCTCAACGACTCCTTCCCGGTGCTCTACACCGGCGAAGGCGGCCTGGTGGCCCACGAGTGCATCCTGGACCTGCGCGAACTCACGGCCAAGACCGGCGTGACCGCCGAGGACGTGGCCAAGCGCCTGATCGACTACGGCTTCCACGCCCCCACCCTGGCGTTCCCGGTGGCCGGCACCCTGATGGTGGAGCCCACCGAATCCGAGGACCTGGGCGAGATCGACCGCTTCATCACGGCCATGGTCGCCATCCGCGCCGAGATCGACCAGGTGGCCAACGGCGATTTCACCGTGGAGCACAGCCCGCTGCGCAACGCCCCGCACACCGCCGCTGCCGTGATCAGCACCGACTGGACCCGCGAGTACCCGCGTGAGCAGGCCGTCTTCCCGGTCCACACGCTCAAGCAGGACAAGTACTTCCCGCCCGTCGGCCGCATCGACGGCGCAGCCGGGGACCGCAACCTGATCTGCTCGTGCCCGCCCCTCGAGGCCTTCGAAGAAGACACAGCAGTCCACTCCGACGACTCCGCCAACTCCGACTCTGACAGCTAGGGACAGCCACCGATGAATGAGAATTACACGGCACTTTACGAAGAGCACAAGAAGCTCGGCGCCTCCTTCACGGACTTCGGCGGCTGGCAGATGCCGCTGAAGTACAGCTCCGAACTCGCCGAGCACCACGCCGTCCGCAAGTCCGCGGGCCTGTTCGACCTCTCCCACATGGGCGAAGTCTGGGTCACCGGCCCCGACGCCGCAGCCTTCCTGGACTACGCCCTCGTGGGCAAGATCTCGGCGATGGCCATTGGCAAGGCCAAGTACTCGCTGATCTGCAACGAGGACGGCGGCATCATCGATGACCTCATCACCTACCGCCGCGGCGACCAGAAATTCCTTGTGGTCCCCAACGCCGGCAACGCGAAGGTCGTCGCCGCGGCCCTGGCCGAGCGCGCCGGTTCCGGAAAGGACGGCGGATTCGACGTCACCGTCCAGGACGCCTCTGCTGAGACCTCGCTGATCGCCGTGCAGGGACCCAAGGCCCAGGAGATCCTGCTGCGCCTGGTCCCCGCCGCGCAGCACGAGCTCGTCACCGGCCTGAAGTACTACGCCGCCGTGGACGTCCCGTTCATGTTCGCTGGAGCCAGCCAGGACCTCCTGCTGGCCCGCACCGGCTACACCGGTGAAGACGGCTTCGAGATCTTCGTCGCGAACGACGCCGCCGCCGCCCTCTGGCAGGCGCTCGTCGCCATCGCAGAGGACGGCGAGCTGACCCCCGCCGGGCTCGCGTCCCGCGATTCGCTCCGTCTCGAGGCCGGCATGCCGCTTTACGGCAACGAGCTCTCCCTGGAGGGCGATCCGTTCGCCGCCGGCCTGGGCCCCGTCGTCGCCCTGTCCAAGGAAGGCGACTTCATCGGCAAGGCCGCCTTGGCCGCCAAGAAGGAAACCGGCGCCGGCGCCACGACGGGCCGCAAGCTCGTCGGGCTCAAGGGCCTCGGGCGCCGGGCCGGCCGCGGCCACTACCCGGTCCTCAAGGACGGCAACGTCGTCGGCGAAGTCACCTCCGGCCAGCCCAGCCCGAGCCTCGGCTACCCGGTCGCGATGGCCTATGTCGACGTCGAATTCACCGAGCCCGGCACCGCACTGGACATCGACCTCCGCGGCAAGGCCGAACCCTTCGAAGTTGTCGCACTGCCTTTCTACAAGCGCCAAAAGTAGCCGAAGCTGTCCCGGGGGCTGCGTGACTGTGGTTGCGTCAGCCCGTCGGACCCGGCATCCTCTGCATGCTCGGTCGCGAAGACGCCCGCTGAGCGGACGTAACGCTCCCTTAGACGCATGCTCCCGGATGTCGGGCCCGAAGGGGCCCTGCAGCTCACCTCGGGTTCAACTCACCTCGAGTTCCAAGCGTCGTTTGGGGCGCCTTCGAAAGCAAAAGTGCTGGGGGATGTAGCGCCTGCCGCGGGGTAGGACTGTCCCAAGCCCGATCATTGGGGGTTGAGCTTGATGACACCCTTGAAGCCTCGGAGCACCCCGGCTCTGGAAGATATCGAAAAGCCACTGTTTCTTCCGGGGAAACGGCTGGCCCCAAAAACTGAACTGAATAGCGCCGGGTGAGGGGATTCCGGAAGCGTGCGTCTAAGCGAGGGACGAGCGAGCACGCGGAGGAATTGCCTCATCCGCCACCCAACCCACCACAATTGTTGTGGCCCACGACTTTTCAAACGTAAAGGAAAAACACATGGCAAAAGTTGCCCCTGAACTGCAGTACTCCGACGAGCACGAGTGGGTTGCCCGCGAGGCCGGAAACGTTGTTTCCATCGGCATCTCCGCCGTCGCCACGGATGCCCTCGGCGACATCGTCTACGTTGACCTGCCGGAGGTCGGCTCCGCCGTGACCGCGGGGGAGACCTGCGGCGAGGTCGAATCGACCAAGTCCGTCTCGGACCTCTACGCCCCGGTCACGGGCGAGGTCACCGAAATCAACCCCGCCGTCGTCGATGACCCCGCGCTGATCAACAGCGACCCGTACGGTGCCGGCTGGCTCTTCAAGGTCGCTGCCGAGTCCGACGGCCCGCTGCTTTCTGCCCAGGAGTACGCGTCCAAGAACGGTGGCGAGCTGTGAGCGGCGCAACGGCGGCCGCGGGCACCCAGACGCTGGCGTTTGAGCAGGTCGTTTCGCCGAGCCTGGACGCGGACCTGTCCGCGCTGGATCCGGAGATCGCCGCGAAGATCGACGCCGAACTGACCCGGCAGCGGGACGGTTTGGAGATGATCGCCTCGGAGAACCACACCGCCAAGGCTGTGATGCAGGCGCAGGGCTCCGTGCTGACCAACAAGTACGCCGAGGGCTACCCGGGCAAGCGCTATTACGGTGGCTGCGAGCACGTTGATGTGATCGAACAGCTCGCGATCGATCGGGTCAAGGCCCTGTTCGGCGCGGGGTACGCCAACGTGCAGCCGCACTCCGGCGCGCAGGCCAACGCCTCCGTGATGCATGCCCTGATCCGGCCGGGCGACACCATCATGGGCCTGAACCTGGCGCACGGCGGGCACCTGACGCATGGCATGCGGATCAACTTCTCCGGCCGGCTCTACAACGTGATCCCGTACCAGGTCCGTGAGGAGGACCACCGGATCGACATGGCCGAGGTCGAGGCCCTGGCCCTGGAGCACAAGCCGGCGCTGATCGTTGCCGGCTGGTCCGCGTACGCCCGGCAGCTGGACTTCGCCGAGTTCCGCCGGATCGCCGACTCGGTGGGCGCCTACCTGATGGTGGACATGGCGCACTTCGCCGGGCTGGTCGCGGCCGGGCTGCACCCGTCCCCGGTCCCGCACGCGCACGTCACCACCTCCACGACGCACAAGACCCTTGCCGGTCCGCGCGGCGGCATCATCCTGTCCAACGACGCCGAGATCGCCAAGAAGATCAACTCCGCGGTGTTCCCCGGCCAGCAGGGCGGGCCGCTGGAGCACGTCATCGCGGGCAAGGCCGTGGCGTTCAAGATCGCCGCGTCCGAGGAGTTCAGGGAGCGCCAGGAACGCGTCCTGGCCGGCGCCCGGATCCTCGCCGAGCGCCTGGTCCAGCCGGACGTGACCGCCAAGGGCATCAACGTGATCTCCGGCGGCACCGACGTGCACCTGGTCCTGGTGGACCTGCGCGAGTGTGAGCTGAACGGGCAGGAAGCCGAGGACCGGCTCGCGGCGATCGACATCACCGTCAACCGCAACGCTGTGCCGTTCGATCCGCGCCCGCCGATGGTCACCTCCGGGCTGCGGATCGGCACCCCGGCGCTGGCGACCCGCGGCTTCGGCGAGGCGGCCTTCGCCGAGGTTGCCGACATCATCGCCGAGGCTTTGATCGCCGACGCCGGCGCGGACCTCTCCGGTCTCCGTTCCCGGGTGGAGGCCCTCGCCGCCGCCCACCCGCTCTACCCCTCGGTTGAAAACCTCGCCCAGGCGACGTAAGACTGAAGTAGCAGCAGTACAGAACTAACAGCAGTACAGATCACGACGCCGGGTTGCCGCCACAAGCCGCCGCCCGGCGTCGTGCATCCGGCATGCGGCCGCCAACCAGCGCCCGCAGCGCCTTCCGGCAGGACCCTCTGCCGGGCCACAGCAAGACCTAGTTAGGAACCGACAATGGCTGTTGGAGTCTTCGACCTCTTTTCCATCGGAATAGGGCCATCCAGCTCACACACCGTGGGGCCCATGCGGGCCGCCGCCCTCTTCGCCGAGGAACTCAAGGCCTCCGGGAACCTGGAGAAGGTAGCGTCGCTGCGCGTGGACCTGTACGGTTCCCTGGCCGCCACCGGCCACGGGCACGGCACCATGACCGCGATCCTGCTCGGCCTGGAAGGCTTCCACCCCGAACTGATCCTGCCCGAGGAAGTGGAGGAACGGCTGGCCACGATCGCTGAGACCGGCACTCTGCAGCTGGCCGGCTCGGTCGCCCTGCCGTACGGGGTGAAGGACATGATCCTGCGGCCGCTGACCATCCTGCCCCGGCACACCAACGGCATGACGTTCACGGTCTCCGGCGCCGAAGGCGAAGTCCTCCACCGCGCCACGTTCTTCTCCGTCGGCGGCGGCTTCATTGTCCGCGAGGGCGAGGAGGACGCGGCCCTGAAGGAACTCGACGAGTCGAAGAAGGAACTGCCGCTGCCGTTCCGCACGGCCGCGGAACTGCTGGGCCGCTGCCAGTCCAAGGGCCTCTCGATCGGGCAGATCATGTTCGTCAACGAGCGCGCCTCCCGCACCGAAGCGGAAATCCGCGACGGGCTGCTGCACATCTACTCGGTGATGGAAGGCTGCGTCGAGGTCAGCCTCAAACGCACCGGGCTGCTGCCCGGCGGGCTCAAGGTCCGCCGCCGGGCCCCGGACTGGCACGAACGGCTCATGAAGGAAACCCGCGGACAGGACCCCGACTACCGGGACCCGAAGTACTGGCAGGAATGGGTCAACCTGATCGCGCTGGCCGTAAACGAGGAAAACGCCTCCGGCGGCCGCGTCGTCACCGCCCCCACGAACGGCGCCGCCGGCATCATCCCGGCCGTGCTCTACTACGCGCTGCACTTCGCCCCCGGCATGGACCAGGCCACCCAGGCCGACCGGGACGAGACGATCGTCAGGTT
>NZ_JBFTRB010000023.1:0-81490 GCF_056399305.1 Arthrobacter sp. 01N444
ATCTCCCCGGTCGGGTTCGCCGCGCAGCTGCACGTGGGCCTGGCGATCCACAACTACGGCATCCAGGAATACATGCAGCACTCGGATGCGACCAACGAGGTCTTCGAACAATCCATGACCTTCGTCGACGGCTACCTGCACCCGGGCGAGGCGCCCGGCATCGGCGTGGAATTCAACGAAGAAGCCGCCGCCGCGTTCCCCTACCAGCAGGCCTACCTGCCCTACAACCGCCTCGTCGACGGCACCGTCCATGACTGGTAACCCGACGACCGGTAACTGGCACTGACGGATGGCAGTGCCTGAAACACCAAAAAGGTCCCGGGCGGCGAGTCGATGCTCAGCCGCCCGGGACCTGGCTCTTTTGAGTCCGGCTCTCAGCGTCCGGTTTGCTGGTTGCTTAGTGAACCTGTTCCCGGGTCATGCCGAAGGGGACCTGGTCGGAGAGGGCCGCGGTGTAGTGGCCCGGCTTGTGCCGCGTGAGCAAAATGCCGTGCGTCCCGGTTGTCATGGCGAGCTGCTGCAGCCCGCGGACGGCGTCGTTGAGTCGGTCGTCGAGCACGCGCCGGTTGTCGACCTGGATCTCAATGGGCTCGGTAATGGTGGTCATCGCTCTGTCTTTCTTGGAGTGCTTCTAGTCGGCCCCAATGGATTCAGGAACAGTAACGTCATATTTATTGGCCCGTCAAATCACCACGCCGCATGTGCGCGTGGCCCGTGCGGACGCCAAATGCCCGCAGATTGCGGCCCGGGCGGCTGACCTGCAGATCCACCCAGGCCCGGGTGGTCCCAGTGAGTCTAATCACCCGGCATCACTGCGGGCAGGCCGAAAGATGCTCGTGGACGCAAACAATGCCGCCGTCGGAGGCGCGGGAGAAGATGATGGTCTCCCGTTCATCGCTCGTATCGCGGCCACCGTCCCGGTCAACCCGGACCGTCGTGGCCACGCGGTGCGAAAACACCGCGGTAGCCCCGAGGAGCTGGATATCCTGCTGGCTGCTCCGGCATTCGAGCACACGCCAACCACCGGCGAGCCAGCTGTCCCAAAGGGTGCGGTAGGCGGAGCGGGACCCAAGGCGCTGGGCTTCCGGATGGAAGATGAAGGTCGCCTCCGGGCTGAAGGCCGCAAAGTAGGCCTCGGTGTCCGTGGCGGCGAAGGCGGCGACCAGGCGGTCGGCTGCCTCCTGGACCTCTTCGCGGCTGAGGGCGCGGGGCGCTGCCGGCTGCAGCACCGCAGCCGGCAGCGGCCGGGCCACGGCCCGGATCGGGGCGCCGTCGGCCCCGGGGATATTGAGGGGAAAGAGGAAGAGCTCGACGTCGGATCCTGCGTCTGTGGCCCGCTGGACCTGCTCCAGTCCGGTGAGGTTTTCCACGATGATGCAGCCGTTCCCGGCCAGGATGTCGTGGGCGGGGAAGCCGCCGCCGGCCGGGTTGCCGTGCTGGTTGCCCTGCTGGTCGCCGTGCGTGGCGCCGGGGGAGGTTGGATCCACGCTGAGGGCATCCAGGCCTACGGCGCGGTAGCCGCGGTCCACGATCAGTTGCGCCGCCGCAGCCTCCAGCCATGGGTGCTTGAGGTACTCCTCCGTTCCCCACGCTGCTGCGCAGCCGGTGTGCAGCAGGAGGATCTTATCGGGATTGTCCGGATTTCCAGGTTCCGCAGGATTTCCGGCGGAGCCCGCCGGGGCGATCCCCGCCAGGTGCGCGGCGGTGATGGCGCCGCCGCGGGCCACGTCCCGGACATCCACGATTTCGGCGACGCCGCCGAAAAGGGACAACGGCAATTCGTCCAAAGCTGCCCAGCCGTCGCCCACATGCAGGGGTGCGTCGGCGTGGGTACCCGAATGGGAGCCCAGCCCGAGCGAGAGCACGTTGGCGCCGTCGGCCTCCACGGTCAGTGCCGATGCGATCCGGACCTCCGGGTCGCCGGGATAGACAGGCATTCCGGTGCGCAGCGGAACGCTGAGATCGAACCACGTCACCGCTGGCCCACCAGTTCCGTGTCGAAGTCGCCGTGCAAGTCCGGCGCGGCTGCCTCCGGTGTTCCGGCAGCGACGGTGTTTCCAGCCGCATCGATGACCGGCGGCACCGGGGTGTCCTTCGAGGGGATCCAGCGCGGCCCGGCGGCCGGGAACACTCCGCGCGGCTCCGGGAAGATCCACAGCAGCCCGAGGTAGAGGACGGCTGCAAGCCCGAGCGATGCCGGCAGACTGATGTCCACGCCGCCGGCCAGGTTGCCCAGGGGCCCCTGGAACTGGCCGGGCATGTTCACCATGCTCAGCCCGGCGGCGGCGCTGACCAGCCAGGCCGTCATGCCGCGCAGGTTCCAGCCGTGGTTGAACCAGTACCGTCCGCCGGTCTGGCGCCGGTTGAACACCTGGAGGGCGTCGGCGTCGTACCAGCCGCGGCGGGTGATGAAACCGATGATCATCACCACCATCCAGGGCGCGGTGCAGGTCACGATCAGGGTGGCGAACGTGGAAATGCTCTGGACGAGGTTGAAGGCGAAGCGGCCGGCGAAGATGAAGGCGATCGCCAGGACCCCGATGAACAGGGTGGCCTGGACCCGGTTGAACCTCGGGAAGACGCTGCTGAAGTCAAGGCCGGTCCCGTACAGCGAGGACGCCCCGGTGGACATGCCGCCGATCAGGGCGATGGCGCAGAGCGGGATGAAGTACCAGGCCGGGGAGACGGCCAGCAGGCCGCCGACGTAGTTCGGCGCCGCCGGGTCCATGAATTCCGGCGCCTTGGTGGCGATGATGGACGCCGTGGCCAGGCCAAAGACGAACGGAATCAGGGTGGCCAGCTGGGCCAGCAGCGCCGCGCCCATGACTTTGCGCTTCGGGGTGGCGGTGGGGATGTAGCGCGCCCAGTCGCCCAGGAACGCGCCGAAGGAGATGGGGTTGGACATGACGATCAGTGCCGCGCCAATGAACGCCGGGATGAACCCTGCGACGCCGACGCCGTCGAATCCGGTGCCGAAGGCACCCTCGAAGTTCAGGTTGAGGTCGCCCGCGAAGGCGATGAACCCGACAACGAACAGCAGGGTGGCCGCGGTGACGGCAATCTTGTTCACGAGCAGCATGAACTTGAACCCGTAGACGCAGACCACCAGAACGAGTCCACCGAAGAGGCCGTAGGCGACGGCGAACGAGCCCATGTCCTGCGGCAGGCCAACGAGCCGGTTCAGCCCGCCGACCAGGGCATCGCCGGAGCTCCAGACCGAGATGGAGAAAAATGCCAGCGCGGTCAGCAGTGACAGGAATGATCCGACCACCCGGCCGTGCACGCCCAGGTGGGCGGAGGAGGACACCGCGTTGTTGGTTCCGTTCGTGGGGCCGAAGACGGCCATGGGCGCCAGCAGGAGGGCGCCGACAACCAGGCCCGTCACCGTAGCGGCGAGCCCCTGCCAGAACGACAGGCCGAACAGGATCGGAAATGCGCCCAGGAAGGCGGTGGCAAAGGTGTTGGCTCCGCCGAACGAAACCCTGAACAAGTCAAAGGCGCTGGCATTGCGGTCCTTTTCGGGGATCCGCTCAATGCCGTAGGTCTCCACGTCGGTGACCTTGCCGCGGTTCCGCCCTGCGCCGGCGCCGTCAGGCTTTTCCTCGACCATGTTGTTCTCCATCCAGCTCATCATTGATTCCTAAGAGTTGCTTTATAAGCATCACAAGTTGTGTTGGAGGCTACACTGTGAACCGGCTCACAGCAAGGCCCTGCCCTGTCCGGCCGGCGGGTTACGCAACCGGCCGCCGGCCCGGGACCCTCCCGCGGGAAGCCCGGGCGGCCCATGTGCCCGCCGCCCGGTAAATAACAGGGATAATCTTCAACGGGGACCATCCACAACACGGCGCAAAGGCGGCACAGCGACATGGCACAGGCTCAAGCAGGCAAACCCCAGGGACGGTGGCGGACCTTCCACGAAAAGTTCGTCGTGGAGGAGCGCTTCATGAGCGTGACGGCGCGCCGGAATCTCTACCGGACCGCCGTCGTGCTGATGATCGCGGGCGCCGTGCTGTTCGTGGTAATCCTCGCCGGAGTCCTGCAGCACGCCGGCATCTCGGCGGCGGATGAGCCCGTGCGGACCTGGCTCCTGACCCTGCGCGCGGAACCCACCACCATCATCATGATCATCCTGGCGATCGTCTTCGGCCCCATCGGCCTGCCAATCATCGTCCTGATCGTGACGGTGGCCTGGGGCCTGATCGCCAAGCATGCCTGGCGGCCGATGCTCCTGGCCGGTGCCATGCTGACCGGCGTCATTCTGGCGCAGATTATCGGCCACATCGTCGAACGCCACCGGCCTCCGATCGACCTCATGCTCTTCGGCGCAGACTCCACGTTCTCGTTTCCGTCCGGCCACGTCCTGGGTGCGTGCGACTTCCTGCTGGTGACCACGTACCTGGTCTTTTCGCGCCGGAAGAACCCCATGTCCGCTGTTATCGCCTTCATTGTGGCGGGGATCGGCATCTTCTTCGCCGCCGTCAGCCGCCTGTACCTCGGCTACCACTGGATGACCGATGCCCTGGGCGCCTTCTCGATCTCGCTCGTGATCCTGGGCGGCGTCATTGCGCTGGACACCTGGCGGACGGCGCGGATTCCGGGCGAACAGGTCACCGGGACGCTCTCCACCGCCGACACCAGCCAGGACTGAGCACCGTCAGCGGCTGCGCGCCAGCTTGAGTTCGGCCCGCAGCCGGGCGTTGGCGGCCTCGAGTTCCATCACCTTGGCCACGCCGGCCAGGTTAAGCCCTTCTGCCAGGAGCTGGCCGATCCGCCGCAGCACCACAAGGTCTGCGTCGCTGTACTGCCGGGTGCCACCCGCGGTGCGGTCCGGTGCGAGGAGCCCCCGGCGCTCGTAGAGCCGGATATTCTGCTGCCCCGTGCCCACCAGCTGCGCCACGACCGAGATGGCGTACAGGCCTGAATTCGCGCCTCGGTCCGCCATGGTCTTCCTCCCGTTCCGGCCGGAAATTCCCTTGCATCAGTGTTTCACCGGTGCTATAAAAAATCTATACCCGCCACCACAGAAAACTTGAGGTGGGTTGTAGAAGGAATGCAGATCAAGTCTCGCTGAAGGAGTGGGAAATGATGTTGATTCGGACGGACCCGTTCCGTGACTTCGACCGGCTTGCCCAGCAGGTGTTCGGGACGGTGGCACGCCCCGCGCCCATGCCCATGGACGCATGGCAGGAAGACGGCGTATTCGTCGTCGCCTTCGATCTTCCGGGGGTCAATGTCGACTCGATCGGGCTCGACATTGAGCGCAATGTCCTGACGGTCCGGGCGGAACGGCGCGATCCGGTGCAGCCCGACGTGGAACTGATGGTCTCGGAGCGTCCCCGTGGAGTGTTCAGCCGCCAGCTGATCCTCGGCGACACCCTGGATACGGAGAACGTCAAGGCGAACTACGCCGACGGCGTCCTGACGCTCCGCATCCCGGTGGCGGAGGCGGCCAAGCCGCGGAAGATTGAAGTCACCCGTTCGCAGGACAAGATGCAGGAGATCGGGAAGTAGCCCCCGGGCCGGCGCGGCGCCCGCAGCGTCGCTCCGGCTCCGGCTCCGGCTCCATGCAACGGAGGCCGATCATGCCCGGCAGGAACCCTGATCCCCGAGGCTACTACGCGCTATTGCACGTCTCGCCGGAGGCGGGCCGGCAGGAGATTGGCCGCGCCTTCCGGGCGCTGATGCGCCGGCACCATCCCGACGTCGGCCAGTCTGACGTCGATCCTCCCGATGTCGGCGCCATTCTGCACGCTTTCGCCGTGCTGCGGGATGCCAGGAGCCGGGCGGAGTACGACGCCGGCCGCTGGCGTTCCGCCGTCGAGGCCGTCGAGGACGACACCTTCCAGCACCGGAACGACCATGCCGGCCAAGGCAGCCGCGACATCCCGGTGCGCATCATCCGGCGTCGGGATCCCCTTGTGCGCGTGCTCCCCGTCCGCTGGGAACCCGGGCCGTGACGGGGAAACTCTCCTGGCCAGGCCGCTGACCCGGGCAGGAACCCCCCCAGCAGTTACATCCAGCAGCCCCATCCACTGAGGAGGAGACCAGCCATGAGCGCATGGCGCCGCTACGATTCGCACCTTATGCCGGTGTTCCACGAGCGCTTCGAAGCGCGCTGGGGCGAGGGAACGGCGCCGTTCCTGGACCCGGAGGCGCATGAGGCCCCGTTGCCCCGTGCGCAATGGATCAACATCGACACGGGTGCGGCGCTGGCGGTGGTCCCGGTCTGGACAGATGAAGACAGCCAGCACCGGTCCTTCGGCGTGTTCTACCTGCCGCCCGCGGGTGATATCTGGGTGCTGAGGCCCGGCTTCACGGAGTATCTGGAACCCTCGCTGGATGAGGCTGAGCAGCTCGTGACGCTGCGGAACGATGCCTTCCGCAAGGCCGTGGAGCACGCCAAAGTCTTCCTGTTCGGGCCGGAGACGTCGCTGTTCTGAACGGCAGGGACCAGCAGATGCCAGGATCAGTTGCTGGCGGCGGCATAGGCGTTCAGGCTCAGCGAGAACACGATCCAGGAGAGGTACGGCAGCATGAGCAGGCCCGCTGCCCGGCTGATCAGGCCGAACCGGACCACCGTGACGGCGGCGGCCACCGCATGGACGGCGATGAGCAGCAGGGCCAGCCAGAGCGCGGCCCCGCCGGCCATGGGGTACATGCCGAAGAACAGGGGCGCCCAGGCGAGGTTGACGAGCAGCAGGATGGCGTAGACGGTCATGGCCCCCCGGCCGCGCCCGGAGCGAAGTCCTGTTTCCCGGCGCCAGACGAGCCACGCCGCCACTGCCATTGTCGTGTAGAGCACCGTCCAGACCGCTCCGAAGGCCCAGCCCGGCGGAGTCCACGGAGCCTTCTCTGCCGCCGCGTACCAGCCGCCGGCGTTGCCGATAATGACCAGCGACGCCACGAAGGACACCCCATGGGAGACCGCCAGGAAGCAAAGGAGGGCTGCCGTCTGCCGGCCGGGGCTGGGCGGCGCCGATGGCGGCCGGCGGTTGACGCCTTGTTCAATTTTCACGTGCACCGATCAACAGTGGCCGTTGGCATCGCGTCCGTCAAACGGCCAGGGTCGTGGCGCTCACCCCCGGGGGAGCCTAAAATCAGTCAACCAACCACCGAAACTACATAGAGGTCCCCGTCGATGAACGCTTCCGCCAAGGATCTGGCTTCCCTTCTTCCGCCCGGCTTCACCCTGGGTGTGGCGACCTCCGCCTTCCAGATCGAGGGTGCACTCGATGAAGACGGCCGCGGCCCTTCCGGATGGGATGTCTTCGCCGCGAAGCCGGGTTCGATCGTGGAGGACCAGAGTCCGGCCGTTTCCTGCGACCACTACCACCGGATGCCCGAGGACGTGGCTCTGATGAAGGAGCTGGGGATCGACTCGTACCGGTTTTCGCTGTCCTGGTCCAGGATCCAGCCCGGCGGGAGCGGGCCCGCGAACCCTGCCGGGCTGGACTTCTACGACCGGCTGATCGACCTGTTGCTCGCCAACGGCATTTCCCCCATGGCCACGCTCTACCACTGGGACACCCCATTGCCCCTGGATGAGGCCGGCGGCTGGATGAACCGTGACACGGCCTACCGGCTGGGGGACTTCGCCGCCATCGCCGCGGCTGCCTTCGGGGACCGCGTGAGGCGCTGGGTGACTGTCAACGAGCCCGCCACAGTCACCACCAACGGCTACGCCCTGGGCATGCACGCGCCCGGGGAGGCCCTCATGCTCAAGGCCCTCCCCAGCGTGCACCACCAACTGCTGGGCCACGGCCTGGCGCTCCAGGCGCTGCGCGCCGCCAAGGTGCCGGGCGACATCGGCATCACCAACGTTTACTCACCGATGGTCCCGGCCACCGCGAACCCGCTGGACAAGGTCAGTGCCGGACTCATGGATGTGGCGCAGAACCGGCTCTACGCCGATCCGGTGCTGCTCGGCAAATACCCGGATGTCATCCGGGCCGCCACCTTCTTTTCGTCGTCCTTCAGCCCGTCCAGCGAAGACATGGAGCTGATTTCCCAGCCCCTGGATTTCTACGGCCTGAACTACTACATGCCCACCCTTGTCGGGGCGGGTCCGGGTGAGGGGGCCGTGCCGCCCGGCATGGCCGAGGCCATGGGGGACGACCTCAGTGGGACACCCGGTGCGCCCTTCCACATCGCGCAGTTCCCGGACACCGAGACCACGGCCTACGGCTGGCCGGTCAAGCCCCAATACATGTCCGTCGCCCTGGCCGAGATGGCCGACCGCTACCCGGATCTGCCCCCGGTCTTCATCACCGAGGGCGGGGCCAGTTTCGAGGACGTCGTGGTCCAGCCTGTCGGGGCGGACCAACGGATAATCCCGGACGAACGGCGCCTGCGTTACCTTGCAGACCACATCGGCACGGCCCTGGAAGCGACACGTCCCGGCGGCGCCGCCGAGGCCATCGACCTTCGCGGCTACTATGTGTGGTCCTTCATGGACAACTTCGAGTGGTCCGCCGGCTACAAGCAGCCGTTCGGTCTGGTGCACGTCGATTTCGATACCCAGGTCCGCACGCCGAAGGCCTCCTACTACTGGCTCCAGGAGGTCATTGCGGCCCGAAGCTCGGCGTCCGCCGGAGAGCCCGGCAGCGCAGCGCAGCCCGGCGGCGCCGGCGGGCAGGACGAAACCGCCGACGTCGGAGAGCCGCACCCGGCGAGCTGACGCCCCTCAAGCCGGGTCAACCTAGAGCAGATCCAGGTCCTGCAGGCCCTTGGCGAGCCCCGCGCCGTCGGGCGAATAGAACCACGGGACGGAGGACTCCGAGTGGTCTCTGGTGTCGGAGTGGCCGCCGGCGAAGACGGCCTCACTGGCCGAGAGCTGCCGGATGCCGATCGCGGCCACCTGGTCCGGGTGCTTCTGCGCGAAGCCGGAGTAAATCTCTTCATCGTGCTGGCCGTTGTCGCCGAACAGCAGCCAGCGCATGTTCGGGAACTCCTGGGCCAGCAGCTCAAGGTTCCGCCGTTTGTGTTCCTGGCCGCTGCGGAACCAGCGGTCGTGCGTCAGCCCCCAGTCCGTGAGCAGCAGCGCGCCCGAGGGATAGAGGTTCCGGGCGATGAAACGGGCCAGGGTGGGAGCTGCGTTCCACGGTCCGGTGGACAGATAGATCACCGGCGCCTCCGGGTGCTCCACCTTGAGCCGATCCAGCAGGACGGCCATGCCGGGTGTCGCCATCCGGGCCCGTTCGTTCAGGACGAAGGTGTTCCACAGCGCCAGGAAGGGCCGGGGGAGGGCGGTGACCATGATGGTGTCGTCAATGTCCGAGACGATGCCGAGCCTGGTGTCCGGCGAGATCACGAAAATCCTGGCCTCGACCGGTTCCGTTCCCTCGGCGCGCAGCACGGCCGTATGCCAGCCCGGGGTCAACGCCACGTGAACCAGGGTGTCCACCAGGCCGCCGCGGTCCGCATGCACGCGGGTGGTGACGCCGCCGATCTGGATCTCCACCTCGGTGAACTGGACCGGGACGCTCGTGAACGCCCGCCAGCCGCGGAAGTTCTGGTTGCCGTTCAGGGCCAGCCGCTCCGCCTTGCCGCCGGGCACCGGCCGGCTGGTGAGGACCACGCGGCCCAGTACCCTGACCCACTCGGTCGAGCCGTAGCCCTGATAGGCGACTGTCTGCGGGCTGAACTTCCAGCGCCGGGCCGTCTTGAGCCGGAACCCGTTGACGGTGTCCGACACCCAGTGGGCGAGCCGGAAGGCCCTGTTGCCGGACACGGGCAGCTGCTGCGCTGGTTGCGAGGCCAATTCCATGCCTCCACTCTCCCACAGTGCCGGGCTCCGGCTGTGCCGGCGGGGTCCCCGGACGCGGGCCCCCGCCACGCCGGATTACCAGCGTGGCGGCTAACCCAGCAGCCCGCGCAGTGTGGCGGCGTTGCGGACGGCGTTGCCGCCGCCGTCGTTGTTGAAGTACGCGTAGGCGTCTTTCCCGCCGGCCTGCCACTCGCGGATCCGGTCCGCCCACCAGCGCAGGTCGTCATCGGAATAGGATCCGCCGTACAGGACGTCGTGGTCGGGGCCGTGCAGCCGGATATAGACGAACGCCGCGGTGGCGCGCAGGACGCACGGGAGCCCGGCGCCGCTCATGATGCAGTAGGCCGCGCCGTGACGTTCCAGCAGGGCGTACACGGCGTCGTCGTCCCAGCTGGGGTGGCGGAACTCCACACAGACGCGGATCCAGCCGGGCAGAGCCGCCAGGAAGTAGTCCAGCCGGGCGTCGTCGCGCGCCAAGCCCGGGGGCAGCTGGACGAGCAGCACGGCCCGCTTGTCGCCGAGTTCGTGCCAGCACCGGGTGATCCGGTCCGCCCAGACCTCGGGGGCGTAAAGCTTCTTGGCGTGCGTCAGGCCGCGGGGCGCCTTGACGGACAGGGCGAAACCGTCGGGCAGGCGGCGGCGCCAGCTGGCGAACGAGCCCTCTTTCGGCCAGCGGTAGAAGCTGGCATTCAATTCCACGGTGTCGAAGCGGGCCGCGTAATATGCCAGCCTGTCCCGGGCTGGCAGGCCCGGCGGATAGAGGACCCCGTCCCAGTGGTCATAGCTCCAGCCGGATGTGCCGATCCGCACAGCGGCCACGTGCCCTGCCATGCCCCTTCCCCTTCCGCCGACGCCATGCTCCCTCCACCGTGCTCCCTCTACCGTGCCGGGGGCGACGGCGGTGTGGCACTGTAAGTGTCATGGTACGCATCGAGGATTACGCAATGGTCGGCGATCTGCACACCGCTGCCCTGATCAGCACCGAAGGCTCCATCGACTGGCTGTGCCTGCCGCGCTTCGACTCGCCGGCCTGCTTCAGCGCCCTCCTCGATTCCCCCGCGGCCGGCCGGTGGCTCCTGGCGCCGGCGGGCGGCGGGGAATGCACGCGCCGCCGCTACCGCAAGGGCACGCTGATCCTGGAAACCGAGTGGGATTTGCCCGAGGGCAAGGTCAGGATCATTGACTTCATGCCGCCCCGCGACGAGGTGGCGGATATCGTGCGGATCGTGGTCGGTGTCCGCGGCACGGTGCGGATGCGCGGCGAACTGGCGCTCCGGTTCGACTACGGCCATATTGTGCCGTGGGTCCGCCACGACGAGCTCGGGATCCACGCCGTCGCCGGGCCTGATGCCGCCTACCTGGTGACCGAGGCGCCCCTGCGCGGTGAGCGGATGCATACCGTCAGCGACTTCACGGTCAAGGCCGGGGAGCGTGTGCCCTTCGTGCTGACCTGGAGCCCCAGCCACCTCGGCCGGCCGCGGTCGGTGAACCCGGAAACGGTCCTGGCGTCGACCGAGGAGTTCTGGCTTCGATGGTCGGCGAAGTGCACGGTCACCGGGCGCTACCGCGACGCCGTCCAGCGCTCGCTGATCACGCTCAAGGCCCTGACGTTTGCCCCGACCGGCGGGATCGTGGCCGCCGTCACGACGTCCCTGCCGGAGGAGATCGGCGGTACCCGGAACTGGGACTACCGCTTCTGCTGGCTCCGCGACGCCACGCTCACGCTGCAGGCGCTGCTCGCCGCGGGCTACACGGAGGAGGTCGGCGCGTGGCGCGACTGGCTGCTCCGCGCCATCGCCGGGGACCCGGCGGATCTGCAGATCATGTACGGGCTCCACGGCGAACGCCGGATGCCGGAGCTCGAACTGCCGTGGCTGAAGGGCTACGAAAACTCCGCTCCGGTGCGGACCGGTAACGGTGCGGCCGGCCAGCTGCAGCTCGACGTCTGGGGCGAGGTCCTCGATTGCCTGTCCCTGACCCGGAACTCCCTGCTCAAGCACACCGACGACGCCTGGGACGTCCAGGTGGCCCTCATGGAACATCTGGAGACGGCCTGGCGCCAGCCGGACAACGGGCTGTGGGAAATGCGCGGCCCGCAACGCCATTTCACGCACTCCAAGGTGATGGCCTGGGTGGCGGCGGACCGCATGGTCAAGGGCGTCCGGGACTTCGGCCTGACCGGCCCGGCGGACCGTTGGGAGGAGCTGCGTGACGCCATCCACGCCGAGGTCATGGCCAACGGGTTCGACGCCGACCGCAACACATTCGTGCAGTCCTACGGGCGGCCGGAGCTGGATGCGAGCCTCCTGCTGCTGCCCCGGGTGGGGTTCCTCCCGCCGGATGATCCGCGCATCATCGGAACCATCGATGCGGTCCAGCGCGAGTTGACGCACGACGGCTTCCTGCGACGCTACCTGCCGGCACAGAGCGATGACGGGCTGCCCGGCGAGGAGGGGGTGTTCCTGGCATGCTCCTTCTGGCTGGTCGAGGCCCTGATCGGGGCTGGCCGGCGCCATGAGGCCCGGGAGCTGTTCGAGCGCCTGCTGGCGCTGCGCAACGACGTCGGGCTCCTCAGCGAGGAGTGGGGCGTCGAGACCGGCCGGCAGCTGGGCAACACGCCGCAGGCCTTTAGCCACTTCGCCCTCGTCATGAGCGCGCTGGAACTGCATGAAGACGGCGTCCGCCGCAGCGACACCCCGCTTCCGTGATCCCCGCCGCGGCGACCGCAGTGGCCCCCGCGGCCCCGCCGCGGCGACCGCCGGCGGACGAAGGGCGGGACCTTCAGCACTTTCCCCGCACCGTAAAATAAGTACACTTACTAATATCCCGGCGGGGGATACGAGGGAACTAGGAGTGTTGCAAATGGCGGGATATTTTGAGCTCGTGGACGCGCCCGAGGGCGGCTACCGCATTCGGATGATGGACGGGGCAGGGCAACTGATGGCAGTCTCAGTGACGTTTCCCACCAAGAAAGCCGCCGTTGCCGGCGTCGCCCAGGCAAGGGAAATCGCCGGAACCGGCCTGATCAGGGACCGCAGCGCCGATGGCCGGGCCGCCGTGCCCGGATCGTCCGCCCGGGTGATCAGGGGGCGGCGCGGCGGTGCCGGGCGCTCAAACTCCACCTTGGGGGGCTCGCTGGCGGGCAAGAGGGCGCAGGCCCGTACCTGACCTGATCATCGAGTAGGCCGTTTCCCCAGCCGGTTCGCCGCGCCGAACGGTTACAGTATGGCCATGGAGCCGCGGGGGAATCGGAACACCGGCCGTGCCCGGAAGAATCTGCTGGGCCGTGTGGCGGTGCCGCTCACTGCCGCGGCCATGCTGCTCGCCGGGCTGGCCCTTCTTGCCCAGCCGGTGACGCAGGAGGACTTTGGCTGGGTAGCGTATGCTCCGGTGGCCACGGGGCCCGTTGTGCTGCAGGGGCTCATGGTCATGGGCCCGTGGATCTGGGCAGGGGTCGCGCTGATCAGCATCGGGTTGCTCCTGCTGGCGTTCTGGTCCGGCTACCGCACGGGCCGGCAGGCCCGGGACCGCGGCGACGACTCCCGCTAGGCGGCTGCCGCTCGGCCGTCCGCCCCGCGGCCGGGCTGAAGCGCCGCCAGCCGCCAGCCGACGCCCCCGAGGAGACAGCTCGCGGCGTTCCGGACGCGAAACACTGCCGTGATGTGCCGTCTCGGCGGTACGCTGGCCGGGCAGCGCCTAACCGTCGAGGAGGACCTCATGAGCCAGCACCACACCCCGGGAAGGGTCGCCGTTGTCACCGGAGCCGGTTCCGGCATCGGCCGCGCAGTGGCCAGGCTCATGCTGGCCGAGGGCTACCGGGTGGTCCTGGCGGGGCGGCGGGAAGAACCGCTCCGAGAGACCGCGGCCGGCCACCGCCAGGCGCTCGCGGTCCCGTGCGATGTCACCGTCCCCGCCGACGTCGAACGGCTTTTCGCCGCCGCGCTGGGGCAGTGGGAGCGCGTGGACGTGCTCTTCAACAACGCCGGCGTGTTCGGCCCCGCCGCCGCGGTGGACGAGATCACCGTGGAGGACTGGGACGCGACCGTCGCCGTGAACCTCACGGGGTCCCTCCTTTGCGCCGGTGCCGCCGTCCGGGCCATGAAGGCCCAGTCGCCCCAGGGCGGACGGATCATCAACAACGGTTCGGTCGCGGCGCATTCGCCCCGGCCGCGGACGGTGGCCTACACGGTGACCAAGCACGCCATCACCGGGCTGACTAAAAGCATTGACCTGGACGGCCGGGGCTTCGGCATCAGCTGCGGACAAATCGATATCGGCAACGCGGCGACGGAGCTCATGGAGGAGATCGGCGTCGGTTCCGGGACCGCCCAGGCAGACGGCAGCCTGCGGGCCGAGCCGACCTTTGCGGTGCAGGACGCCGCCCGGGCCGTGCTGCTGATGGCCGGGATGCCGGCGTCGGCCAACGTGGGATCCCTCGTGGTGACAGCTGCGGGCATGCCGTTCATCGGGCGCGGCTGAGGCGCGGCTGGGGGCACGACTGCGGGCGCGGGCCCCGGCTGGTGGGTCCTGAGGGACGCCGCCGGGTGACCTAGAGGGGCAGGAGGGCGGACAGGTCCGCGCGCAGTCCCGAGGCGGCAACACGGCCGGCGGCGACGGCGTCGGCCCAGCTCAATCGTCCGCTGACCATCGCCAGCCAGGTGTCGGCGTCGCACTCGATGACGTTTGGCGGGGTGCCGCGCGTGTGCCGCGGGCCCTCCACACACTGGGTGACGCCGAACGGCGGGACGCGCACCTCCACGGAGTTCCCGGGCGCCCGCGCGGTGACTTCCTCCAGGCAGTATCGCACCGCCGTCGCGATCGTGGTGCGCGGGACGGCGCCGGGTCCTCCAGAGCCCGGGACCCCGGCGGCCGGCACGTTCGGGCCCGGTGCGGTCGCGGTGGCTTCCTGCCACGCGGCGAGTGCCGCGCGGCCCTCGTCCATGGCGATTCGACGGCGCGATACAGCCACTTTCCCGAGTCTCCTAGTCCAGCAGTGCCGCGACGGCCCGCCCGAGCCGGATCTTGCCTACCGGGCGTCCCCCGCCCAGTACCGGGTCCACCACCTTGTCCAGGACGCTGGACACTTCAGGGATTTCGACGGCGCCGGAGGCCGCGAGGAGCGTCAGCCCGACCAGTGTGGTGGCCCGGATGTTGCCGTCGAGCATCTTGATGGCAACCGAGACGCCCTGGCGGGTGGCCATGACCAGGACGCCCTCGGCGCCGATCTTGGCCAGGATGCCGAGTTCGTCCATGACGATCGTGTTGGCCTGCCCTCGCCCCTGGACGGCCCACGGGTAGTCCAGCATGGACGTGGCAATGGTGGCTGCCCGCGCGTTCGAGTTCTTGTCGCCCGGGGCCTTGGCCAGCTTCGAGTAGGCCCGGGCCAGGCCGATCAGGGAGACGGCGGCAACCGGCGCGCCGCAGCCGTCGATGCCCAGGTGGGTGATGCGTTCGCCGCAGTACTCCTCGATCACGGAGCGGATGCGCTGCTGCAGCGGGTGGTTGGGTTCGAGGTAGCTGTTCTTGTCCCAGCCGTTCTCCGTGCACGCCCAAAGGAACGCGGCGTGTTTGCCCGAACAGTTGAAGGCCAGCCGGGACTTGCCCCGCTCGGTCTGGACGAGCCAGTTCCGGGCGGTCTCATCCTGGGGCCAGTCGGCCGGGCACTGCAGCTGGTCTTCCTTGGCCCCGGCCGCCTTGAGCATGCCCTCGACCACGTCCATGTGATCCAGGGATCCGACGTGGCTGCCGCACGCGATGGCCACCTGGGCGCCCCGCAGGGGTACGCCGGACTGCATCGAGGCCAGGGCCTGCAACGGTTTGAGCGTGGACCGGGCAAGGATCGGGGCGTTCACATCGCCGAGCTCGATCACTGCCGTCCCGTCCGCGGCCAGCACCACGGCCGAGCCGATGTGGCGGGACTCCACGAAGCCGCTGCGTTCGATGACTGCCAGTTCGACGGCGGAGTCGACTGTGAATGTTGCATGCGGGTTCAAAGCCATGCTGCAAGTCTATGGTGCCCGGTGCTGATACCCCGGTTATTCCACGGTCACCATCACCGACTGCCAGCCGGAGGCGCCGTCCGGAACCGGATCCGCCCGCTTGTCCGTCTGGACCTCGCCCTTGCCGTCCGTGGCGCGTACCTTGATGTAGTGCGGGCCCGGCGTGGCATCCCAGTCCAGGGACCACTGCCGCCACGTGATGAGGGAGGCCTCGTCGGAGAGTACCGCCTCGGTCCAGGGCCCGCTGTCGATCTGCACCTCGACCTTGGTGATCCCGCGGGTCTGGGCCCACGCGGTGCCGCCGATGGCGATCTTTCCGGCGGGGACCTTGGCGAAGGACTTGGGCACCTCGACCCGCGCCATGGTCTTGATCGGGCCGCGTTCGGACCAGCCCCGCTGGGTCCAGTACGCCTTGCTGTCCGCGAACCGGGTCACCTCCAGGTCCACCACCCACTTGGTGGCGGAGACGAAGCCGTACAGGCCGGGAACCACCATCCGCACCGGGTAGCCGTGCTCGAGCGGGAGCGCCTCGCCGTTCATGCCGATCGCCAGCATCGCGTCGCGGTCGTCCTGGAGGACTTCCAGGGGCGTCGAGGCGCTGAAGCCGTCAGCCGAGGTGGAAAGCACCATGTCCGCGCCCTGTGTGGGGCGGGCCAGCTTCAGGGCGTCGCGGATGGGCATGCCCAGCCATTTGGCGTTGCCGGCCAGGTTGCCGCCGACCGGGTTGGACACACAGGTCAGGGACACATGGGATTCAATGAGCTGGGCGTCGAGCAGGTCCTGGAAGGTAAGCCGGACCTCCTGTTCCACGAGACCGTGGATGCGCAGTTCCCAGTCCTGGACGTTGATCTCCGGCACGCTCAGCGCCGTGTCGATCCGGTAGAAGTCCTTGTTCGGGGTCAGCCACGGCGTGACGCCGGGCGCCTTGGACTGGACCCCGGCCGGGACCGCGGCGGCGGCCTTGGCGGGCGCGGGCAGCTGCAGCGACTCGCGGGCCGCGGCCACGTTGCTGCGGGCCGCGCTCAGCAGGCGTCCGCCGGTGGCGGCAACAGCCGAGGCGGCCGCGGTGATGCCGGCGGCGGCGAAGAACCCGCGCCGAGTGGTCGCCGGACGCTCGGGTTCCTTCGCGGCGACGTCCGCGGCCCGGTCCGGCCATTCCTGCATCCGCCACAGCCGGGTGATCAGGAGCCGCAGCACCACCAGCCCGGCGACGGTGCCGATCAGGGAGGGAATGGCATCGATCGGCTTGACGCTGGCCCGCGTCACCACGCTGCCGACGATCACGGCGCCCATCAGCACCACCCCTGCCACCCCCAGGGCCCATTTCCGGTACGCCACGATGCCGAGCACGCACGCCAGGAGCAGGATCGTGACCGCCATGCCGACGAACAGCGCGGCCTTGTCGTTGGTGCCGAACGTTTCGACGGCGAAGTTCTTCATCCACAGCGGCGTGAAGTCGATGAACGTCGATCCCAGCGCAATCAGGGGCGTCGCCCGTGTGGTGAAAAACGCCCCGATCAGTTCCGCGACGGACAGGACGACGGCGGCCGCAGCCACTCCGGCCACCGCGGCCAGGGCTGTGGCGCCGCGGGACCGCTTGCTGGGCTTCATGCTGGGTTTGTTCATACATGCCATTCGTAGCCGCGCGCCCCGCGGATTGTCCGGCGCCGGGCCTGGTTCCGGGCGTGTGCGCATGCCCTCCTGCCGGACCCTGGCGTGGACATGCCCCGCGGTCCCCGGGACATGTCCAGTCGTGGGACCCGGGCGTGGGCATGTTTTCCGGTACCACGGGACATGTCCAGTCCTGGGACCCGGGCATGGGCATGGTGGCATTATGCCCAGTGGCCGCGGCCGGGGCAGGACATGTGCCCCGGATTGCCCGGCCCCGTGGGTGCCGCGCTGCGGACTCAGATGCGGTCCGGCGGCTGGTGCCTGGGTCTGTGCCAGGCGGCCGGGGACATGTCCGGCCGTAACTTGGCGCGTGCAACATGCTCCCCGGACCCAGTAGGACATGTCCAGCCTTGGCACCCCGGCAGGGGCATGCTCTCCGGCACCACGGGACATGTCCAGCCTCGGGAGCCGGGCATGGGCATGGTGGCATTATGCCCAGTGGCCGCGGCCGGGACTGGGCATGTCCCGCGGGTTGTCCCCGGTACCCGGCGCTGCTGAGCTCAGGATTGCCTGGTGCCCGGGACTGCCGGACTCAGGATTGCCGCCCTGCGCCGGGAGCGCCGAGCCGCGGATTGCCCGGCGCCCGCGAGGCGCCGCCGCGAAAATTGAGCATGTCCGGCGGCCGACACAGCTTAGGAGCCTGCGGGGTGCACCACGTACCCTTGGAGACTGTGAAGGTACTTGTCATCGGCCCCGGCGGCCGCGAACACGCCATTGTCCGATCCTTGCTTGCAGACCCGAACGTTTCCGAGGTCCACGCGGCCCCGGGCAACGCCGGCATCAGCGCGCTGGTCCCCACATATGCGATCGACGCGAACGATCCCGACGCCGTCGCGGCGTTGGCCCTCAAGCTCACCGTTGACCTGGTGGTGGTCGGTCCGGAGGCGCCCCTCGCCGCCGGCGTGTCCGACGCCGTCCGCGCCGCCGGCGTCCCGGTCTTCGGCCCCAGCAAGGCCGCGGCCCAGCTGGAAGCGTCCAAGGCCTTCGCCAAGGAAGTCATGGCCGAGGCCGGCGTGCCCACCGCAATGGCCCGCGTTGCCTCCAACGCCGGGGAAGCCGCCGACGCCCTCGATACCTTCGGCGCCCCGTACGTCGTCAAGGACGACGGGCTCGCGGCCGGCAAGGGCGTCGTGGTCACCTCCAACCGGGACGAGGCCCTCGCGCATGCCCAGACCTGCTTCGACGCGGGCGGCACCGTGGTGATCGAGGAGTTCCTGGACGGACCCGAGGTCTCCGTGTTCGTCCTTTGCGACGGCACCAACACCTTGGCCCTGTCCCCGGCGCAGGACTTCAAGCGCATCTTCGACAACGACGAGGGCCCCAACACCGGCGGCATGGGCGCGTACACACCGCTGGAGTGGGCCCCCGAAGGCCTCGTGCAGGAAGTGATCGACCGCGTCGCCCAGCCCACGGTCAACCAGATGGCGCACCGCGGCACCCCGTTTGTCGGCGTCCTCTTCGTCGGCCTCGCCCTGACCTCGCGCGGCACGCGGGTCATCGAATTCAACGTCCGGTTCGGCGATCCCGAAACCCAGGCCGTCCTCGCCCGGCTCAAGACGCCCCTCGGCGGGCTGCTCATGGCCGCCGCCAAGGGCGAGCTGGACAAGGTGCAGCCGCTGCGCTGGTCCAAGGACACGGCCGTCGCCGTCGTCGTGGCCGCCGAAAACTACCCCGACACCCCGCGGACGGGCGACCGCATCCGGGGCCTGAAGAAGGTCGACGCCCTGGACGGCGTCCACGTGATCCACGCCGGGACCAAGCTCGACGGCGAAGGCAAGGTCGTCTCCGCCGGCGGCCGCGTCCTGGCCGTGGTGGCGCTGGGCACGGACCTCGTGGAGGCCCGGGAGCGGGCGTACGACGGCGTCGAGCTCGTCCAGCTGGACGGCAGCCAGTTCCGCACCGATATCGGCGGCAAGGCCGCCCGCGGCCAGATCCGGGTAGCCGGGCCGGGAACCGCGGCCGCGTCGAAAGCGAAGGCATGAACGTGACCGAATCCGCAGCGCCGACACCCGGCACCCAGCCCGAGACCACGCCTGAGACCCCGCCTGAGACCCCGCCTGAGACCCGGCCCAAGGGCGGGCTCGACACCGCCACGCAGGACCTGCCCGGCTGGCGGCACGTCTACTCCGGCAAGGTCCGCGACCTCTACGTCCCCGCGGACCCGGCGCTCGCGGAACGCTTCGGCCAGGATTGTGTCCTGGTGGTGGCCAGCGACCGGATCAGTGCGTTCGACCACGTCCTGGCCAGCGAGATCCCGGACAAGGGCCGCATCCTTACCCAGCTGAGCCTGTGGTGGTTCGACCAGCTCGAGGTCGCGCACCACGTCCTCGCTTCCACGGCCGACGACGGTGTCCCCGCCGCCGTCGAGGGCCGGGCAATGATCTGCAAGAAGCTGGACATGTTCCCGGTCGAATGCATCGCCCGCGGCTACCTCACCGGCACCGGGCTCGCGGAGTACCGCGCGTCGGGCACAGTGTGCAGCATCCCGCTGCCCGCCGGCCTGGTTGACGGGTCACGGCTGCAGGAGGCGATCTTCACGCCGTCGGCCAAGGCCGAGGTGGGTGAGCACGACGAGAACATCACTTATGACGCCGTCGTCGGCCTCGTGGGTGCGGACGTCGCGGCGGACCTGAGCAGGCTGACCCTGAAGATCTATACCAAGGCCGAGGAAATCGCGCGCGGCCGCGGCATCATCCTGGCGGACACCAAGGTGGAGTTCGGCCTCGACGCGGCGACCGGCGTCATCACGCTGGGCGACGAGGTGCTGACCCCGGATTCCTCACGGTTTTGGGATGCGGCCACGTACCGGCCCGGGCAGGCGCAGCCGTCCTATGACAAGCAGTATGTGCGCGACTGGCTGACCTCGCCGGAGTCGGGCTGGGACAAGGCCTCGGACACGCCCCCGCCCGTCCTTCCGGCCGACGTCGTGGCGCGCACCCGCAGCCGCTACGTGGAGGCCTACGAGAAGCTCACCGGCCGGACGTTCGCCCAGCCCGGTCCGGCCGGGGCTAGGCTTCCGCGGAAGCGGCCTCGGCCCGGCGCTGGGCGAGCTTGATCTCGAGCACGGCGTCCAGCGCCTGCTGGACCCGGTCCGAGGCGCCCGCCGCGCTGAACTCCTTCTGGGCTTCCTCGAGGTACACCAGCGCCTCCGCGGCCTCCCCGGCAGCCTTGAGCGCCTTCCCCAGCAGCAGGGAGACCTCGCCGGCCGTGTGCCGGGCCAGAGCCTCCCGCTCGGCATGGATCTCGCGCAGCTTCTGGACGGCGGCCACGATGTCGCCCGTGAGGTAGAGCCAGCGGGCCCGGATGAAGGCGACCTCCAGTTGGTCGGTCTTGTTGCCGCCGACAATCGACAGGGCCAGTTCGGCGCGCTCGATCGATGAGAGCGTCTCGGGTTCGACTATTCCCGAGGAGAGGCGGACGGCGGCGGAGGCCTTGTTGAACCGGGCCCACAGGTCGATGTCGTTGGCCGGGGAGAGCAGCCGGCCGGCCCGCTCGTGGTACTTGATCCCCTCGGGATAGTCGTGGCGCATGAAGGCCACGTTGCCGATCACCCAGGCCACCTCGCCGGCGAGCTGGGACATCGAGTGGTCGTCCATCTGGTCGTTCATGGCCTGGCAGTACTCCCAGGCCTCATCGAGCCGGCCGCTCTCGGCCAGGGCACCAATCAGGGCGCGGAGGGCGCCGATGATCATGGTGGAGCCTTTGGGCAGCTGTGCGCAGAGCCGCACCGCTTCCTGCGCATGCTCGACGGCGGCGGTCAGCTGCCCCTGGCCCTGCGAGGCTGCGGCGAGCATCTGCTGGGCCCGGACGCCGAGCCCGGCAGACTCCGCGGCCATCGGGTGCTCCAGGAGATTCTGGACCACGTCCTTGCACTCCTGCCAGAGGCCCTGCTTGATCAGGCACTCGGCCTGCATATAGGTCATGTTCCACCACGCGCTGGTGTTCTTGGCCTCCAGGGCGATCTTGGCGGCGGCGGCGGCGTGGGTGGCGGCCACGGGGTAGTCCCGGAGGTCCCAGGCCTGCCGGGCATACAATCCCGCGAGCACGTATTCGGCGTCGCTGACGGACACCGGCTGGCTCCAGGCCTCAAGCGCCTTGGGGGCCAGTTCAAGCCGGCGGGCAAGCTCCTCGATGACATCGGCGGTCGGCTCGCGGCGTCCGGTTTCCAGCAGAGAAATGTAGCTGGGGGAGTACAGGTCACGGCCCAACTCCGCCTGCGTCAGGCCCCGTTCGAGCCGTTCCGCGCGGAGCTTCTCCCCAAATCCGTTCCCCACGGATACCTCCTAATTCCGGACATTCTTTGTACTAAATGCTTGACAGTCTCTGTAGAAACCATTTTACAATGTGTGTCAACAAGGGTAGTGCTGACTTGGTTAAGGAACCCCAACCCATATTGAGGAAACTTATGTTGAAGAAGATTGCAGCCGGCGCCGTTTTGGCGGGCGCACTGGCATTCTCCGCCGCGGCCCCGGCCGTGCTGTCCGCTGCTTCACTTACCGATGTCTCAGACGTTGCCGCCGTCGGCAACTGGCCCGATCCCATGCGCACCGCCCAGGCGGTGGGCAACTGGCCCGACCCCATGACCCACTCGCTGAACGTCGGCAACTGGCCCGACCCGATGTAACAAGCCCGATGTAACAAGCCCGACACGGCAGGCCCGGCGCAGCAACGGCCGGCTGCCTGCGGCACGGATATCCGGCGCAGCCCCGGGAGATTTCCTCCCGGGGCTGCGTTGTGTCCGGGGGGCAGGGGCCGGGCCCTGGGCCGGGACGATCGCCGGTGCCGGTGTCATGAAATCGTGCCGGACCTACCACCGGACATACAAAAGAGGACCCTCCGTGTGGAGGGCCCTCTTTGTGTTTGGTCGGGATGACAGGATTTGAACCTGCGACCTCGTCGTCCCGAACGACGCGCGCTACCAAGCTGCGCCACATCCCGATCCGTTGCTTCAAAAGCAACTTCACAAGAGTATCCGATCATGGCCCCGGATGTGAAATCGGGCGCCGGCCGGGACGTGTCCCGCCGTCGTCCCGGCCAGGACGCCGACCGGTCCCGGCAGGCGCTGTTCAGACCAGCGAGTCTTTCCAGGCGCCGTGGAGCCGGGCGAAGGCGCCGCCGTCGCCGATCAGCTGCTCCGGGGTGCCGTCCTCCACGACGAGTCCGTCGTGCACCACCAGCACCCGGTCCGCCGTCTCCACGGTGGAGAGCCGGTGGGCAATGATCAGCGCTGTCCGCCCGGCGCCGGGGGCCGAGTCTGCAACGGCCTGTCCGCCGCCCGCCTGTCCACCGGACAGCCGCTGGCCGGCCTCCCGGGTGCCGGCCTCCCGCGTCCCGCGCAGGAGCCCCGCGAGGCCCTGCTGGACCATGCGCTCCGACGGGATGTCCAGCGAGGACGTTGCCTCGTCCAGGATCAGCACGGCCGGGCGGGCCAGAAACGCGC
The DNA here is from genome assembly GCF_056399305.1 of Arthrobacter sp. 01N444. Taxonomy (NCBI): domain Bacteria; kingdom Bacillati; phylum Actinomycetota; class Actinomycetes; order Micrococcales; family Micrococcaceae; genus Arthrobacter; species Arthrobacter sp. 01N444. The sequence goes on from NZ_JBFTRB010000023.1 coordinate 22,877, forward strand.
GGGCGAAGCTGATCAGCTGGCGCTGCCCGGCGGAGACACGGCCGCCGCGCTTGTTGACGTCGGTGTCGTAGCCGTCCGGCAGTTCCATGATGAAGGCGTGCGCCCCCACCGCCCGGGCCGCGTCCTCGATCTCCGCACGCGAGGCTTCGGGCCGGCCCAGGGCGATGTTGTCCGCCACGGAGCCGCTGAACAGGAAGGCCTCCTGGGTGACCATGACGACGTTCCGGCGCAGGTCCTCGGTGCTGAGCTGGCGCAGGTCCACGCCGTCGACGGTCAGGGACCCGGCGGAGACGTCGTAGAAGCGGGCAATCAGCTTCGCGAGGGTGGATTTGCCGGCGCCGGTCTGCCCGACGAGCGCGACCGTCTGCCCGGCGGGGATGTGCAGGTCCAGCCTCGGGATGACCACCGGGCCGTCGCCGTAGCGGAATTCGACGCCGTTGAAATCGATGCTGCCCCGCGCCTGGTGCAGGGCCGCGGGTGTTTTCGGCGGCCGCACGGTGGGGACCTCCTCGAGCAGGCCCGAGACCTTTTCCAGGGCCGCCTGGGCGCTTTGGAAGGAGTTGTAGAACATGGCCATCTGGTCCACCGGCTGGAAGAAGCGCTTGGCGGACAGGATCAGGGCCAGGAGCACGCCGACCTCCAGGTCGCCGCTGAGGACCCGGAAGCCGCCGGTGAGCAGCACGAGGGCCACGCACACGTTCCCGATCAGCACCAGCCCCGGCTGGAAGATGCCGTTGAGGTTGATGGAGCGGACGGTCGCGCGGCGGTAGTCCTCCGACAGTTCGGAGTAGCCCGCGGCATTCTCGCGTTCCTTCCGGAAGGCCTTCACGGCGCGGATCCCGGTCATGGTCTCCACGAAGTGCACGATCAGCCGGGCCGAGACCACCCGGGATTCGCGGAAGGCGATCTGGGAGTGCTTCTGGTACCAGCGGGCCAGGAAATACATCGGCACGCCGGCGGCCAGCACCAGCACGCCGCTGCGCCAGTCCAGGGCGAACACCGTCACGGCGGTAAACGCCATGAACAGCATTCCCGAGGCCAGCGAGCTCACGCCGGAATCCAGGAGTTCGCGCAGGGCCTCCAGGTCCGAGGTCTGCCGGGCGATGATGCGCCCCGAGGTGTATTTCTCGTGGAATTCCAGGCTCAGCCGCTGCGTGTGGCGGAAGACCCGGACGCGGAGGTCCAGCAGCATCGCCTGGCTGAGCCGCGCCGTCGAGGTCACGTACAGGGCGGTCAGGCCGGCCGCCACGACGGCCGCGGCAAGGTAGGCGACGCCGGTCAGCACCAGGGGAAGGTTGTCGCCGGCGCGCACGGCGGGCAGGGCGTGGTCGATGCCGAAGGCGATCAGGGCCGGCCCGGCCACGCGGGCGGCCTGGGACAGCACGACGGCGCCGATCGTCAGCCAGAACCGGGCCCGGACGGGGCGGATCAGGGAGCCCAGGAGGGTCAGGGAGCGCCGCCGGACGGCCTTGCTTTCGTTCCTGCTGAGGTGCGCGTTGTCCTCATTGGCGGTGCCGAACGTTGCGCTGCTCATCGGGAAATCTCCTCGGACTGGTCCTCGAGGGCGGACAATTCTGAATCCAGGTCCCGCGGTTCCGGGTCCAGGCTGGCGATCACGTAGCGGTAATGGCTGTTCTTGGCGAGCAGTTCCGCATGGGTTCCGACGGCGGCGATCCGGCCGTCCTCGAGCAGGGCCACCCGGTCGGCCAGCGCTACCGTGGAAGGCCTGTGGGCCACGATCAGCGTGGTGGTGTCCGCGAGGACCTTGCGCAGCCGGGCCTCGACGAGGACCTCGGTGTTCACATCCAGCGCCGAGAGCGGGTCGTCCAGGACCAGCACGGCCGGTTTCGCGGCGATGGCCCGGGCCAGGGCGATGCGCTGGCGCTGGCCGCCGGAGAGGCTGAGGCCCTCCTCTCCGATCAGGGTATCGACCCCGTCCGGCAGGGAATAGGCGAAGTGGGCCTGGGCGACGTCGAGGGCTTCCTCCAGGGCCGCGTCGCGGCCCTTCGCCGATCCGGCGTCGGGCGCGCCGAGCAGGACGTTGTCCCGGACGGAGCTGGAGAACAGCGTGGTGTCCTCGAACGCCACGGAGACCACGGTGCGCAGGTCCTCCACCGCGAACTCGCGCAGGTCCACTCCGTCGATGGTGATGGCACCGCCGGTGACGTCGTAGAGGCGGGGGACCAGCTGGAGCAGGGCGCTCTTGCCGCCGCCCGTGATGCCCACGAGGGCCATGGTTTCGCCGGGGCGGATGTCCAGGGTGATGTTCTTGAGGATCGGCTTGTCCGGGGCGTCCTCGAACGCGAACGAGGCATTGCGGAAGCTGAGGGCACCCTTGAGGCCGGCCGGGCGGCGGGGCTGGTCCGGGCTGGTGATCGTGTTCTGCGCGTCCATGACCTCGAAGTGCCGGTCCACCGCGGACTTCGCGGTGAGGGCCATCGCCAGCAGCATGCCGCAGAACTCGACTGGCGCGGCGACCACGGCGGCGGTGGCGAAGAAGGCCACCAGGGACCCGATGGAGAGCTGGTCCGTGGAGGCCAGCAGGATGCCGACGACGAGGCCGGCGCCGAGCGCGAGTTCGGGCAGGAGCGTCACCACCAGGCTGAACGTGGCCAGGTGTTTGGCCTTGGCGATCTCGGTCTGCCGGAGTTCCTCGGCCTGTTCGTTGAAGTTCTCCAGGGCCTCCCGGCTGCGGCCGAAGGCCTTCAGGACGCGGATGCCGTGCACGGATTCCTCGACCGTGGTGGCGAGGTCCCCGGCCTGGTCCTGGCTGCGCCGGGCCACCTTGCTGAAGCGGGTGCGGAAGCGGAATCCGTAGATCATGATCGGCACGGCGGCGGCCAGGAAGATCAGGGCCAGCTGCCAGCTCATGGCAAACATCACCGCGACGCCGATCACCACGGTGAGCGTCGTGACCACCAGCATGATGGCGCCGAAGGCCATCCAGCGGCGCAGGAAGTTCAGGTCCGTCATGGCCCGGGACAGCAGCTGACCGGAGCCCCAGCGGTCATGGAAGGAAACTGTGAGGTCCTGCAGATGCCCGTAGAGCGAGACCCGCATCCGGGTCTCGACGGTGGTGGCGGGATTGATGACGAACTGCCGGCGCAGGGCCACGAGGCCCGCCTCGGCGATGCCCAGGACCAGGATGAGGAGCGAGGCAGTCCAGACGGCTTCCGCGCTGCCGCCGGGGGTCAGGGACTCGTTGACCAGCACGCGCAGCACCTGCGGGATGGCCAGTGCCATGACGCTGGCCAGCAGCGCGCAGAGCAGGCCCATGACCAGCCGGGGCAGGATTGGCCTGACGTGCGGGTAGAGACGGCTGATGGAGGTGAAGAATGAGCTCTGCTTGGCCATGCCTGCTTCTTAAGACGCCCGTGCATAGATCGCACCGTTGAATGTAGTTTCCTGTAGCAACTACCCTAGGCCATCGGGTGACCGGATTCACACGTTGTTCAGCGCTCCCAGCATCTCGCCCAGTCATTGCGATCCGCAATAGGTGCGGGCGGCGGGTGGCCGCGGGACATGTCCGGTGGTGCCGGGCCCGGTGGGACATGTCCGGTGGTGGCCGCAGCGGGTGGGCATTGTGGGCCTATGCCCAGTGCCCGCGACCAGGGGAGGGCATGTCCCGTGGGCTCGGGCGCCAGGGGAGGGCATGTCCACCGGCCAGGCCGGAGGGCGGGCAGCACTGGCCGCGGCCAGGCCTAGGCGCGGGAGGTCAGCGTGAGCAGAACGGCTTCGGGCCGGCAGGCAATGCGGACAGGGGCGAAGCGGGACGTGCCGATGCCGCCCGAGACGTTTACCGGCGTCGTCCTCCCGTTGCTCTCCCAGGTGTGCAGCCCCCGGGCCCGCCAGGTGGGCAGGTCGCAGTTGGTGACCAGGGCCCCGTAGCCCGGGACGCAGATCTGGCCGCCGTGGGTGTGGCCGGCCAGGAGGAGGTGGGCGCCGGTTTCGGTGAAGTGGTCGAGGACGCGCTGGTAGGGTGCGTGCGCGACGGCGATTCGCAGGTGCGGGTCGGCGTCCCGGCCCTTGGTCCCGCGCGGCCAGCCTGCGTACCGTTCGAGGCGCAGGTGCGGATCGTCGACGCCGGAGAAATCGAAGCGCATGCCCTTGAGCACCACCGACTGGCACCGGTTGGTCAGGTCCACCCAGCCGGACATGCCGAACTCGGCACGCAGCCGGGGCCAGTCGAGCCTTTCCGGGTGTTTGCGCTCACCCGAGGGCCCGAGCAAATATGACGCCGGGTTCTTCAGGCTCGGGCCGAAGTAGTCGTTCGAGCCGGGGACAAACACACCGGGAAATTCCAGCAGGGGCCGCAGGGCCGCCACGAGGGGGTCCACGCCCTTGGCATGGCTGAGGTTGTCGCCCGTGTTCACCACGAGGTCCGGCCGTAACTGCGCCAGGGAGGACAGCCACTGCGCCTTCCGGTGCTGGCCCGGAACGAAGTGGATATCGGACAGGTGCAGTATCCGGAACGGGCCGAACCCGGCCGGCAGGATGGGGAGGGTTTCCTCCCTGACCACAAACTGGTTCTTCTCCCACAGCCCGTAGCCGGTAGCGGCCGCCCCCGCCGCCGTCCCGATCGCGGCGGTCACGGCAAAGCCGCGTCCGATGCTTCGAACGCGGCTCGCCAGATCATTGCCCAGGGTCATCGGCTACTTCTTGCCGGAGGACTTCGTCGGTGCCGGTGTCGGGTCGGCGGACGGTTGCGTGGCCGGCTCGGTGCTCTTGCCGGTCGGAATGGAGGTCCGCGGCGTTGAGATCGGGTCCGGGACCGGGGCCGGGGAGTACAGCATGTCCGACGGCGGGGCCGGGAACGGATCGGTGCCATAGGCCGGCGCCACCTGGGCCATGTAGTTCGAGAACTGCGGCCCGGCGATCATGTAACCGTCGATGCCCTTGTAGAAGTTGCCGTTGATCGTGACGTTCTGCCCGGCGCGCTGCTGGTTGCCCAGGGGATCGCCAAACCACGTGGCCGTTGCCAGGCCGCTGGTGTAGCCCGCCACCCAGGTGGAGCTGTTGTTGTCGTTGGTGCCGGTCTTCGCCGCGATGGGGAACGTGGTCCGGGTCGAAATCCGGGGCTGGATCAGCGAGCCCGAGCCGCGGTTGAGCACTTCCTGCATGGCGTACGCGACGCCGTGGGCCACCTCGGGCTTGATCGCGTCCCGGCAGTTGGGAGACTGGGCCGGCAGCTGGGCGCCGGTCGCGTCCGTCACCGACTCGATGGCCATCGGTTCGCAGTACTTGCCGTTGTTGGCGAAGGTGGCGAATGCGCTGGCCATGGTCAGCGGCGCCGTCTGGCGGGCGCCGATCAGGCTGCTCAACCGGGTCATCGGAACCTTGGGGTTGGGATCGTCGCCGTTCGGGCTCGGCAGGCCTTCGTGGATACCGACGGCGTCCACGATCTTCTGGATCCCGCACAGGTCCACCTGGGCGGCAGAGGCGAACGTGATGGTGTTGATGGAGTTCGCCAGGCCGTCAAGGACCGACATGTACTTGTAATGGTTCTCGTCCGCGTTCTGCAGGTCGTGGGTGCCGGCCGTGTCGTCGTACGAGTCGGTCGTCGGTGTGGGGCAGGTGTTCTTCCACGGGAAGCCGGGCGGGTATCGGCGCACGGCGCCGTTGAGCTGGGTGCTCATCGACTTGCCCTCATTGAGCCACTCCGCGAACGTGAACGGCTTCATCGTGGACCCGGGCTGGAAGCCGCCGAGACCGTTGAGGTCATTGCCCTTGGCGTCCTGCACGTCCACGTTGAAGTTCTGGGTCTGGTCGAACTTGCCGTCGGCCGGGAACCAGACGGTGTTCTGGGCCATGGAGACGATCTTGCCCGAACCCGGCTGCACGGACACCAGCGAGGCGCCCCACTTGTCCGGGTTCGCGCCGGCCGATCCGTCCACCTGGGCCTGGGCCACGGACTGGGCCTTCGGGTCCAGCGTGGTCTTGATGGTCAGGCCGCCGCGGAAGATCTTCCGCTCACGCTCGGCAGCGTCGGCCCCGTACGCCGGATTGTTCAGGAGCAGGTGGAGCACGTAGTCGCAGAAGTACGGCGCCGTCTGCGAATACGCACAGCCCTGGCGGGGCTGGGTGACCTTGGTCTGCACCGGCGTCGCCACCGCGGCATCGTAGTCGGCCTGCTTGATCTTGCCCTGCGTCAGCATCGCGTGGAGCACGAGGTCGCGACGGACCTTGGCGTTCTCCGGATTGGTGATCGGGTCGTAGTAGGAGGGGCTGTTCACGACGCCGGCCAGCAGGGCCGCCTGCGGCAGGGTCAGGTCCTTGGCCGTGGTGCTGAAGAAGAACTTGGACGCGGCCTCGATGCCGTAGGCGTCCCGGTTGAAGAACACGATGTTCAGGTAGCCCTCGAGGATCTGCTCCTTGGTGAACTTCTTCTCCAGCGCGATGGCCAGCTTCATTTCACGGAGCTTGTCCCCGACGCCCTTGTTGACGCCGTTGAGCAGGACCTCGTCGCCCTTGCCTTCGGCCTCCAGCGAGGAGTTGATGACGTTGTTGACGTACTGCTGCGTGATCGTGGACGCGCCCTGCTTGTTGCCGCGGGCGGTGCTCACGAGCGCGCGCAGGATGCCGGTGGTGTCCACACCGCCGTGCTCATAGAAGCGGCTGTCCTCGATGGCGATGATCGCGTCCTTGATGTGCGGTGACATCTGGTCCAGCGAAACACGGGTGCGGTTTTCCGCGTAGAGGTTCGCGATCGGGCTGCCGTCGGACGCCAGGATCGTGGTCGACTGGCTCGGCGGATCGACCTTCAGCTCAGCGGGGAGCGTGTCAAAAAACTGGATCGAACCGCTCGCCGCACTGCCCGAGACGGCCGCCGCGGGGACCAGGAGGCCCGCCACCAGGACACCGCAAATAGCGCTCACGCCCAGGAAAAGAAAGATCTTTCCGAGGGTGGTGGCCGTGTCGAATAAAGGGTTCTTGCCAGTCGCCATGTTTTCCACTTTACCGGCAACGACTAGGCTTTATGTCATGACCAAATGGGAGTACGCCACGATTCCGCTCATTATTCACGCCACAAAGCAGATCCTGGACCAGTGGGGTGACGATGGCTGGGAGCTCGTCCAGGTTGTTCCGGGACCCGATGGAAACGGCCTGGTTGCCTACCTGAAGCGGGAGAAGCAGTAGCCATGAGCACCCCCTCAGAAGCCGTTCCGGCCACGCCGGCGGGCGCGGAAAACATCTCCGAAAACACGGCCGGCGCAGCGAGCCACACGGCCGGCGCGGGCGCGTCGTCCGCCGTCGAACAGCGCCTCGCGGAGCTGGGCCTGACGCTCCCCGACGTCGCCGCTCCGGTCGCGGCGTATGTTCCGGCCGTGATTTCCGGCAACCACGTCTACACCTCCGGGCAGTTGCCGTTCATCAACGGCAAGCTCGAGGCCACCGGAAAGGTTTCCACCGGTTCGGCGGGCGCCTCCGACGAATCCACGGTGTCCCCGGAGGACGCGAAGGCCTACGCTGCCGTCTGCGCCGTCAACGCACTGGCCGCCGTCAAGAGTGTGATCGGCGACCTCGACCGCATCACGCGGATCGTCAAGGTTGTCGGATTTGTATCCTCCGACCCTTCCTTCACCGGCCAGCCCGGTGTCATCAACGGCGCCTCGGAGCTGCTGGGCCAGGTCCTCGGCGACGCCGGCCAGCACGCACGTTCCGCCGTCGGCGTATCCGTTCTGCCGCTCGACTCGCCTGTCGAAGTCGAACTGATCGCTGAATTCGCCTAGTAGACCGGTTACGTCGTTGCCTCAGTTAGAACGCCGCCTGTTCGTCCTGCCCCCGGATCTTGAGGGAGCAGCCCGCAGCTGGATTGAACACGGTGAGCGGACGCCCCGCGCGCCCCGTTTGGCCTCCTCCGTGATCCTGCTGCGGGATTCGCCCACGGGCCTGGAGACCTGGCTCGGCTACCGGACGGGGTCCTCCCCGCTCGGTGTCCTCGCCTTCCCCGGCGGATCGCTGGAATCCACCGACGACGACGCCGTCGGCTGGCTCGGCCCCTCACCCCAGCACTGGGCCGAGCAGATGGGGACGTCCGACGTCGGGCTGGCGCGCCGACACGTCGTCGGTGCCATCCGTGAACTGTTTGAGGAGACCGGCATCCTGCTGGCCGGCCCCGACCTGTCCACCACGGTGGAACTGACCTCCAGTGCCGACTGGATGCGCGCCCGCGAAGCCGTGGCCGAGCAGGAGAAATCCTTCACCGACCTGCTCGCCAAGCGCGGGCTCTCGCTGCGCACTGACCTGCTCAAACCCCTGGTGAACTGGCTCAGCCCCGACTTCGCGCACCGCCGGTTCAACACCCGCTACTTTGCCGCCACCGTGCCGGTGAACCAGCAGCCCTCGCTGCTGGCCAGCAAGGGCGTCTGGGGCCGCTGGGTGTGCGTCCGGAAAGTCGTGAGCGAGCGGGACAGCACCGTGCTGGGTGACGAGGTAGGGCAGGAGAACACCGTCGGCCGGACCCTGGGCGAACTCCTGGTCCCTGGCTCGGAGATCATGCTTGAGAAGATGGCCAAGGCCAACGGCTGCATCGCCTACCTCAGCTACAAGCGGAAGGCCCACGTCTACCAGCCGAAGCTGGTCGAGGAAGACGGCCGGCTCATGCTTGAAGTCGAAGCAGCCAAAACGATCGCCGGCGAACCGCAGCGGGAACGCTAGGCCCGGGGAGCGCTGACGCCACGGAAGGCTGACCCCATGCGGGCGGCCTGTTAGGGCTTGGCCCGGGCGGGGAGCCGGGCGATTCCCGGGACGTGGCCCGCCCTGCTCCTGAGCGCTGGACATGTCCCTTCGTGCAGCGTGCCGGCCCGTGACATGCCCTCCGGTGGACCTGACAGGTGGACATAGTGGCATGATGTCCAGTCCCTGCAGCCGGGGCTGGACATGTCCCTTGTTGCCGGGTGCCGGCCCGGGGACATGCTCCGCCCCGATCCGCACCAGTGGACATGTCCCGCGGACAACCAGCCCGAAACCGCCACCGCGAATTAACGGCAGAAGATTAACGGCAGAAGGCCGGTCCCGTTTCCGGGGCCGGCCTTCGTGGTTGCTGCTGGGGATCCCTAGCGGGAACGCTGGCGCAGGCGCTGCATGTCAAGGATGACGACGGCGCGCGCTTCCAGTCGCAGCCAGCCGCGCTGCACGAATTCTGCGAGGGCCTTGTTGACCGTTTCACGGGAGGCGCCAACCAGCTGTGCGAGCTCCTCCTGCGTCAGTTCGTGGGCGACCAGGACGCCGTCGGTCGCCGGGCGGCCGAAGCGGTCGGCCAGATCCAGCAGCGCCTTGGCCACACGGCCCGGTACGTCGGAGAAGACGAGGTCGGAAAGGGAATCGTTGGTGCGGCGCAGGCGGCGTGCCAAGGCCTGCAGCAGCTGGGCCGAGACCTCGGGGCGGGTGCGCAGCAGCGCGTTGAGGCTCTCGTTCTTCAGGCCGGCAAGACGCGTCTCGGAAACGGCAGTTGCCGTGGCCGTGCGCGGGCTGGGATCGAACAGCGCCATTTCGCCGAAAAGCTCGCCCGGGCCGAGGATGGCCAGCAGTGATTCGCGGCCGTCCGGCGACGTGCGGCCGAGCTTCACCTTGCCGGAGACGATGAAGTAAAGCTGGTCACCCTGGTCGCCTTCCCGGAATACCGAGGCACCGCGTGAAAGGTCCACCTCGGTAAGTTCGTCCGTCAGCAGACGGAACGCCTCGTCGTCGAGCGTGGCGAAAAGGGGTGCGCGGCGCAATACCTCGATATCCATGAAATCTCCTGACTAGCTGTGTCGGCTGGGGCGCTTCAGCCATTGTTTCAGAATTTTGGAGCTTCTGTGACGTAGTTGGCACGGAAACGCCCGGAGGGGCCGAAAGCGCACGGCTCGGGAAGTCCGCGCAGATCCCTGTGCAGGCTGGCGGCCGGTCGGCAAACGTTCAGCTTACACCGGTAGAATCGTCGCTGAACTGTCTGTGAGGAGCCCCGGTGTTTGGCTTGACCATTTTGGACCTGCTGTTGGTTGTGGCGCTCTTGTCCTACCTGATCCACGGTCTTCGCAACGGCTTCCTTGTGACGCTCGGAGGCATCGCGGGATTCGCGGCAGGCGCCGTCGCCGCCTTCGTCTCCGTGCCCATCGTCAGCGGCCTCGTGGAGGACAGCGGCTGGCGCCTGACGGCGATCGTCGCCACGGCGGTCCTTCTGATGATCGTGGGCAACGGCCTCGGCACCATGATCGGGCGGCGAATCCGCAGCGTGGTCCCGTTCAGCCCCCTGCGGGCGGCGGACCGCCTCGTGGGCGGGGGCGTGAACGTGGTGGTGTCCGCCCTTGTGATGTCGATGCTGGCGTTCAGCATCGGGGCCCTGGGTGTGCCGTTCGTGTCCCAGCAGCTCGCGGAATCCAAAGTCATCAGGTTCATCGACGGCGTGACGCCGATGCCGGTCAAGGCATCAATGGCGCAGCTGCGTTCCGCCGTGATCGGCGAGGGAATCCCCACGCTGCTGGACGGCTTCGGCCAGAGCCAGCCCGTTGCCGTTCCGGACACCAGCACGGACACGCCGGCGCTGAACAAGGCCGCCGCGTCCGTGCTCAAGATCGCCGGAACCGCCTACCAGTGCGGTCAGAACCAGACGGGAACAGGCTTCGTCGTCGCCCCCGGGCGCGTGGTGACCAACGCCCATGTGGTCGCCGGGGTCGACGAACCGGTGGTGGAAACGCCCGGTGGCCGGGCACTGCCTGGGCGCGTCGTGTACTTTGACTCCCAGCACGACCTCGCCGTCGTGGCCGTTGACGGTCTGCGCTCGGAACCCCTGGCGCTGGCCGCCGACCTGCCGTCCGGCAGCGCCGCGGCCTTTGCCGGCTATCCGCACGGCGGGCCTTTCCAGTCCAAACCGGCCACGGTGCAGGACATCGCCACCGTGCTGGTCCCGGACATCTATGGCAAGAATGCGTCGCCCGAGGACGTCTACCGGCTGGCCGGCGACGTGCAGCCGGGCAACTCCGGGGGTCCGCTCCTGACCATGGACGGGCAGGTGGCTGGGGTGGTTTTTGCCAAGGCCACAACCGAGTCCTCGCTCGGATTTGCGATCACCATGAATGACTTGAGCCCCGTGGCGGCTCAGGCGCCGGGTCTGGGCAGTGCCGTTTCGTCCGGACAGTGCATCAAGAAATAACCGGACGGCCACGCAGGCCCTAGCCACAGCCAAGCCGGAGCCGCACGCGGGCTAGAGCCACTCCAGGCTCTGCCCGTGCGGGCCCGTGATGGCCGCCGGCTGGCCGTCCTGCAGCAGCAGGAACCGGCCGCGGAGCCGGGCGTCATCCATTTCCGGGACCACACTGGACCCGTCTGCCTGCACCACCACCATGTGGCCTTCGTTCGAGAGCCAGTGGCAGCCCCGCTCCGCGGCAAGATCCGCCATGGTGCGCCGGAAGCGGGAGCGGCCGCCGGCATCCAGGTACGCCATGACGGCGCTGTGGAATACCACCAGGGCGGCGTCGGCCGGGGCGCGGCCGGCGAGTTCCACAAGTTGTTCGTTGAGGTCGCCGGCCACCAGCAGCGGCGGCCGTTCCCTGGCAATGGCGATCGCCTGGCGCAGCCGTTCAAGCCGGAACTCCTGCTCCGGCCAGACGAGGGCTTCGAGCCAGGCAACGTCGGCCGGGTCGCGCACGTCCAGGGGGTTGAGGTCGATCCCAGCACGCCATGCCACGCGGGGAATTTCCGCCGGCAGCGGCACCGGGCCCGAGGTGAGGCAGCGCAGGACCGGAAACGTGGCAGGCTGGGCGCCATCCGGAACCAGCCGCGTCGTCCTTGCTTCCGCCGCCGGGTCCCCCGCCGACTCATCCGGTGCCCCCGCCCCGGTGTCGACAAACTCGTAACCGTAGCGGTCAGGGAACAGTGCCAGCCCCGCCGAGGCGCCCACCTCGATGAGGGCCAGCGGCCGGCCCTCTGCCGCGGATATCTGCGCGAGTGAGGGCAGCAGGGCGGCGCAGCGGCCGGCCTCGTTCGTCTGCGTGGACCGGGACAGCACGATTTCCGAGACCGCGTCCCAGTGATGGTCCAGGAACCTCCGGAAATCGCGGTAAGGGCTGATCTGCGCGCCGAGGAACCGGGCCGCGGCGAGGATCAGCAGCGGCTGGCGCTTGTCGTGCGGCCACTGATCAATCCGCCGAATCACCTCGGCGTCCCCGGTGATCCCCACGGACCACGCGGCATAGCAGGGGGAGGAGCCGGGGGCGTCGACCGTGCCGAAGTGCCGGTACCACTGCGCTGTGTCTGTGTCTGTGTCTGTGTCCGTGTCCGTAGCCGTAGCCGCGCCCGGTGCTGTGTCCGAGGCGGTGCCCGTAGCCGCGTCCGGAGCTGCGGACGGTTCCCCGGATGCTTCCGCCGCCGCGGGTTCGGCGGGGGACATGCTCAGTCCCCGGCCGCGTGCAGCCCGGCGAGGTATTCCACCGCGAAGCGGTAGCCCAGGATCCCGGCGCCGGCGATCACGGCCTTGCTGATGTCCGAAAGGTAGGAATGGTGCCGGAAAGGCTCGCGGGCGTGAACATTGGTGATGTGCACCTCGACCGTCGGCAGGGCAACAGCGGAAATGGCGTCCCGGATGGCCACGGACGTGTGCGTGTAGGCGCCGGCGTTGAGCACGATTCCCACCGCCTTCCCGCGGGCGGCGTGGATGGCGTCCACGAGGGCCCCTTCATGGTTGGACTGGAAGCACTCGACGTCCAGGCCGTGCGCGGCACCGGCGTCTTTGGCGAGCTGTTCGACGTCGGCCAGCGTCGCCGTCCCGTATTTCTCGGGCTCGCGGGTGCCAAGCAGGTTCAAATTGGGTCCGTTGAGAACCAGGATGGTGCCGCGGCCGGCAACGGTGGCGGAGGTGGCTTCAGTCATGTCTGCAAATCTATCGCGCCGCGGCCCGCGCGCGCCGTTCGTTACTGCCGCATTCTTCGCTGCTGCGGATGTTCCCGCCGCGGCCGCGTCGACAGACAGGACCAACGACGACGGCGGCGCGGCCCACCACGGTGGGCGGCGCCGCCGCCGGACAAACAGGCCAGCCAAACACAGCCGACGAACCCTTATCGGAACGAGCCGGCTATTTCTTCAGCGACTGCGCGATCTGGGCCATGACGGTGTTGTCTGCCAGGGTGGTCGCGTCGCCGACTTCGCGGCCTTCGGCGACGTCCTTGAGCAGGCGGCGCATGATCTTGCCGGAGCGGGTTTTGGGCAGTTCCGGGACCACGAGGATGGTTTTGGGTTTGGCGATCGGGCCGATTTCCTTGCCCACGTGGTTGCGGAGTTCCTGGACGATCGCGTCGCCGGTGTCCACGGCGTCGGCGCGCAGGATCACGAAGGCGACGACGGCCTGTCCGGTGGTCTCGTCCGCGGCTCCGACGACGGCGGCTTCCGCCACCGCGGGGTGGGACACGAGTGCGGACTCGATTTCGGCGGTGGAGAGGCGGTGGCCGGAAATATTCATCACATCATCCACACGGCCCAGCAGCCAGATGTCGCCGTCCTCGTCTTTCTTGGCGCCGTCGCCGGCGAAGTACATGGTCTCGAAGCGGGACCAGTACGTTTCCTTGAACCGCTCCGGGTCGCCCCAGATCCCGCGCAGCATGGCGGGCCACGGTTCGCGGATTACGAGAAAGCCGCCGTGGCCGTTGGGTACGGATTCGCCGAGTTCGTCCACGACGTCCACGGCGATGCCCGGCAGCGGGACCTGGGCCGAGCCGGGCTTGGTGGCCGTGACGCCGGGCAGCGGGGCGATCATCTGCGCCCCGGTCTCGGTCTGCCACCAGGTGTCCACGATCGGTGCGGGGTTTTCCTTCCGCTCGCCGTTCTTGCCGGCGTTGCCGCCGATGACCTCGCGGTACCACATCCAGGCCTCGGGGTTGATGGGTTCGCCGACGGAACCGAGGACCCGGATCGAGGAGAGGTCGGACTTGGCCGGGATGTCCTTGCCCCACTTCATGAAGGTGCGGATCGCGGTGGGGGCGGTGTAGAGGATGGAGACCTTGTACTTCTCCACGATTTCCCACCAGCGGCCCTGGTGCGGGGAATCCGGCGTGCCCTCATACATGACCTGGGTGGCGCCGTTGATGAGCGGGGCGTAGGCGACGTAGGAGTGCCCGGTGATCCAGCCGACGTCGGCGGTGCACCAGTAGACGTCGGTCTCCGGGTGGAGGTCGAAGACCGCCTTGTGCGTGTAGGCGCCCTGGGTGAGGTAGCCGCCGGTGCTGTGCAGGATGCCCTTGGGCTTGCCCGTCGTGCCGGAGGTGTAGAGGATGAAGAGCGGGTGTTCGGAGTCGTGCCCGACGGCGGTGTGTGTGGGGGACGCGGCGCCGACGGTGTCCGCCCACCAGTGGTCCCGGCCCTCGTGCCAGTCCACGGCCTGGCCGTTGCGCTTGACCACCACGACGTTCTGCACGGTGTGTCCGGTGCCGTCTCCCTCGTGGGACAACGCCTCGTCGACGGCCGGCTTCAGCGCGCTGGGCTTGCCGCGGCGGTAGGTGCCGTCGGCCGTGACCACGAGCTTGGCCTCGGCGTCGTCGATCCGGGAGCGCAGGGCTTCGGCGGAGAAGCCGCCGAAGACCACGGAGTGGATCGCGCCGATCCGGGCGCAGGCCAGCAGGGTGATGACGGCCTCGGGGATCATGGGCAGGTACACGGCGACGCGGTCGCCCTTGGCCACGCCGAGGGACTCGAACGCGTTCGCGGCCTTCTTCACCTCCTCGGTCAGCTGCGCGTAGGTGTAGGTGCGGGTATCTCCCGGCTCACCCTCGAAGTAGATCGCCACCCGGTCCCCGTTGCCGGCCTCGACGTGCCGGTCCAGGGCGTTGTAGGCGGCGTTGACCTCGCCACCGACGAACCACTTCGCGAACGGCGGGTCGGACCAGTCCAGCGCCTGGGTGAAGTCCTTGGACCAGCTCAGCAGCTCCCGGGCCTGCTTCGCCCAGAAGGCGGGACGGTCGGCGTCGGCCTCTGCGTAATCGGCGGCGGTGACCACTGCATTCGCGGCGAACTCGGCGGACGGCGCGAAACGGCGGTTCTCCTGGGACAGGTTTTCGAACGCATCGCCCTGGGGCGTCTGAGTGGCCGTGGAGCCGGGTGTCTGCTGGGACATGGTGAACCTCATCATTCATCGATCCGGGCTGCGCGGCCGTGCTCGCCACCGTCGCGCCGGGCCGCATGCGCGACGTCGGGCGGCGGCAGACGGCGGCAGTGCCGCTAGCGCTGTCTGGAATCAACACTAATACTTGGGTCCGACCAAACGTGCGCCCCGTCACAAACAGCACCGTGAGCGGTGTTCGTTAAGCGCCGAGTGGTCTGTCCCCGGCGCCGGACGGCGGGCCGGGGCAAGCGTCCGGGATTCGGAAATCTGGGGAATTCTGCTGCGTCCGCCCACGGCTTGTCAGCTAGTGATCGGCCATTCACTTGGCTAGGCTGAGATGAAGTTGTGACATCCGATGGAGGCGACAGGACCGCTGGCGGTCCTGTCCTTGCCTGCCGTTAGACGGCGCTGTCCAGGGCGCCGCCATGCTAAGGAGATACGGAATGAACGAGCAAGACAACGGGCAGCTCCGGGCGCCCGCCCAGAACCAGGGTGGAACGGCGCAGCCGGGGCCCGCCGGGTTCGGGGATGCGCCACGCTTCACGGTGGACAAAAAGATCGGGAAGAAGAACGAAGCCGTCCTCGGCCCGTTCACCATCCGTGACCTCACCGTTTTCGGCTCCACGCTGCTTCTTTTCATCGCCTCACTGATTCCGATGTTTGCCTTCGCCTACAACCTCTGGAACCTGGGCAGCCTCTTCTTCCTGGGCCTGGGCATCGTGCTGCCCCTCATTGTCACCGCGTTGTTTGTGGCCCGCCGCCTCAGCCCGTCGACCAGGATCCGGATCGGATCCCTGTCGATCGACCAGTTCGCGTCCGTTGTAGCGTCCTTCACGCTGGCCTTCTTTTTCCTCGCCGCCGCCGGGGCGTTCGTGCCGAGCATGCTGATCGCGCTCCTGGGCGCTTTGGGGCTCTTCGCCGCCACGGTGCTGGGCCGCTGGATCCCGTTCTTTGCCGGCGACTTCCTGGGCCGGGAGGACGCGCCTGCCCACGTGGTTGCCCGCGAAGCTGTTGTCCCGGTGCGAAAGCCCCGCGCACCGAAGGCGCCGAAGCAACCGAAGCAACCGAAGGAATCCAAATTGACCAAGGACGCTGCGGGTGCAGGCGCAGCCGGGGCGGGCGCCTCTCTGGCGGCCGCATCCGGCCAGGTTGCGTCCGGCGCGGCCGCTTCCGGCCGGGTTGCGTCCGGCCAAGCCGCTTCCGGGGAGGCCGCGGGCTGGGCCAAGCGTCCGGCCACCGGCAGCCAGACGGCCACGCCGGCGGCAACCACACCTGCCGGGGCATCTTCGGCGGGTGCGGCGTCCGCCGCGGCCCCCAGCGCTGCGGCCCCCGGCGCACCGGAGACCCAGATCTCGGGCGTGGTGCCAGCCGCCGGCGCGGCTGCCCCGGCATCTACGGATTCATCGGCGGCCCCGACGCAGGCCCCGGCTCCGGAGTCTGCTTCGTCCGCCGCGGACAAGACCCGGACCGCGGGCGTCCCTGCTGCAGCCGGTGCCGCCGCCGCTGGTGCCGCTGGTGCGGCTGCACAGACCGCTCCCGCCGCGGAACAGACCCAGGCCGGGGAACAGACCCAGGCCGCCGGCGTGCCGGCCGCCACCGGCGGCAGTGCCCCCACTACGGTCAACCCCCAGGTCCGGCCGCAGGAACAGGCCCGGCCGCAGGAACCCATCGGCGCGACCGTTGATCCCGCCAGCCGGCCCGCGGAGGATGATGTCCACCCCGTGCACGAGGCCTTCTGGTTCGCCGTCGCGCAGCCCCGCACCGCCGTCGATGTGCGCACCGGTGCCCCGGCGTTCGTCATTGAACCCGGCGGCTGGGTCCTTGCCCTGGAGGACCGCGGCAACGAGTTCCTGGTCCAGCACACCGACGGCCGGCTCGGCGTTTTGCGGGACCTCAGCAACATCGAACGCGGTTAGTCCGCCGCCGTGACCACGGAATCCGGCAGCTCGGAACCCGGCACCCCGATCCCGGGGAGCGCCAAGCCGGGTGCGCCGCGGGCGTCGGGGGAGTCAATGCTGGCGCTCAAGCGCCGCGCGCGCCGGATCAACCGGGAACTCGCGGAGCAGTACCCCTACGCCCACGCGGAGCTGGACTTCCGCACGCCGTTCGAGCTCGTGATAGCCACGGTGCTGTCCGCGCAGACCACGGACGTGCTGGTCAACCAGATCACGCCCCTGCTGTTCGCGCGCTACCCGGATGCGCGGCGGATGGCGGAGGCGGATCCGGCCGAGCTGGAGGCCATCATCAAGCCCACCGGCTTCTTTCGCGCCAAGGCCAGAAATCTCCTGGCGCTGTGCACCCGGCTGGTGGACGAGTACGACGGCGAGGTGCCGGGCCGGCTCGCGGACCTGGTGACGCTGCCCGGCGTCGGGCGGAAAACCGCGAACGTCGTGCTGGGCAATGCCTTCGGCATCCCGGGCATCACGGTGGACACCCACTTCGGCCGGCTGGCCCGGCGCTTTGGCTGGACCGAGTCGGATGATCCGGTCCGGATCGAGTCGGACGTCGCTGAACTGTTCGAGCCGAAGGACTGGACCATGCTCTCGCACCGCGTCGTCTTTCACGGCCGCCGCGTCTGCCATTCCCGGAAGCCGGCGTGCGGCGCCTGCGCGGTGGCCAATTGGTGCCCCAGCTACGGCATGGGGGAAACCGACCCGGAGAAGTCAAAGAAATTGCTGAAGTACGAACTCGCCCCGGGCCAGGAGCAACTGCTGGCCCGGCTGCTGGCCGAGACTCACCGCGCCGCGGAAATCCGGATGGAATCGCAGAGGAAACAGCCGTGACCGCGCGCCAGGACCTCGTCGAGCTCGTTGCCGCGGTGGAGGCGGGCACGGCGCCGGCCCCGGATCCGCGCTGGCGGGAACTCGCCGTCGAACCCGGCGAGCGGGTCCGTAGGGCGGCGGTGCTGATGCTCTTTGGTGCGCTCGACAACGTCCCCGCTGTGTCCGAGAAGTTGCTGGCTCCGGCCGATTTGGACGTGCTGCTGCTGCAGCGGGCCCAAACGCTGGAGGACCATCCCGGGCAGGTGGCGTTTCCCGGCGGCGGCATCGATCCGGGTGAGTCCGTGGTGGACGCGGCCCTCCGCGAGGCGGAGGAGGAGACTGGCCTGAACCCTGCGGGGGTGGACGTACTCGGCGTGATGCCTGAACTGGCCCTGCCCCGGGGCAATTTCCTGGTGACGCCGGTCCTGGCCTGGTGGGCTGCCCAGTCGCCGGTCCGGGTGGTTGACTACGGTGAATCCGCGCAGGTGTTCCGGGTCCCGGTCAGGGACCTGCTGGACCCGGACAACAGGGTGATGGCCACGGTCAGCCGGGCCGGCCAGACATTCCAGAGCCCAGCCTTCACCGTCAACGGCGTCGTGGTCTGGGGTTTTACCGGGATGATCCTGAACCAGCTTTTTGAACAGCTGGGCTGGGCCGTGCCGTGGGACCGCGCGCGGCTCTACGGGATTGATGTGTGAAGGCCGCACGGCGCCGGCCTGCCGGCCGGTCCGCTGGCTGTCAGCCGCCGGGCTGCCTGCCGGGCAGCAACGGGGTTGCAGCCATCTAGCCGGCAGCCACCGGGCTGCCTGCCAGGGGAGCCATCGCCCGTCCTCCCGACCTGCTGGAGGCGACCCGCCGGTGAGCGCCGGAATGATCCACAACCAGGCCGGTCGCGGCGTTCTCGCGCACGGCGTTGATGCCCGCCGCCGCGCTCTTGATGGAGCTGAAGAGCGGGGACACGGCCACTACCGTGCCATCCGCCGCCGTCAACCTGAAGAAATAAGCCTTGTCGCCAGCTTGCGCGATCTCAAAAATGCCAGCCAAACCTGTGCCTCCCCAATATCCTTGCGTCGTTGCAATAGCCGGCGGATCGTACGGGAAATTCACCGGCCTTTCCGAGGGTAGCCCGGTGACGGAGCGCACACAACGCTACCGACGGGTACGTTACAGGCGGTGACTTCGGTCACTCATTTGGCATTGTCGTACGAATCGACGACGGCCACGCTGACCGGAAATTCGACCGGAATGCGGCCGAACAAGAGCTCCTTCGCGGCATTTGCGGAGTCCTCGATCGCCTTGATGCAATCCCCGACGGCGGATTCGGGACAGTGGACCATCACCTCGTCGTGGAGGAAGAACACCAGTTCGCCGGCGGCTGCGCCGTCCGACCGTATGGCGCGAAGCCTCCGTCGCAGTTCCGCGAGCCAGCATGCCGCCCAGTCAGCGGCCGAGCCCTGGACCACAAAGTTCCGGGTGAAGCGGCCGCGCGAGCGTGCGATCGAGTCCGCCCGGCGCTGCTCTTCCGCGGTGGTGGAGTGCTGGCTCTGCAGCCAGCGCTCCGACGGCGGCGGGCTGCTCCGGCCCAGGCGCGAAGTCACGGTCCTGCCGGCTTCGCCGTCGCGGGCAGCCTGCTCGACGAAGCCCACGGCGCGGGGGTAGGTGCGGGCCAGCTGGGGCATCAGCCGGCCGGACTCGCCCGTGGTCGCCCCGTAGATTGCTCCAAGGAGGGCCACCTTCGCCTTCGCCCGGTCGCCGCCGAAGCCTTGGGCGGCAATGCCGGCGTAGAGGTCCTTGTCCCGGGCGGCTTCGGCCATTTTGGAATCCTGGGCCAGCGCCACGAGCACGCGCGGCTCCAGCTGCGAGGCGTCGGCAACGATCAGTTTGTGGCCGGGATCGGCGTGGACCGCGCCGCGGACCTGGCGCGGGATTTGCAGCGCCCCGCCGCCCCGCGACGCCCACCGGCCCGAGACCACGCCGCCCACCACGTACTCAGGCTGGAACCTGCCGTCCTTCACCCAGGTATCAAGCCACGCCCAGCCGTTGGCCGCGTGGAGACGGGCCAGTTTCTTGTAGGCCAGCAGCGGCACGATCACGGGGTGGCTGGATTCTTTCAGCTCCCATTGGCGGGTGGTTTTAACTTCGATGCCGTTGCGGTGCAGGGCGCGCATGAGCTCCTGCGGCGAGTCCGGGTTCAGCGCGGGCGACTTCAGCAGCAGCCTCAGTTCGGCCGTGAGCGATTCGAGTTTGGCCGGACGCTGACCGGGAGCCGGGCGGGGTCCGAGGTGTTCTGCGAGAATCTGCTCGTGGAGTTCCTCCCGCCACGGGACGCCGGTGTGCTGCATTTCGGCGGCGATCATGGCTCCGGCGGATTCCGCCGCGAGCAGCAGCTGGAGCCGTTGGCGCCGGCCGGCGTCAGGGACGACGACCGTGCCGGAGGCCGTTCCGGGCGCAGGTCCCGCCTGGCGAAGGGCCTCCTGCTGCGCGGCGTACTCGGCGCGGAGAGCCTCAATGGATTGGCCGGGACGCCGGCCGGAGGCCGGGGCATCAAACAAGGCCCCTTGTTCCGGCGGCGGGGCAGGAGGCTGCAGCCCCCGCGGGGGCTGGTTCAGCTCGTCGTCCTGGGTCAGCTTCTCCGCCGCCTGCGCGTAGCCGGTGTGGGCGGTGAACTCCGAGTGGGCCAGGATCGAACCGCACAAGGTGAGGTCGTAGCAGCGCTCGAGTTCCACCCCGGCGCGCAGCAACGCGGGATACCAGTCCTGCGTACGGTGCCAGATCCAGCGCGGGTGCCGCTCCTCAAACTCGCGCACAATTCCGGCGAGGTCGCCGGCCCTGACCACACGGGGTTCCGGATTGGAGGGTTCGGGGGCGCCATCGGCCGTGAGCTGCTGCAGTGCCGCGCCGTCGGCGTGGGCAGCGAGCAGCAGATACATAGGATCAATTCTGCCCTGCTCCGGGACGTGGTCTGTGCTCGGTCCCCGGCCGCGGTGCAGGAAAGACGCCGGACTTGTCCACATAGCCCACGACGGCGGTTCCGCTGCGGTCCCGGCCCGGGCACAGTGGCAGCATGAACAGGCACCAGGACCGTGGCCCAGGCTCACCGCCACCGCGGGCGCATGAGCCCTGGACCCCCGGGGATTCCGCGGAAATCCTGCTCGTAACCGGCGCCGATGTGCTGCGCAGCGAGGTGGAACGCATCGTCGCAGCAGCCGGGGGCCAGCTGCGGACGGTGCAGGACGTTGCCGAGGCCGCGCCGTTCTGGGACGCCGCGGCCGCCGTGCTGGTGGGCAGCGACATCCGCGGGTTGCCGCCCCGGCGGAGGACCCCTGCCGTGATGCTCGGCCTCGAAGGTGACGGAGAAGGGTTATGGCATCTGGCCGCCGCCGTCGGGGCCGAACGCGTCGCGGTGTTGCCGGACGCGGCCGCCTGGCTGGCGGAATACCTGAGCCGGTCCCGCGCCCCGGAAGCCGGCGGCCTGGTGCTGGGTCTCACCGGCGGCTGCGGCGGTGCCGGGGCCACGACCGCCGCCATCTGGATCGCGCAGGCCGCCGCCGGGGCCGGGATCCGGGTGCTGCTGATCGACGGCGACCCCCGGGGCGGAGGCCTGGAACTTGCGCTGGCCGCCGAGGAAACCCACGGGCTCCGCTGGCCGGATCTGGCCGGGGTGAGCGGCAGTATCGACCCCGCCCAGCTGGAGGAGTCGCTGCCGGTCGCCGGCGGATTCTCCTTCCTGTCGTGGCCGGGAACCCGTGACAAAGCCGCCGGGGTGGACGCGACCACCGTGGCCGCGGTTCTTGACGCCGCACGCCGCGGCTGCGAATTGGTGGTGCTGGATATCGGCCGGGAACGGGAGGCCCTGCGGGCCTTCGCCGGCGAATGCGACCGGATCATCGTCGTGGCGCCCGCCCGGCTGCGGGCCGCCGTCGCCACGGCCTGGCTGCTGCAGGAGCTTCCACCCGTGGACACCGCGCTCGTGGTCCGGGCCAGTCGCGGCGCCGCTTTGGATGCGCCGCTGATCGCCGGCTCCGTGGGGCTTGTCCTTCAGGGCATCATGCCGGACATCAAGGATCTGGCCGGGGCAACGGAACTCGGCCGCCTTCTCGAAACCGGCCGGCAGCGCGCCGTCCGCCGGTTCGCGGCCGGACTCCTTGAGCTGAACGGCGGAGACGGCTCATGAGTGCCCACGCGGCCGTAGAACCGGCCGGACCGGAACGTCCGGCCCGGCGGGCACCGGGCCGCCGCCGCTCGCAGGGATTTCTCGACCAGACGCTGCTGGAGTCCGTGCGCGAGTCCGTCATGGCCGATGCCTCCCCGGTGACCCCCTCAAGGGTGGCGGCCGCGGTCCAGGCGAGCGGGCGGCTGCTCGGCACGGCCGGCGCCCTGGCCGCAGTGGAGAGCATCAGCGCGGAATTGAACGGCCTGGGCCCCCTGCAACCGCTCACCCGTGATCCCGCCGTGACAGACATCTTTGTCAACGGGCCGGACTCGGTCTGGTTGGACCGCGGCCGCGGTCTGGAAAAGGCGCCGGTCGTCTTTTCCGGGGAACCGCAGATCCGGGCCCTCGCCGCGAGGCTGGTGGCAGCCGGTGGCCGCCGCCTGGACGACGGTTCGCCGTGCGTCGATGTCCGGCTCGACGGCGGCTACCGGGTGCACGCGGTGCTGCCGCCCATTTCCACGGCCGGGACCCTCCTGAGCGTGCGGATCCGCCGGGCCACGGTCTTCTCCATGCCCGAGCTGAAGCGCGCCGGCATGTTCGGGGCCGGGACGCCCGGGAGCCTGGTCCAGTCCGTGCTCGAACGCATGGTGGCGGCCAGGCTGAGCTTCCTCATCAGCGGGGCCACCGGTTCGGGGAAAACCACGTTACTGGCGACACTGCTGGGATTGTGCCACCCGGGGGAGAGACTCGTCCTGATTGAGGACGCCGCAGAACTGAATCCCGTCCACCCGCACGTCGTCTCGCTGGAATCCCGGCACGGAAACCTGGAAGGCGGTGGCGCCGTCGACTTGGGCGAACTGGTCCGCCAGGCCCTCAGGATGCGGCCGGACCGGCTGGTGGTGGGCGAATGCCGCGGCGCCGAGGTCCGCGAGCTGCTCTCGGCGATGAACACCGGACACACCGGAGGCGGCGGGACCATCCACGCCAATGAGGCGGCGGCTGTGCCTGCCCGGCTGGCGGCCCTCGGCGCGCTCGCCGGCATGGGCCAGGACGCGGTACGGCTGCAGGTCGCCAGCGCGATCGACGTCGTCGTGCACGTCGAGCGGACCGAATCGGGCCGCCAGGTGGCGAGCGTTGGAATCATGGAGGTCCTAGACTCGGGCCTCGTTGTCGCCGCCGCACTGGAGATCCAACAGGGCGAGCTCCGCTTCGGCGGAGCCTGGCCGCTGCTGGCGCGCCGTCTCGGCCTGGATCCCGGGTTGGCCGGGGCGGACCCCTCCGAACTGCAGGCGGCGCTGCCGGCAGGACGGCCGCCGGGTTCCGGCCGCGAATCCCTCCAGCCCTGGACGCAGCGATGACCGTCTTCCTCATCGTCGTTTTGGTCCTGGCCGTGTGGCTGGCATTTCCCACCCCGCGCGCGGCCGGCCATCGTACCCGCAGGGCCTTGCACGCCGCGGGCACGCGAGCTCCCGCGGCCTACGGGTCCCCGGGATCCCGCCCAGGACGGGCCGTCGGGGGCATGACCCGTTGGCGCGGCAGGGGAGCCGCCGATGCCGGGCCCGTCCCCATGACAGTCCTGGTCCAGCAGTTGGCCGCGCTGCTGAAGGGAGGGCGCATCCCCGCCCGGCTGTGGGATGAACTGTGGGCCCTGTACGGCGGTGACACCGCGCGGGACGGGCCGGCGGCCCAGGCCGCAGTTCACAGCGCCGGCCAGCCCCGCACCGCAAACGGCGCCGGCACGGTCCTCGGCCCGGAGTCCCGCAGGATCCTCGCAGCCGCGCGTGGCGCCGCCCGGCGCGGGTCTTCCGTGGCCGCGGCCATCCGCCGCGAGGTCTCCGCGGTCACTGCCGGTGCGGGCGCCGTCGTCACGGTCACCACGGGTGCCGTCGGCAACCGGGCCCGCCGCGACGTGCGTGTGTGGGGCGAGCTCGCCGCATGCTTTGACACCGCTGAAGCCAGCGGTTGCCCCCTGGCCGATGTCCTGGCGCGCTTTGCCGCCCACCTTGAAACGGAGGACGACGCCGAGGCAGCGCGGCAGACGGCCTTGGCGGGCCCCCGCGCGACCGTTCGTCTGCTGACCTGGCTGCCCCTGTCGGGCCTGGGTCTCGGCCTGCTGCTCGGCGTGGACCCGGTGGCGACACTGCTGGGAACTCCCTGGGGCCTCGCGGCGTTGGCCGCAGGCGTGGCGCTGACCGCCGTCGGCCGGTTGTGGTCCGCAAGGCTCGTCCGCGCCGCGGCGGAAGCACCAACGTGACTCCGCGGTGGTCGCCGTGAGGCCCGAACTTGCCGGATTCGTGATGGCAGCGAGCCTTGCCGGGGCAGCCGCAGTCGTCCTCGCCCGCCCGGGCCGTGTCCGCCGGCGGCTCCGGCGCCAGCTTCGGGCCCCTGCTGGCGGGGCCGCCCGGCGCCCGACGGTCCACGACGCCGGCCGGCACGGACGTCACGGCCTCCCGGGCCTGCGGGACACCGCCATGATGCTGGAACTGATCGGCGCCATGCTGGATGCGGGAGCCGGACTTGGCCGGTCCCTCGACCTCGTGGCCGCCCTCATGCCACCGGAACTCGGGCGGCAGCTTCGGCCGGTTGTGTCAGCCCTCGCAATCGGTGCGGACTGGGGCACGGCATGGCGCAGCTCCGGTGCCCGGGCGCCCCAACTTCAGGCCCTGCGCGACGCTCTTTCCTTCGCCGCGCTTACCGGCGCCCCCTCCTCAGCGCTCCTCTATGCCCAGGCGGCCCGGCTCCGCCGTGAACGCAACAGGGCCGCCGAGCAGCGCGCGGCCACGCTCGGGGTGAAGCTCGTGGTGCCGCTGGGCCTGTGCTCCCTGCCGGCTTTCGTCTGCCTCGGCGTCGTGCCCGTGCTGCTGGGGCTGCTGCGGGCGTGATGCCGGCAGCCCGGGGATCACCCCGGGCCCAAGGTTTATTCAAGTTGCTGGGGGATACCTTTGGGGCAGGCACCGTCGGAGTATGAGCGGTCTCGTGCGTCGGCTTCTCACAGCACCTCCTTGGCGCCTCGAATCCCGGAGTATCTGGGGTCTCGTACTAACTGGGAGCCATGCCAGGGGGGCAGATCAATGATTCGACTGTATAAAGCGGGCGTGATTGCAGCGCTCAACCTACTAGTGTTGACCGGTTTGGCGGTCGGTGCCAGTCCGGCGTCCGCCGCCGTACCGACCTGTCAGCCGGGAGCACCCCAACCGACCAACCAATACCCTGGCACAACGGTGATTGCCACGAACTTCGAGTCCGGAAGCCTCACCACTGCAGGCTTCGCCGCCGCATTCACCGCGGGGACAGGCACTGCCGATGTCTCCTCGGCACAGCAGCACTCGGGCCGCTGCTCAGCCTTTGTTCACGTCACCACGGATGCCGGGTCGGTGGCCAATTTTTCCGCACCACTTCCTGCCGGAAACAATGAGGTCTACGCCGACGGCTGGTTCAACATCACCAAAGAGGGCGTCGCCGGCAACAACGTCCCGTACTTCCGCTTCTTCAACGGGACTACCCGGTTCATAGACGTCTACCGATCCAACGGCGGCGTCGGCCCGATGTGGCTGCGGGTCGCGGCGCCCGACGGAACCCTCCGCTACACCCCGATGAAAGTCAATGTCCCCCTCGGCACCTGGCACCATATCGTCACGCACGTCGTCGCAAATGGGGCCTCCTCCACGGTCGAGGTGATCTTCGACGGCAAACTCCTGTATTCCAGCAAGCAGATCGCCACGGGCTTTACCGCGGTCACCAAGATGCAACTCGGTGCCGAACACCGGCGGCAGGCAGGCGACAGCTTCATTGACGACGTCGTTATCAAGGCCGGAAAGGCGGCCGCCCAGCTGCCCGGAACGTTTGCCCCGATTGCCCCACAACGGTTCCTCGACACCCGGAAAACGGTGCCCGTGGGTGCCGATAAGGCCGTCTCCTTCCAGGTTGCAGGGGCTAATGGGATCCCGGCAAATGTCGCGGCGGTCGTCTTCAACCTGACCGTCACTGAAGCAAAATCCATTGGTTACATCACCGCCTACCCCTCCGGGACAACAAAGCCGGATGCATCCAATGTGAACTTCCGTGCCAACCAAAACGTGCCCAACCTGGTAACGGTCAAGGTGGGTGCGGACGGAAAAGTGGCGCTGTTCAACAGATCCTCCGGCACAACCCACCTCATCGCCGATGTCACCGGCTACTACGTCACGGGGACGCCAGCGACGCCGGGTGCCTTCCAAAGCCTCGCGCCAAAGCGGCTGCTGGACACCCGGTCCACGACGGCGCTTGCAGGGGATTCCACCGTGTCCCTGCAGGTTGCGGGGACCAACGGCATACCGGCATCTGCCGCTGCTGTGGTCTTCAACCTCACAGTGACCGAGCCAACAAGGATCGGCTACATTACGGCCTATGCTTCGGGCTCGGCGCGTCCGGACGCGTCTAACCTCAACTTCAACGCCGGACAGACAGTGCCGAACCTGGTCACGGTCCCCATCGGTCCAGACGGAAAAGTCACACTGCTCAATCGTTCGTTCGGACGTTCGCACCTGATCGCAGACGTTGCCGGCTACTACCTCGGCGGCACGCCGTCAGCAACCGGTGCGTTCAAGGCCACGGGTCCATCCAGGATCCTCGACACCCGAAACGCAACGGCTGTTCGCCCGGACTCCACGGTGTCCTTCCAGATTGCCGGCGCCAACGGCATCCCCTCGAGCGTCCTGGCGGCTGTCTTCAACCTGACGGTCGTGTCGCCCCAGTCCATCGGCTACATCACCGCCTACCCCTCCGGTTCCACCCGTCCGGACGCGTCCAACCTGAACTTCTCCGCCGGACAGACTGTGCCGAACCTGGTCTCGGTCCCCGTCGGCTCAGACGGAAAGGTGACGTTGTTCAACCGGTCCTCCGGATCCTCACACCTCATCGCCGACCTCGCGGGATACTTCCTGCCTTAGGAACGCGGGTGACCCGCACCAACTGAACCCGAGGGGCTGTCGTCGCAGTGCGGACCGCAGCCCCTCGGGTTCAGCCCTGTCCTGGCCCGGGCGAAACGCCGGCGGACCAGGGCTTTGCGTTTGGCGGCCGTTGGCCGACCGGAAAGGGCCAGACACTTCTCCTCCACAGGCCGCCACAACGGCATCTTCGGGCACGTTTTCCACTTAGCTGCCATCGGGGCTTATGGCGCGACGTGCAAGCCGGGAGAGTCGAATCAGCCGGCGATCACGCCGGTGTCCCGTGGAAGGAAAGCAGATGTCAACAAATCAGGACACTCCCGCTGCACGTCGCATCGAAGCAGGGGAGGGCGGCGTTGCGGAGGTCTATGAGATCTACCCCGGCGCCAGCTCGGTTGTTCCCGTTCAACCGCGGGGCCGCACAGGGCCGCCGGCCGCGCAGGCGGGAATGGCTACCGCTGAATATGCCATCGCAACCCTGGCCGCCGTGGGTTTCGCCGGGGTCCTAGTGTTCATCATGCGCAGCGATGAGGTCCGCGGGTTCCTCCTGAACCTCATCCGGACGGCGCTCACGTTGCCATGAACGGACTCTGGCGCGCCCGGGGGAGCGGCGGCCGGGGGGAGCCGCCGCCGACGGGGGAGTGCCGCGGGGCCGTCACTGCTGAGTTCGCCGTCGCGCTGCCCTCGGTCGTTCTCCTGCTCTCCGTGCTGCTCGCGGGTTCGGCGGCCGGGGTGATGCAGCTGCGGGTTGAGGAAGCGGCCCGCGGCGGTGCCCGGGCGGTGGCGAGGGGAGCCGCGGCAGGCGAAGTCGGTGAGATTGTCCGCCGTCTCGCCGGCGACGCGGCGGACTCCGAGGTGACGCACGACGGCGAGTGGCACAGGGTCACCGTTTCCGGCCGGGTCCCCGGGGCCGTTGGCTCCCTGGTTCCCTGGGCCCTCAGCGCCAGCGCGTGGGCGCGTGCGGAGGCTCCCGGCGCGGCACAACGGCCCGGGCTGGACGAGCCCGAACTGAAAGGCGTCTCCCGTTCCCCGTGGCAAGGCGGCACATGATGTCGCCTGCACCTGCACCTGCACCTGCACCTGCACCTGCACCTGCACCTGTCCGTGTCCGTGCCCGCGGGCCGCGACCCCGGAGCCCGAATCCTGCCCACCCCCGGCACCGGTGGACTTCTTCAGAGCGGGGGTCGGGGACCGTCCTGGCCCTGGGACTCGGACTGGTGGTCATCATGGCGTTGGCCCTGCTGCTTCTTTTGGCCGAATCGGCCGTTGCGGCATCGAGGGCTGCGGCGGCCGCCGATCTGGCAGCGCTGGCTGCGGCGGATGCCGCGCGGGGCATCACGTCCGGCGAGCCCTGCGCTGTGGCTCGAAAGGTCGCACTGAAGAACAACGCCACGCTGGCTGCCTGTGCTGAAGGACCGGACGACACCGTTCAGGTGCGCACCGAGTTCAGCGCCGGACCGTTCCTCGGGGCGGCCACGGGACTGGCCAGGGCCGGACCGCCCCCTGCGGCCGGGAACGGGCCGGCACCGTGAAAGATGCACCAACTCCGGCGGTCGCCAGAAGCCGCGCATCCGTCTGCGGCCTGGCGTACGGCCCTGCCGCCGCCCGGTTCCCACGAACCTGCCTGCCGCCCCGGCTCACACGAACGTACCGCCTTGCCGCCCCGGCCCCGAACCTGCCGGCCGTCGCCCACGAACCGGCCGCTGAGACGTGGTCAGGCGCGGAGCGGCTGGGCGGGCTGATCGTCCGGGGTCCTGGCCGCGGCGGCCGTTGTTCCGGGATTGCCGGCGTGCATGAGGTCGGTGGCGTCTTGGAGCAGCACATCGATCAGTGTGACGGCAGCGTCCTTGTCGAGCGGGTTGTTCTTGTTGCCGCACTTGGGTGACTGGACGCAGGAGGGGCAGCCGGACTCGCATTCGCAGGCCTTGATGGCGTCGCGCGTGGCGGTCAGCCACAACCTCGCCTTGTCGTAGCCGCGTTCGGCGAAGCCGGCCCCGCCGGGATGGCCATCGTAGACAAAGATGGTGGGCACTCCGGTATCGGCGTGGATGGCCGTGGACACTCCGCCGATGTCCCAGCGGTCGCTGGAGGCCACCAGCGGAAGGAGTCCGATGGCCGCGTGCTCGGCAGCATGCAGCGCTCCGGGGAACTGTGCCTCGATCAGCCCAGCGCCGGTCAGCGAGCGGTTGTCCATGACAAACCAGACCGCCTTGGTAAACAGGTCCCTGGCGCCCAATTCCAAGGGTTCTTCGCCGAGGATCTCGTTCGAAATTAACGCCTTGCGCTGGAAGGAGACCACCTGTGTTGTCACTTTCACATCGCCGAAATGCACGGCCACATCGCCCCATTGGGTGGTGCGCTGCGTTTCAAGGACCTCGATCTGGGTCACGTCCCGGGCGGTCGTGTAGTAGTCCGGGTTCGCCCGCCGCACCACCACACAGTGATCGTCCTCATTCAGGTCTTCGACCACGTAGCTGTCGCCCTGGTGGACATAGATGGCCCCTGTGTGGGCCTGGTAATGGGTCTGCGGCGAATCCATGGTGCCGAGCAAGGAGCCCGTCTCCGCGTCCACTATGCTCACCGGACCTCCGCCGTCGGCCCGGAGGTTCACCATGGCTGCGGCATTTTGCGGATGGGTCCAAAACCATCCTGCCGGCCGTTTGCGCAGGTAGCCCTGCAGGACCAGGCGGTCCAGCAGCTTCTCAGCGGTGGCCCCGAAGAGCTCCAGTTCGGCGAACCCGAGGGGCAGTTCCGCGGCGGCGGCGCACAGGTGGGGGCCCAGAACGTATGGATTGGAGGGATCGAAGACCGTGGCCTCCACCGACACGTCGAAAATCGCCTCGGGGTGGTTCACCAAGTAGGTGTCCAGCGGGTCGTCGCTGGCCACGAAGGCCGCGATCGCGTCCTGGCCGGCGCGGCCCGCGCGGCCGATCTGCTGGAACAACGACGCGCGGGTGCCCGGCCAGCCTGCGACCAGGACTGCATCGAGACCGGAAATGTCAATGCCCAGCTCCAGCGCGGACGTGCTCGAGACGCCCAACAGTTCACCGGAGCGCAGCGCCTTTTCCAGGGCCCGCCGCTCCTCCGGCAGATAGCCCGAGCGGTACGCGGCCACACGCTGCGGCAGGCTGGGATCCACCTCGTCGAGGAGGCGTTTGGCGATGGAGGAAATCGACTCTGCCCCGCGCCTGGACTTGATGAACGCAATGGTCCTGGTCCGGGAGGACACCAGGTTGGCCAGCAGGTCGGCGGTCTCGGCGACTGCAGTCCGGCGCTCCTTGGCACCGTTTTCGCCCCGGAGTTCGGTCAGTGCCGGCTCCCAAAACGCCACCGTCGTGGACCCGTGGGGCGAACTGTCTTCGGAAACGGCCCGCACGGGCGCGCCGATCAGCCGGCCGAAGGACTGCCCGGGTTCAGACGCCGTGGCGGACGCCGCGATGAACACCGGTCCGGGATGCGAGCCGCCCGGGCTGTAGTAGGCACAGATCCGACGCAGCCGGCGCATGAGGTTTGCCACATGGGAGCCGAAGACGCCGCGGTAGCTGTGGGCTTCGTCCACGATCACGTAGCGGAGGCGCCGGAAGAACCTGGCCCACCAGGCATGGTTCGGGAGAATGCCGAAGTGCAGCATGTCCGGGTTGGCGAGGATGAAGTTCGCGTGGTCCCGGATCCAGCGCCTGGACGCGGGATCGGTGTCGCCGTCGTAGGTTTCGGCCCGGACTGTGGGGAGCTTCAGTGCCCTGATCGCTGCGAGCTGGTCGGCGGCGAGCGCCTTGGTCGGGGACAGGTAGAGGGTCACGGCCCCGTCGTCGTGGATTTTCCCGGGATCGGACAGGACCCTGAGCTCGGAACGGTGGATCGCGTCCAGGGCCGGCAGCTGATACGCCAGGGACTTGCCGGACGCGGTGCCGGTGGCGATGACCACGTTCTCTCCGCCGTGGGCCAGTTCGGCGGCGCGGACCTGGTGAAGGTAGGGCTCGTGGATGCCCAGGGAACCGTAGGCTGCCACGAGATCCGGGTGGGACCACTGCGGCCACGGCGCATTGACGGCCTGGCGGGCGGGGATCGTCCGCACATGACGCAGCTGTTCCGGGTCCGGACCTCGGCCCAGCAACGGAATCAGGGACTCATGCGGGTTCACTCACATATTCTTTCATCCGCCCTCAAATCGCCCATGCCCGGCACGCAGCCCGGCACGCAGCCCGGCAGACGCTGCGGCTTCTCGCGGTGGCTTCGGCGCGGCTGCCCGGCAAACGCGTTGCCCCGGGCGCGGGCCCGCCGGACGGCCGGCGCTCGCGGCGCCTCAGCCCACGGACAGGTCGGCCCCTTCGTCTGACGTCGACAACATCAGGACGTGGCACACCTCGCGCCAGCCGAGGTGCGAATAGAGTTTTTGGCCGTCCAGCGAGGCGAGCAGCAGCCCGGAGTCGACGTCGTGTTCGAACGCCTGGGCTGCCAGGGCCTTCATGATGAAGCTGCCCAGCCCCCGCCGCTGGTAAGCCTCTGACGTCACGATGTTGTCGAAGATGGCGGTATGTCCCACCACAAACACGCGTCCGCTCGCGGCGACGTCCTCGCCGGCGCTGACCACCGCGTGGTGGACGCCGTCGGTCCGGGACGTCTCGAGCCTGAGGTCGTCATCCGAAAGCCAGGGGTCCTCCGAATCCTGGGTCTCCATGTCCACGATCATCATGGTTTGGGAGGCCGAGGTGACATGCAGCCCATTCCGCTGCCCCAGTATGGTGAATCGGGCCACATCGTTGGTGAGGATGGTGAGGACCCGGGCCGGCGCTTCGGCCGTCTTTGCCGCCAGCGCCTCGAACTCCGCGTCGGACGGATCGTAGGCGAAGTACTCCCATTCGTGGGTGGTGTCACCGCGAAAGGCCGCGGGGAACCTGCCCTCCCTGCGCGTCTCATATCCGCGGCAGCCGGCCCATCCGGCAACCCAGATTTCCAGCAGGTGAGTGGTGTCTTCAACCATGGCGTCAAGACTCATGTGATGAGCGTATTCCAGCAGTGCCACAAGCAACAGGGGCCGGGTCGGGGGAAGCCGCTTGCTTATCCAATTGTGACTGTCGCCCGGCCGCCCGCCCCAGCAAGTACCCTTAAAAGCGTGGCTTTGAACAGGATTGTCCTCTTTTACGGATTCACCCCCCTGCCTGACCCGGACGCCGTCCGGCTCTGGCAGCGCGCCCTGTGCGAAAAACTCGGACTAACCGGCCGCATCATCCTTTCCAAGGACGGCATCAACGCCACGGTCGGCGGAGAACTGAACGCCGTGAAGCAGTACGTCAAAACCACGCGCGAGTACAAGGGCTTCCAGGGCATCGACGTGAAGTGGTCCGATGGCGGCGCGGCGGACTTCCCGCGGCTCAGCGTCAAGGTGCGGGACGAAATCGTCTCCTTCGGCGCCCCGGGCGAACTCAAAGTCGACGCCGGCGGAGTGGTGGGCGGCGGAACCCACCTCAAACCCGAGGAACTCCACGAACTCATTGAAGCCAAGAAACAGCAGGGCGACGAAGTCGTGTTCTTCGACGGCCGGAACGGGTTCGAGGCCCAGATCGGCAAGTTCAAGGACGCCGTCGTTCCCGATGTCGCCACCACCCACGACTTCATCAAGGAACTCGACTCCGGCAAATACGACGCCCTCAAGGACAAACCGGTTGTCACCTACTGCACCGGCGGCATCCGCTGCGAGGTGCTGTCGAGCCTCATGGTGAACCGCGGGTTCAAGGAGGTCTACCAGCTCGACGGCGGCATTGTCCGCTACGGCGAGGCCTTCAAGGACCAGGGCCTGTGGGAGGGCTCACTGTATGTGTTCGACAAGCGCATGCACGTCGAGTTCAGCGGGGACGCCAAGACGATCGGCGAGTGCGTCCGCTGCTCGGCACCCACGAGCAAGTTCGAAAACTGCTCGAATCCGTCCTGCCGGACCCTGACGCTCTATTGCGCCGGGTGCGCCGCGAGCCCCGATACCCTGCGGTGCCCCGAGGGCTGCGCCGCCTGAGGCGCGAGCCGGACATTTGGCCGGCCGGGAACCCTCAGATGCGGCTCACCCGGTACGCAAAGTTTGCCGGTGCGTTCGCATCCACTTTGATGGAGAGCGACGCATCTGCGGCCAGTTGCACCACGTTCACCCTGGACGTCCCGCACCGGAGGCTCAGGTCCACGAGTTCGTTCTCACCGTTCTCGATGGAAAAGGACACACGGCGGGTGCTCCGGCAGGCCAGGGTCAGGGCGTAAGTACCCTTGGGCAGCTGGGCTGTAGTCTCTTTGCGCTCCTCGTCCGCCTCCAGCGTCCCGAAACCCGTCTGGAAGACCTGCCCCTCGGCGTCGGGCAGTACGGCATCGACCCAGTCATCCAGTTCCTCGCCCGTCACCGGCTCGTTGAGATGGGGGTCCTGGGGCAGGGCGGCGTCAGTGGTCGGCGGAGGGGCAGCGGAGGTCGATTCATCGTCCCAGTGGTCGGCGCTGTATTCATAGGCGCAGCCGGACAGGGCTGCCCCGAGAAATACCGCAACTGAAAGCACCACGGCGGCCGCCGGGGTGCGCCGTCGCGGCACCCTGCTCGCCGGCACAGTTGGCATACCCTGAGATTAGGGCGGCCCGGAATCAAACGCCAGAGGCCAAAGGTCCGGGTCGGACAGGCCTTCAGGGGGCACCGGGCCGGACGCCACGAACCGGGCTGCGGCGGGTGCTACTCGGACGACGCCAGGTGGTACGCGTAGAGAAGCGGGGCATCCACACTGGACGTGCTGAGCGTGACCTTGCCCGCGCCGGGCACTTTGATGCGAGCAGTTTCGCGGCTGCCGTTGCAGGCGGCTCCGGCTTCGGCGAGCTGGCTGCCGTCCAGGCTGACGGCGAAGAACGCCTTCCCGCCGCCGTCGCACGTCATGGTCAACGTGTAGGTGCCGGCGGGAACGCCGGACGCGGTCCGGACGATCGGATCCCGGTTCAGGATTTTGCCGGCATCCTCCAGCACTGTTCCAGGGGCGGAGGGCAGCGCGGTGGCCTTCCACGCCGGGACATCGGCGCCCTCAATCGAACCGGCCGGGGAACATGCCGCTGCAGCCAGTACGACGACGGCGGCGGCCACACCGGTGAGCGTCCGCCGGGCCAGACGGGCGGCCGGGACGTGGGAGGAAGGGAAAACCATGCCTCAAACTTACCGTCTCGCAGGCTCCCCTCCGGCCGCGCCGCCGTCCCGGGCGCCCTCTCCCTGCGGGCCCTTGACTTTGACGCTGCGTCAAAGTTTAGAGTCGAAGCGATGGCCGGCAGCGATGGCCGGAAGCAGCCGGTCGGCACGGTAACAGCGGGGGTCCGAGGAACGCGGGCCTCGAAGGAGCAGAAGGGTGGAGGCATGGACTGGTCCGTTCAGCAGATCGCGAAATTGGCCGGCACCACCGGCCGGACTTTGCGTCACTACGACGACATTGGCCTGCTCAGGCCGAGCCGCACCGGCAACAACGGCTACCGGTACTACGGCCAGGAATCCCTGGTCCGACTGCAGCGGATCCTGCTCCTGCGCGACCTGGGGCTCGGGCTGCCGGCGATCGCGGACGTGCTCGGCAACGAGGCGGACGCGGAGCATGCACTGGGCCGGCACCTGGCGTGGCTGCTGCAGGAACAGGACAGGCTGGGGCGGCAGATTGCCGCGGTCCGTCACACCATTGAGGCATTGCAAACGGGAGGAAAGATCATGGCGGAGGAAATGTTCGACGGTTTCGACCACACCAAGTACCAGGAGGAAGTCCAGCAGCGGTGGGGCAAGGACGCCTATGCAAAGTCCGACGCCTGGTGGCGCAGCATGGGGGCCGGGGAGAAGGCTGCCTGGACGGAACAGTCCCGGCAGCTCGGTGCCGAGTGGACGGCTGCTGCGGCGTCGGGAGTCCCGGCGGACAGCGCGCAGGCGCAGGACCTGGCCCGGCGCCACGTCGAATGGCTCAGGGGAATCCCCGGCACGCCGGCGTCACCCGCAGCGGGCGGCAGCCCGGCGGCAGGTGGTGGCATCAAGGGGTACGTGACGGGGCTCGGCGAGATGTACGTGGCCGATCCCAGGTTCGCCGCCAACTACGGCGGTGAGGACGGCGCCGCCTTCGTCCGGGACGCGCTGAAAATCTATGCCGAGAACGAGCTCTAGCCGGACCCGCACGCCCCAAGCCCAGCCCCGGCGCTGACGGGCCCAACCCAGGTCCCACCCCATGGCCCGGCCCCCGGACTAAACTTGTCCGGTGACTTCCTCAGCGCAAGGCCCCGCCGCACCCTCCCGTTCAACGCAGGCTCCCGCAGCCCCGTTCACGGCCGGCAACACCCCGGACGCTCCGCGCAGCGACCTCGCCGGCCTCCTCGAGGCCCTGGCCGCGGACCTGCGTGCGATTGGCTACACCGTGGACGGGGTTGCGGAGCTGCTCGGCGAGGCCGCGCACTCGGCCCTGGGCCGGGACCAGCTCATCCCGGCCCTGATCGTCACCGGGCGTTCCCTCGGGGAGCCGGCGACGGCGGCGCTCGCCGTCGTCGTGCGTCTCTGGCTTCTGTCCGAGCCGCAGCCCGCGGCGACGCTCGACGCCGCCCTCCCCGGCATCCGTACCAAGGGGCTGGTGGAACTTGGGCTCGTGGAGCCTGCGGGCGGGGACCTGGTCCAGGCCAGGGTGGACCTCAGGCCGTACGGCTGGGACCCGACAGTGGGGGAAGACGGGACCAGCGCCGGCGGAGCAGACCTCTGGGTGGCCAGCGACCTCGCGGCCCACCAGCGCGCCGGCGTTCTTCGTCACGACCATGTCCTGGGGATTGGGCAGGCCTCCACCACCCTGGTCCAGGTCACCGCCCGCCGCCATGTTGCCAAGGCCCTCGATCTCGGCACCGGCTGCGGGATCCAGACCTTCCACCTGCTGCACCACGCCGAGCACGTGACAGCCACGGACATCTCCGAACGCGCCTTGGCGTTTACCCGGTTCAACCTGCTGCTCAACGCCGCCGAGCTGCACCTGGACCCGGCCGACCTTGACGCCCGCGTCAGCCTGAGGCTCGGATCCCTGCTGGACCCCGTCGCGGGGCAGGAGTTCGAGCTGGTGGTCTCCAACCCGCCCTTCGTCATCACCCCCCGCAGCCTGGGCGAGACCGCCACGGACCAGTTCACGTACCGCGACGGCGGCCTGCCGGGGGACGAGATTGTGTCCTCGCTGGTCCGTGTGCTGCCCTCGGTCCTTGCCCCGGGCGGAACGGCCCAGCTTCTGGGCAACTGGGAGATCACGGCCGGCGCCGGCTGGGCCGACCGGCCCCAGAGCTGGGCCGGCCCGGCCACCGACGTCTGGTTCATCCAGCGCGAGCAGGTGGGCCCCGAGCAGTACGCCGAGACCTGGCTGCAGGACGCCTCGGAAAGCCGCGACCGCCGGCTCTACGCGGACTCGTACGCGGCCTACCTGGACGACTTCGCCTCGCGCAATGTGGCCGGAATCGGCTTCGGCATGATCTGGCTGCGGAGGCCTGCCGACGGCGCGGGGCGGGTGCTGTCGCGCTTCGAGGAGATCACCTACCCGATCGAGCAGCCGGTAGGGCCACACCTGGGCGCCGCCGTCGAGCGTGCCGACTGGCTGGCCGGCCATGATCTGGCCGCCGCCCACCTGCTGGTCGCGGAGGACGTCACCGAAGAACGGCACCAGCGCCCCGGTGCGGAACACCCCGGCGTCATCCTGCTGCGGCAGGGTGCCGGGCTGCGCCGCACCAACCTGCTCAGTACCGAGCTGGCGGGCCTGGTCTCAGCGTGCGACGGCGACCTGTCCGTCGGGCAGATCATCGGCGCCCTCGAGGCGCTGCTGGGCGGCTACGAGGGGTTTGACAGCGCGGAGTTCCGCGCCGGCCTGCTCGAGGAAGTCGGGAACCTCGTCCGCGACGGCTTCCTGCTGCCTGCCTGATACCGTCGCGGCCGTGCCCGCCAACAACGGTTCGGCCGCGGCCTTGGCCGGCAACGCCGCGTACGCCGCTGCCCCGGCCGCCGCCTTGGCCGCCGCTGGAGTGTTGGCGGCGGAGTCCTCCCGGCCGAACCGCGGCAGGACGTACGCCGTGAGGGCGAGGGCCACCAGGGCCCCGACGGCGCCGGTGAGCACGAAGCTGACGCGGACCGGCACCAGGGCGCCCAGGAGACCGCCCAGGGCCAGCGCGCCAATGGAGACGGCACGCGTCATCCCGCCGACAATCGCCATCGCCTGGCCGCGCCCGCTTTCCGGAATCCGCAGGATCGCGATGGCCCCGAAACAGGCGTTCAGGACGCCGCAGGCCACTCCCGTCCCTGTGTAGGCCGCAAAAAGCAGTTCCACGCTCGGGACCATCCCGGTGAGGACCAGGCACGCCGAGGCTCCGGTCATGGCGGCCAGCAGCACGCGCAGGCGGACCCGCGGCGTCCTGATCCTGCCGGCCATCGCGGCCCCGGCCGCCATGCCGAGGCCGAAGGCTGCGGACAGGAGGCCGTACTGGATTTCGGTGGCGCCAAGCTCGTTGCGGGCCAGGAACACCTCGAGCACGTTGGTGGCTTCGCCGACGACGATGAAGAACATCGCCCCCAGGACCAGGGCCCAGACCAGGCTGTCCCGGCGGATCAGGCGCAGCCCGTCCAGCAGCGCGGGCTTCGCCTGGCCGGCACGTTCGGCCGCCGTGCCGCGCCGGGTCCGGATCAGCAGCGCGCCCAGCCCCATAGCGACGTAGCAGCCGCTGGCCACGGTGAACACCAGCCCGGTCCCGCCCCAGCCGCTGAGCAGGCCGCCCGCGGCGGGTCCTGCCATCCCCGCGATCATGATGGTCGCCTGCA
Organism: Arthrobacter sp. 01N444; assembly: GCF_056399305.1. NCBI lineage: Bacteria > Bacillati > Actinomycetota > Actinomycetes > Micrococcales > Micrococcaceae > Arthrobacter > Arthrobacter sp. 01N444. The sequence goes on from NZ_JBFTRB010000023.1 coordinate 60,588, forward strand.
TGGTCCCCATGGCCCGGGGGGTGCGGTCCTCTCCGACGATCCGCGGCAGCAGGGCCTGCCAGGTGGGGCTGGCCACGGACTGGGCCGCGTCGAGCAGGAACGTCATGGCAAACAGCACGGGCAGATAGTTCTCCAGGTACTGCATGCCAAGCCCCATGCCGGCGACGGCGGCGGCGCTGACCGCCGAACTCGCCGTCGCCAGCGTGCGCGAATCCATGGTGTCGGCGAGCCGGCCGGCCCACGGGGCCAGGAGGACCAGCGGCAGCGCTGAGCACAGCAGGTACGCGGCCACGAGCCAGGGCCCGGCGACAGGAGTTTCGCCGGCGGCGGCCGCGTTCTGCAGATGCAGCATCACGCTGACGACGACGGCGCCCATCCCCGCCGTCGCCACGAACCGGGCGGTGCCGGCAATCAGGAAGTCGCGGTTGCGCCACAGGGGCGGCACGCCGGCTGCGGATGCCGGCAATTTATGAAGTGTATGTTTCATAAAAAGGAACCTAGTCCGGCGGCAAAACAAATGTCAAGCATTTCTTTCATAGTTTGGCGGGGCTGGATACACTGGAGGAGTGAACGCAGAAACCCCGACGGCGGAGTCAATGGCTCCGCCGGCCACCAGGCGCCGGCACCGTCCGGAGAAGCAAGTGGAAATCACCGACCCGAAGGCGATCCGTGCCTTGGCCCACGCCGCCCGGCTGGAGGTCATTTCCGAGCTGTATTCCACGCAGGTGAGCCGGACGGCCACCGAGCTTGCCGCGCAGACCGGGCTGACTCCCAGTGCCATGAGCTACCACCTGCGGGCACTGCAGAAGTGGGGCATCGTGATTCCCGCCGCCACCGCGGGGGATGCCCGGGAGCGGCGCTGGCAGGCCGCCGGTACAGATTTCACCATCCACTCGCTGGGGGGAGTGGCCAGCCCCGAGCTCGCCGTCCTGGACCTCGAGCTCGACGCCTACCGCCGCCGGGTCCGTGCCTACGCCACGGCCCGCAACGCCCGGCGCGAGAGCGGCGACACCGCCGACGGGCCGTCCTCGGTAGTACTGGCCAGCAATCTGCTGTACCTGACGCCGGACCAGCGGGCCGAACTGACGCGGCGGATCTTCGACCTGCTGCGGGACTACGAACTGGAGGATCCGGACCACCTGCCCGAAGGTGCCGAACGCATGGCCACGATGTGGTCGATGATTCCGGACGACCGCGGCCCGGCGGCCGCCGCAAAACCCGCCGCCGCAAAACCCGCCCCCGTCAAGCCCGCCGCCGGCAAGGGCTGAGCCGCCGCCGGGGAGGGCTGAGCCCGCCGCCGGGAAGGCCTGAACCGGTCGCGGGCACGGCGCTGAACCGCATCCGGAGTGCGCTCAGGGGCCGGCCGGCACGTGGCCCTATTGCGGCCGGAAGCCGCGTCCGCCGGGCCGTCATTTCCGGCCGGATGCGCGGGATTCTGCAAAATATGGTGAACTAGGCGGGTATGGGCGCATCTGCCCGAGCCACCTTTTTCTGTAGGAGCACCGTGCCAAGCAAGGCCAAAACCGGCAAGAAACTCGTGATTGTGGAGTCTCCCGCCAAGAGCAAGACCATCGCCAAGTACCTCGGCGAAGGCTTCATTGTGGAGGCCTCCATCGGTCACATCCGCGACCTCCCGCAGCCCTCGGAGCTCCCCGCGGAACTGAAGAAGACCCCGCTGGGCAAGTTCGCCGTCGACATCGACAACGACTTCAAGCCTTACTACGTGGTGTCCTCGGACAAGAAGAAGAAGGTCGCCGAGCTCAAGGCGCAGCTCAAAGACGCCGACGCTCTCTATCTCGCAACCGATGGGGACCGCGAGGGCGAGGCCATCGCGTGGCACCTGCTCGAAGTGCTCAAGCCCAAGGTTCCCGTCTACCGGATGACCTTCGGTGAAATCACCAAGGAAGCCATCCACCGCGCCATGGACAACCTGCGCGATGTCGACCAGGACCTGGTGGACGCCCAGGAGACCCGGCGCGTCCTGGACCGGCTCTACGGCTATGAGATCTCCCCGGTGCTGTGGCGCAAGGTGGCCCGTGGCCTCTCCGCCGGCCGCGTGCAGTCCGTTGTCACCCGCATGGTGGTGGACCGCGAACGCGAGCGGATGGCCTTCAAGGCCGCCTCCTACTGGGACCTCACCGGCCAGTTCGGCGCCGGTTCCGGCTCCTTCAAAGCCAAACTCGCCGCCGTCGACGGCGCCAAGGTCGCCAGCGGCCGGGACTTCAACGACAACGGCGAGCTCACCTCCCGCAACGCCGTCCACCTCAACGAAGAACTCGCCACCTCGCTCGCGGCGGGGCTGCAGGACGCCGACTTCCGCGTCCGCTCCGTCGACACCAAGCCGTACACCCGCCGCCCGGCGGCGCCGTTCACCACCTCCACCCTGCAGCAGGAGGCCGGCCGCAAGCTGCGCTTCTCCTCGAAGAGCACGATGCAGGTGGCCCAGCGGCTCTACGAAAACGGCTACATCACCTATATGCGTACGGACTCGTCCGCGCTGAGCAACGAGGCCGTCACGGCCGCCCGGCGCCAGGCCTCCGAGCTGTACGGCCCCGAGTACGTGCCGCAGTCGCCGCGGGTCTACAGCGGCAAGGCAGCGAACGCGCAGGAAGCCCACGAGGCCATCCGTCCCGCCGGCGACTCCTTCCGCACCCCAGCCCAGGTGGCCCAGCAGCTCTCCGGCGACGAATTCCGCCTCTATGAGCTCATCTGGAAGCGCACGGTCGCCTCGCAGATGGCTGATGCCAAGGGCTCCACCGCCACGATCCGTCTCGGCGCCGTCACCGTTGGTGACCCGGCCGACCGCCGCGACGCCGAGTTCTCGGCGTCGGGCACCGTCATCACCTTCCCCGGCTTCCTCGCCGCCTACGAAGAAGGCAAGGACGAAAGCCGCGGCGACGACGAGTCCGAGGAAGCACGCCGGCTGCCCAACGTGGCCAAGGACGACGCGCTCACTGCCAGCGACATTGTCGCCGTCGGCCACGAAACCTCGCCGCCGCCGCGCTACACCGAAGCCTCGCTGACTGCGGAGCTGGAAAAGAAGGGCATCGGCCGCCCGTCGACCTATGCCTCCACCATCTCTACGATCCAGGACCGCGGCTACGTCCGGAAGCAGGGCTCCGCGCTGGTCCCGAGCTGGATCGCGTTCTCCGTGATCCGGCTCCTCGAACAGCACTTCCACGACTACGTGGACTACGAGTTCACGGCCGACATGGAAGCGGACCTGGACAAGATCGCCAACGGCCAGGCGGCCGGACCCGCGTGGCTCAAGCACTTCTACTTCGGTGAGGACTCCGAGCCCGGCCTGCTGAGCATCGTGAACAACCTCGGCGAGATCGATGCCCGCGAGATCAACTCCATCCCCATCACGGACGCGATCACCCTCCGGGTCGGCAAGTTCGGCCCGTACCTGGAAAGCTCCACCGCGACGGTGGATCCCGAGACCGGCGAAGTGGTTGAGGCGGCCCGCGCCAACGTCCCCGAGGACCTGGCCCCGGACGAGCTCACGGCCGCCAAAGCCGTTGAACTCATGGAGACCGCTGCCCCGGAGGAGCGCGTCCTCGGCGCGGACCCGCACACCGGGCACACGATCGTGGCCAAGAATGGCCGCTACGGCGCCTACGTCACCGAGATCATCCCGGAGATGACCGAGGAACAGCTGGCCAACCAGCCCGTTGAGTACTACAAGAACGGCAAGCCCAAGCCGCCGAAGAAGCCCGTCAAGGCCAAGCCGCGCACCGGGTCCCTGTTCGCGTCCATGAGCGTGGACACCATCACGCTGGACGAGGCGCTGCAGCTCATGAGCCTGCCCCGCGTGCTTGGCCAGGACGCCGACGGCAACCCGATCACGGTGCAGAACGGCCGGTTCGGCCCGTACCTGAAGAAGGGCACGGACTCCCGCTCCATCGGCTCCGAAGAGGAGATCTTCACGATCACGCTTGAGGCGGCGCTGGAGATCTACTCGCAGCCCAAGCAGCGCGGCGCCCGTGCCGCCGTGCCGCCGCTGGCCGAATTCGGACCGGACCCGGTCTCGGAGAAGAACATCGTGGTGAAGGAAGGCCGGTTCGGCCCGTACATCACCGACGGCATCACCAACATCACCGTGCCGCGCACCACCTCGATCGAGGAGCTGACCCGGGAACGCGCCGTCGAACTCCTCGCGGAGAAGCGGGCCAAGGGCCCGGTCAAGCGCACGACGACGGCCCGCAAGGCGCCCGCACGGAAGGCCCCGGCCAAGAAGTAGGCAGCACGCCGAAATCGCCGGAAACCTGCCGATTCGCCGGAAAATACCGGCGAATCCGCAGGTTTCCGGCGATTTCGCGTTTGCGGACCGGCCGTGGACGTGATCGAGTAGGAATATGACTGAACAGCCCGCACACCTGGACAACCAGCCGCTGAACGAACTCGAGGAGCAGCTCGCCCGGGGGGAGCAGCCGGACGCCAACCCGGTGGACGTGATCCTGGCCTTCCTCAACAACGAGGTCTATGTGGTCAGCTCCGACGCCCTCGAGGGCCCCGATTCGCAGGTGGAGCCGCTGGTCCTCGCCAACTCCTCCGGCAAGCCCGTTCTGGCCGTTTTCTCGCACCCGAGCCGCGTCACCGAGCAGTATCTCGCCGCCGCCCCGAACGTGCTGGGCACGCAGGGCGCCGCGATCATCGGTAACCTCGGCGCCGAGCTCGGCATGGTGATCAACCCCGGCGCCGCCTACGGTTTTGAAATCGACCCGGAGGGCGTGGCCAACATCCGCCGCGACTTCAAGCCGACGGACGAGCCCGCTGACGGCACTGCCGACCCGGCTTAGGCCCGTAATCGGCCAGACTGCGACGGCGGTATTCTTCGCGAATACCGCCGTCGCAGCTAGGCCGGCCGCTCCGTGGGGGGAATAATGGCAGCATGCGTCTAGGCGTCCTCGACATCGGGTCCAACACTGTCCATCTCCTGCTGGTCGACGCCCATCCCGGCGCCCGCCCGGTCCCCTACGCCTCGCATAAGCGGCGGCTGTCGCTCGTGCAGTACCTCGACGACGACGGCAACATCGACGACGACGGGCAGCATGAACTGGTCGAGTTCGTCCTCGAGGCGTGGGAATTCGCGGCCAAGCACAAAGCCGACGACCTCCTCGCGTTCTGCACCTCGGCCATCCGCGAGGCCACCAACGGCGCTGACGTCCTGGCCCGCGTCAAACATGAAACCACCGTCACCCTCCGGGAGCTCACGGGCAGCGAAGAGGCGTCCATGACCTTCTTCGCCGTCCGGCGCTGGTACGGCTGGGGTGCCGGGCCCATCCTGAACCTGGACATCGGCGGCGGCTCCTTCGAGATGGCCCTCGGACAGGACGAGCTGCCCGAGCTGGCGATGTCCGTTCCGCTCGGCGCCAGCCGGCTGACGCGCGACTGGCTGCCCGAGAACCCGCCCTCGGCCAAGAGCATCAAGGAGCTGCGCCGCTACATCCGCTCCACGCTCAAACCCGCGGTGCGCAAATTCGAGAAGCTGGGCCCGCCCAACCTCGTCGCGGGCACATCCAAAACTTTCCGGTCCCTCGCCAGGATTGCCGGGGCCGCCCCCAGCGGCGCCGGGCCCTACGTCAAGCGGGAGCTGCTGGCCCTCGACCTCGGGCTCTGGGCGCAGCGGATCTCGGCCATGGAGATAGAGGACAGGCTCCACCTGCCCGGCGTCTCCGAGGCCCGCGCGCCGCAGGTCCTCGCCGGCGCCCTCGTCGCGGAAGCGGCACTGGAAATGTTCAAGTTCGACAGCATGGTGACCTGCCCGTGGGCCCTGCGTGAAGGACTCATCCTCCGCCGCCTGGACCAGCTGGTGTTTGAGGGGCCGATCGATCCCCCGCCGCATGTGGCAGAGCAACCGCCGGCGCGGCTTCAGTCGCCGGAAAAGGCTCTCTGAGACGGCTTGGGCCAGCGGCGGGTGTCGAGACTGTGTCGATCCGGAGCGTCCTCGATCGTGTAAGTGCTGAGAGGCCGGCACGGCGCCGGCCGATTCGACAAGGAGGCACCCGAAATGACGCAGTACCTGCTCAGCATTTACCAGCCGGACGGCCCTGCCCCGGACCCTGAGTTCCTCGAACCCATCATGCGTGACCTGGCGGCCCTGAACCATGAAATGCAGGCGGCGGGGGCCTGGGTGTTCGCCGCGGGTCTCCACCCGGCGGAGTCCGCGACAGTCCTGCGGCCCAACGGTGGCGAGATCCTGGTGACCGACGGGCCGTTCACCGAAGGCAAGGAGCACCTCGGCGGATTCACCGTGATCGAGGCCGAGGATCTGGACGCGGCCCTTGGCTGGGCAAGGAAGCTGGCCGGCGCCAGCACACTTCCCGTCGAAGTCCGTCCGTTCCAGCACTAGCCGCCGGTCGGGGGTGCTGGTGTGGGTGAGCGCCGTGGACATGAGGCAGCGACCGAGGCGGACATCGCCCGGGTGTTCCGGCGCGAGTACGGCCGCGCCGTAGCCGTTCTGACGCGGACGTTCGGGAACATCGATATTGCCGAGGACGCCGTCCAGGATGCTTTTGCCGCGGCGGTCCAGCACTGGCCCTCGGCCGGTATCCCGCCCAGCCCGGCTGGCTGGATCATCACGACGGCACGGCACCGGGCGATTGACCGGCTGCGGCGGGAAGCCTCACGCGAGGACAAGCACGCACAGGCGGCCCTGCTCGCGGCGGCGCGGTCCGGGGCCGGACCCGCGCCGGCCGCCGAAGAGCAGTTCCTGGCGGAACAGTCAGGGGAGGACGTGGACGACGATACTTTGCGGCTGATTTTCACGTGCTGCCATCCTGCCCTGGCCGGGTCCGCCCAGGTGGCGCTGACGCTGCGGCTTCTGGGTGGATTGACGACGGCGGAAATCGCCAGGGCCTTCCTGGTCCCGGAAGCGACCATGGCGCAGCGGCTGGTCCGGGCCAAAGCGAAAATCCGGGATGCCAAGGTCCCATACCGGGTCCCGCAGGGCGCCGACCTGCCCGAACGGCTGCAATCGGTGCTGGCGGTGGTCTACCTCATCTTCAACGAGGGCTACACCGCGGGCCCCGCCGACGGCCCGGAACGTACGGAGCTCTGCACGGAAGCCATCCGGCTCGGCAGGCTGTTGGCGTCGCTGATGCCGGACGAACCGGAAGCGGCGGGACTGCTGGCGCTGATGCTGCTCATCGAGTCTCGCCGCGCCGCGCGATTCACGCCCGACGGGGGACTGGTGCTGCTCGCGGCCCAGGACCGGGGGCACTGGGACAGCGCCCTGGCCGCCGAAGGCCGTGAGCTGGTGCGCCGGTGCCTGCGCCGGAACCAGCCGGGACCGTATCAGCTCCAGGCGGCGATCAACGCCGTCCACAGCGACGCCGCGGCCGCCGGGGACACCGACTGGGCGCAGATCCTGCAGTTGTATGACCAGCTTCTGGCCGTCGCGCCGGGTCCTGTCGTGGCGCTGAACCGCGCCGTGGCCCTGGCAGAGCTCCACGGGCCCGTTGCCGGGCTGGCGGCGGTCGAGGGCCTGGGACTGGACACCTACTACCTCTTCCACGCCGTCCGCGCCGACTTCCTGGTGCGTCTGCGCCGCTATCCGGAGGCCGCCGAAGGCTACAGGCGGGCGCTGGCGCTTGCCGGCAGCGCCGCGGAACGCCGGTTCCTGGAAGGCAAGCTCCGCAGCCCGGTGTTCGGCGGGGCCGCAGACGGTTAGAAAGCAGACGGCTGGAAACCTGGGCCGGGCCGCGCCCCGTGTCGGGCCCGTTCGCGCCGGTTAAAAGAGTAGGGCCGGGCGATCTGGAGCAGGACTTGGGGGAACTCTGCTGCAAATCGCCCGGCGCACCGCCGGTTCCGGGGGAACCGGCTATCATCACTCGCACCTGTTGAGGCACTTTCCAAGGTAATAGCCGATCATGGGTGCGCAGCGAGTTTTCCCTGTGTGTTCGCTGGCAATCCGACGGCGTCCCCGGGATGGTGGCCGGCTCCGCCGCGGGGGCTTTAAACGGCAAAGGCACCGGCGGCCCGCTGCGGGAAAATGGGAAAACCCGCTGCAACCACCGGTGCCGCGCAGGCATCCGCATGCCTGCTGCATCACTCGCACCCTCAATGAGGTAGTTACAACGTTAGGTTCCAAAGTTGTGCGCTGACTGCGCTGAAGGTGGGAGCTGGCTGGGAATCACGTCAGACTGCAATGATGGGGACATGAGCAACCGAATCGCATTCCTGGGCTGTGGGTCAATGAACGAGGCAATTATGGCGGGGCTGATCGACGGCGGCGTCGACCCGGGCGACATTGTCGCAACCGTCCGCCGGGCCGGGCGCGCGGCCGAGCTGGCCCAGCGCCACCCCGGGATCACCGCCATCGCGGGCGAAGAAGAGCCGGACAACAATAAACAGGCCGCCACCGGCTCCGCCGTCGTGATCCTAGGCGTCAAACCCGTGGGGATCGCGGACCTGGCCCGGGAAATCAGCGGGTCCCTTTCACCGGGCACGATCGTCATCAGCGTTGCGGCCGCCGTGTCACTGGAGCAGCTGGAGGCGGCGCTGCCGGCCGGCCAGCCCGTCATCCGCACGATGCCGAACACGCCGGCGAAGCTGGGCCGCGGCGTGGTCTCCGTCTCGCCCGGGACCAGCTGCTCCGCCGGGCAGCTCCAGCGCGCCAAGGACATCCTCGCCGCCGCCGGCACGGTCGTGGAGATCCCGGAAGAGCAGGTGGACGCCCTCTCCGCGATCAGCGGCTCGGGCCCGGCCTACGCCTTCTACCTGGCGGAGGCCATGGCCGAGGCCGGGGCACGACTGGGCCTGGACCCGGAGCTGTCGCTGTTGTTGGCCCGCGAGACCGTCGCCGGGGCGGGCTTCATGCTGGCTGAGCCCGGCGCGGATCCTGCCGCATTGCGCAAGGCGGTCACGAGCCCGAACGGCACCACGGAACGGGCCATCGCCACCTTTGACGAGCGCGGACTGCCGGCCATCATTGCCGACGGCGCCCGCGCGGCGGCTGAGCGCGCCGCAGAAATCACCCGACAGCTCGCCTGAGCCGGCCCGGGCGGGCCCCGGAGCCGCAGCCCTGGAGCCGCAGGCCTGGAGCCGCAGCCCTGGAGCCGCAGGCTCCGGTTGCGGCCTAGGGGCGGGCAGGCTCCGGTTGCGGCCTAGGGGCGGGCAGCGAACCGTTCGAGCAGGTCCACGTGGCCCGAAACGATGAGCATGTCCCGCGAGGAAACCTTGGTTTCCGGCCGCGCGTAGGTGAAGTCCTCGCCCGGGGACTTCACGCCCACAATCGTGACGCCGTACTTGGACCGGACTTTGGACTCATCGAGGGTGAAGCCCACGGTCTCGCGCGGCGGGTACATCTTGACGATCGCGAAGTCGTCGTCAAACTCGATGAAGTCCAGCATGCGCCCGGAGACCAGGTGCGCGGCGCGGACACCGGCGTCGGCCTCCGGGTAGATGACGTGGTTGGCGCCGATGCGGGTGAGGATCTTGCCGTGCGAGGGCGTGATCGCCTTGACCCAGAGGTGTTCGATTCCCAGGTCCACGAGGTTCACCGTGATCAGCACGGAGGATTCGATCGAGGTGCCCACGCCCACGACGGCGGAACTGAATTCCTGGGCGCCGAGCTGGCGGAGGGCATCGATGTTGGTGGCGTCGGCTTCCACCACGTGCGTCAGGACGCTCGCCCACTTCTGGACGAGGGCGCGGTCGCGTTCAATGGCCAGGACCTCCCGGCCCTGCTTGACCAGCTGTTCTGCGGTGGATGCACCAAAACGGCCCAGCCCGATCACCAGCACGGGGGCGTTGTGGGCGGGGCGGTTGACGGCGCCTGAGGAACTAGCCAATGATCGGTCTCTCTTCCGGGTAGTGGTACAGCTGGCTGCGCTGGCGCAGGGCCAGGCCGGCGGCAAGGGTGACCGTCCCGACGCGCCCGGCGAACATGAGCAAAGCGAGGACGTAGACCCCCTCCGGCGGCAACTCTGCACTGAGGTTGGTGCTGAGGCCCACGGTGGCGAAGGCGGAAATGGTTTCAAACAGGACCCGGTCCAGGGATGCATGGCTGATATGCAGGAGCAGGAGGGCCGAGACCGAGACGAGGGTGGCGCCGGCGACGATCACCGAGATGGCCACGCGCATGGTGCCCTCGGGGATGGTGCGGCCGTAGATCTTCACGTCCGCGTCGCCGCGGGCCTCGGCGGTGATCGCCAGGAACATTACGGCGATGGTGGTGACCTTGATGCCGCCGGCCGTGGATGCGGAACCTCCGCCGGCGAACATGAGGGCATCGGAGAGCAACATGGTGGTGGACTCCATGTGGTTCTGGTCCACGAGGTTGAAGCCGCCGGAGCGCAACATGACTGAGGCAAAGAGCGCATGCGTGATCTTGTCGCCGAGGTCCATGTCCCCGATGGTGCGCAGGTTGTCCCACTCCAGGAAGCCCCAGAGGACCGTGCCGGCGGCCAGGAGAATGAAGGACACCTGGATGGTCAGCTTGGTGTGGAGGTTCCATTTCTTCCACCGGAGCCCGTTCTGGTGCAGCACCATGACCACCGGGAAGCCCAGGCTGCCCAGGAATACCCCGAGCATCAATGGGACGAGGATCCAGAGATCGGTTTCGTACGGCACGATTCCGTCCGAATGCGGCGTGAATCCGGCGTTGTTGAACGATGAAATGGCATAGAAGACCCCGTGCCAGACGGCCTGCGGGAAGCCCTCCCCGAGGACCAGGAAACGGGGGATCAGGGTCACGGCCAGGGCGGCCTCGATCACCACGGAGGTCACAATCACGATCCGGAGCAGCGTACCGACTTCGCCAAGCCGGCCGGCATTCATGGCCTCCTGGGCGATCAGCTTGCCGCGGACACCGAGTCTCTTGCTGACCATGAGCGCCAGCAGCGACGCGAGGGTCAAGGTGCCCAGGCCGCCCACGAAAATGCCGACCAGGATTACGAGCTGGCCGAAGAAGGACCAGTGCACAGCGGTGGAGACCACGGTCAGTCCCGTGACGCAGACAGCGGACGCCGCGGTGAAGAACGCCTGATGCAGTGGTGTGACTTGTCCCGTCGCGGAAGCCATGGGCAGCGAGAGCAAAGCGGTGAAGACCAGAATCACGACGCCGAACGCCGAGAGCGCCAGGCGGGCGGGTGAGCTGTTCGCGATGCTGTCAATGAAGTCGCGCAGGCGTGTGAAGATCCACAGGCCTTCCCGCTCCGGCATGCCTGGCTGCCAGCTGGCCGGGCTCGTGGACCTCGACTGGCTTTGCGTCATGTTCTTCCTCGGTTGAAACTTCTTCCCCAAGTAGTAAACCACTAAACACCGGGTAATGGCCGGGGGAACGCCCGTGCGCGCGCGGGAAGCCGGGGACGGCTCGGGTAGCCTGTGATTGATGACATTCCTGCCCGGACTCGCTCAGACCGCGCTGCCAACGACGGTGGTGTGGGCCCCAGCCATGACTGCCTACAACTTTGGCCACTCCCACCCGATGGCGCCGGAGCGCATGGAGCTCACAGCGAAGCTGGCCGGCAGCCTTGGACTGCTGGATCTGGACCACGTCACGGTAGCGGCTCCGGACGTCGCCACCGACGCGGAGCTGGGCGCGGTCCACAGCCCGGAGTTTGTGGCTGCCGTGCGGCGCGTGAGCGCAAACCCGGACACGTCCGACCACGCCAGGGGTCTCGGAACCGAGGATGACCCCGCCTTTGCCGGCATGCACGAAGCCAGTGCCCGGCTGGCCGGCGGCTCCCTGCTGGCGGCCGCAGCTGTCCTGGACGGCAGCGCCGTGCGGGCCGTGAACTTCGGCGGCGGGATGCACCACGCCTCCCGGGACCGCGCGAGCGGTTTTTGCATCTACAACGACGCCGCCCTCGCGGTCCAGCGGCTGCTCGACGGCGGCGTCCGGCGGGTGGCCTACGTCGACGTCGATGCGCACCACGGCGACGGCACGCAAAGCATCTTCTGGGACGATCCGCGCGTCCTGACCATTTCGCTGCACGAATCCGGACTGACCCTCTTCCCGGGCACCGGGTTTGCCAACGAGATCGGCGGACCGAATGCGCAGGGCAGCGCCGTGAACGTCGCCCTCCCGGCCGGCACCGTCGACGCCGGGTGGCTGCGGGCCTTCCACGCCGTCGTGCCCCAGCTCATTGGCGCGTTCGAACCGGAAGTGATCGTCAGCCAGCACGGCTGCGACTCGCACCGGCTTGACCCGCTCACCCACCTGAACATCAGCGTGGACGGCCAGCGCGAGGCCGCCACGGCGATAGGAAACCTCGCCGCACGCTACTGCGAGAACCGGTGGATTTCCACCGGGGGCGGCGGCTACAACGTGGTCAGCGTGGTGCCGAGGTCCTGGAGCCACCTCATAGCCATCGCCGCCGGCCGCCCGGTGCCGCTGCGCACCCCGGTTCCGGAGGATTGGCGCAACTACGTCAAAGACAAATATGGCGCCAGGTTCGGCGTGGAGCCCCCCGAGACGATGGGCGACGACGTGGACCTCTGGTGGCGGTCCTGGGAAGTGGGTTTTGACCCCAACGACGAGGTGGACCGCACCATCATGGCCACCCGCAAGGAAGTGTTTCCCCTGCACGGACTGGACCCCTGGTTCGACTGAATCCGGGCCGGGCTTGGGGGCTTGCACCAAACCAACAATTCGTGGATGCCATCTGGCGTATATGTCGCTAGTGTGGAGGGCATGGTGACAGACGACGTATTTGCCGTCATTGCTGAGGCAACCAGGCGTGACATTCTGATAGCCCTCCGCAAGGGGGACAAAGCGGTGGGGGAACTGGTCCAGGAGCTTGAAGCAAGCCAGCCCACCATTTCCAAACATCTCAAAGTCCTCCGGGAAGCGGACCTGGTGAGCATGCGCGCCCAGGGCCAGAAGCGGTATTACACGCTCAACCCCAAGCCGCTCACCGGGATCGCGACCTGGCTGCAGGCGTTCGACGTCGGCCCCGCCACGACAGCGGCCGCGGCCGCCGCCCTCCACCCCGAAGCCGGCCCCGCAGCCGTCCCGGAAGGCCTGGCCGCCGCCGCTGTTCCGCAACCAGCCGTCCCACAACCGGTCGCCGCGCAACCCGCCGCAGCACTGGCGGGCCGCCCTGCCGGCAGCCCGCTGAGCCCCGCCGTCGTCATCCCGGTGGGAACGGCGGGGGAAGACAAGATGCCCCAGCAGATCGGGCGGACCGTGGGGCGGGCCGCCACCAGGGCCGCCGATCTCCTGGCCAACCTGCCCAAATTCGGCCGCAAGAAGTAGGCTTTCCTGCCCCGCGTATGCCGCCCTGGGTATGCGCGCGGCCATCCGCTCCGCCCAAAGGCACCTGGCCGATCTTTCGGGCGCCAGGGGCTTGTCAGAGGTGCTAGGTGCGGAGGATCCGCACGTGCTCGGGGGTGAGGTCCGCGACCCGGCTGACGCCCAGCAGGGCCATGGTGCGTTCCATGTCCTTCTCCAGGATTTGGAGGGCACGGTCCACACCGGCCCGACCGCCGGCCATGAGCCCGTACAGGTAGGCACGGCCGATCAGCGTGAAGTCGGCGCCCAGGGCGAGGGCGGCGATGATGTCCGCGCCGTTCATGATGCCGGTGTCCAGGATGATCGCTGCGTCGCTGTGGTCGGCCTTTAGTGCCGCGGAGACCTCGGGGAGCAGGTGGAACGGGATCGGTGCCCGGTCCAGCTGGCGGCCGCCGTGGTTGGAGAGCACAATCCCGTCCGCGCCATGGTCCACCACCTTGCGGGCGTCGTCGACCGTCTGGATGCCCTTGACCACGAGCTTGCCCTTCCACGTCTCGCGCAGCCAGTCGAGGTCGGCAAAGGTCAGGGTGGGATCGAACATGGAGTTGATGAGGTCCGCGACCGTGCCCGTGTAGCGGGACAGCGACGCGAAGGTCAGCGGCTCGTGGGTGAGGAAGTTGAACCACCACGCGGGCCGGTAGGACGCATCCAGGACGGTCTTGAGTGTCAGGGCGGGCGGGATGGTCATGCCGTTGCGGACGTCGCGGAGCCTGGCGCCGGCGACGGCGGTGTCCACCGTGACCATGAGGGTGTCGTTGCCCGCCGCGGCGGCACGCTGGATCAGTTCCAGCGAACGCTCCCGGTCCGTCCACAGGTACAGCTGGAACCAGTTGCGGCCCGTGGGTGCGGCGGCGGCCACGTCCTCCAGGGACGCCGTGCCCATGGTGGAGAGGGTGTACGGAATGCCGGCGGCTGCGGCGGCCTGGGAACCGGCGTATTCGCCCTCGGACTGCATCATCCGGGTGAAGCCGGTGGGCGCGATCCCCACCGGGAGCCGGGACGGCCCGCCCAGGATGACGGTGCTGAGGTCGATGCTGGAGACGTCCCGCAGGACCCCGGGCCGGAATTCGATGTCCAGGAACGCCTGGCGGGCGCGGCGGAGGGAGATTTCGGCCTCGGCGGCGCCGTCCGTGTAGTCGAAGGGCGCCTGGGGTGTGCGGCGCTTGGCCATGTCCCTCAGGTCCCAGATGGTGCTGGCACGGCGCAGCCTGGCGGCCCGGCTGAATTCCGGCTTCTTGAACTGCATCAGGGGAGCAAGGTCGGCGTACTTGGGCACGCGGCGCTTCAACGCGGCAGGGAGCCCGCCGGCGGCCGCGGCTGTGTGGTGCCCGGATGCGGAGACCGCAGGGCCAGGGGCCGTGGCCGCGGGAGTGGTCGGAGCCTCGGGGTTGCCGGGCGGGACGGTGTGCGTCATGGCTGCCTCCATTTGCGGATCGGATGCTGTGCTGGGTTTCCTCACACTCTAGGTGGTGCCGGTGTGCGTCGAGATGTCATTTCGCGGCAGTGCCGGCGAACACCGCCGCGACGTGCCTGCCCGGCGACCACGGACCTGGTCCTGGCCGCCCGGAACTGGCCGCCGCGGATTGTTACGTCCGGCGTTTGCTCCGGCCGCGGCTCCGGGGCTATGGTCAACGCTATGACTAACCGTTGGTATGCGTATTTTTCGTTGGCTCTGGAGGGGCCCGCGTCTAACTGACACGCATCCAACTTTCCTTCAGAGCCAACAGGGCAGAGATTATTCTCTGCCCTTCGCCATATCTTCGGCGGGTTCTGACCAGGGCCCGCTCCGCACCCGGAACAGGACCCGAATATGAGCATCGAAGCAGCCACCGGCCCCCAACACTCCACCTCGAACCTGCGCGTCAGCGAGTTCACCCCGCTGCCCACCCCGCAGGACCTCATGGCGGAACTGCCCCTGGAGGCCCGCCTGGCCGAGGTGGTCGGGCGGGGCCGGGACGAGGTCCGGGCAATCATGGACGGTGTGGACGACAGGCTGCTCGTCATCGTGGGCCCCTGCTCCATCCACGACCCCAAGGCGGGCCTGGAATACGCCCGCCGGCTGGTCAGCCAGGCAGAGAAGCACCGCGAAGACCTGCTGATCGTCATGCGCACCTACTTCGAGAAGCCGCGCACCACGGTGGGCTGGAAGGGCCTGATCAACGACCCCCGGCTGGACGGCAGCCACGACATCGCCGCGGGCCTGCGCGCGGCCCGGTCCTTCCTGCGCCAGGTCACCGCCCTCGGCGTGCCCACCGCCACCGAGTTCCTTGAGCCAATCAGCCCCCAGTACGTCGCGGACCTGGTCGCCTGGGGCGCGATCGGCGCCCGCACCACGGAGAGCCAGATCCACCGCCAGCTGGCCTCCGGGCTGTCGATGCCGATCGGCTTCAAGAACGGGACCGACGGCGATCTCCAGGTGGCGCTGGACGCGTGCAGCGCCGCCGCTGCCGCCCAGGCGTTCCTCGGGATCGACGACGACGGCCGGGCGGCGCTTGTGGCTACCGCCGGCAACCCGGACACCCACGTCATCCTCCGCGGCGGGCGCAAGGGCCCCAACTACTCAGCCGCCGATGTTGAAGCGGCCTCAGCGAAACTCGCCGCGAAGCAGCTCAACCCCCGTCTGATCGTCGACGCCAGCCACGCCAACAGCGGCAAAAACCACCACCGCCAGGCCGAGGTCGCCCTCGAAATCGGTGCGCAGCTGGAAAATGCCGGAGCCGCCGCCGGGGCCATCGCCGGCGTCATGCTCGAGAGCTTCCTGGTGGGCGGGGCCCAGAACCTTGATGTCAACGCCGTTACCGGCTCCGGACGGGACGGGCTGGTCTACGGCCAGAGCGTCACTGATGCCTGCATGGACTGGGACGTGACGGCGTCGGTACTGGGCCAGCTGGCCGCCTCGGCCCGCACGCGGCGGACCCGTGCCTGAGGGAGGAGCAGGAGAAGGAGCGTGCCGCGGGATTTTCGAGATTCCTGCGGAAATCGTGTGGGTATTCCTGAGGAAGTCTTTCACTTTGGCACCATGAGCAACTAGTGTTGCTAACACATGGTTGTTTGATGGCTCAGCATCGGCACACCGCCATGTCAACAGGTGGGGCTGCCGTTCGCTTGAGCAAAGGAATAGGGAAATGTCTACGGAGGCCAACTTCTCCAAGGCCCGTTTTTTGACCGTGGCCGAAGTCGCGGAACTTATGCGGGTATCGAAAATGACTGTGTACCGTCTTGTGCATTCGGGGGAGATGCCGGCCGTGCGGTTCGGCCGCTCCTACCGCGTGCCGGAAAACGCCGTCGAGCAGTACCTCAAGGGTGCCGTCGTCGACCGGAATGACGGCCACGCCGGAACTGGCTGATCAGTCAGCGGCAACAATCACAGCGTGAATCGACTGCTTTGGGTCCCGCACGGGGCCCGCGGTCGTGGGGTGCCTCGCAGAGGCGGTACCCTGTTAAGGAACGTTTTACGTCATTGTAAGAACCTGTCAGTTGTTTCAGTCTGCTGCTTAGCCCGCGGACCCTTCCCAACAGGCAGGTACTGCATCTAGCCGGTAAGGAACTTTCGTGGGTTCAGTTATTAAGAAGCGTCGCAAGCGTATGGCCAAGAAGAAGCACCGCAAGCTGCTTCGCAAGACGCGCCACCAGCGTCGCAATAAGAAGTAGCAATACTTCGAAATGCATGAAATGCCCGTTGCCTTCCAGGCGACGGGCATTTTTCTTGCCTTCGGCGGTTGATTTGCGGTGGGGCGAACCGGGGCGGGCCGGGGAGACGCCGAGGAGGTGGCGCGTAAATTTCGCACCGGATTCGGACGCGGGCTGCGGAATCAGAGGACGGCGGCCCTGATCCGCGCCGCGCCTGTCCGAATCCGCAGCGGAAGCCGCGGGCGGCCTAGCGGCTGGGGCCGCGGAAGCGGGAGAACCCCCGCCACAGGCCGTAGATGGCCCCTCCGACCGTCGCGGCCTTGAAGCCCAGAGTGGCGGCGCGCCGGCCGGCACGGAAGTCGTAGACCGGCCAGTTGTGCTCGCGGGCGTAGCGGCGCAGCTTGGCGTCGGGATTGATGGCAACGGGGTGCCCCACCATGCTCAGCAACGGGATGTCGTTGTGGGAATCGCTGTACGCCCAGCAGCGGCTCAGGTCCAGGCCCTGCTCCTCGGCAATTTGCTGGACTGCGACCGCTTTGGCCGGTCCATGGAGGATCTCGCCCACAAGCCGTCCCGTGTACGAGCCGTCCATGATCTCGCCCACTGTGCCCAGCGCCCCGGTCAGGCCCAGCCGGGCGGCAATGACAGTGGCCACCTCGATCGGCGTCGCCGTGACGAGCCATACCTTGCGCCCGACCCGGAGATGCTGCTCGGCCAAGGCCTTTGCCCCCGGCCAGATCCGCGACTCAATCATCTCGTCGTAGACCTCTTCGCCCAACGCCTCGATGTCCTTGGCCGTGATGCCGGCGGCCAGCGTCAGGGCGGAATCGCGGACTGCATGGACGTCATCCATGTTTTCGCCGCGCAGCACGAACATGAACTGCTTCCAGGCGAACCCGGCAGCCTGCGGCAGGGTGAAGGCGCCACGCTGGTAAAGCTTGCGGGCGACATGGAAAAGGCTTGCGCCCTTCATGAGGGTGTTGTCGACGTCGAAAAATGCGGCCTCGCCGTGCTGCGTCGATGCAGCAGGCTCATTGGCCACAATGACGTATTTCTCCTCGGGCATGCCACGAGTCTAGTCAATGACGGGCCCCCGGCCGCCCGCGGGACGCGCGACGCGACGGCAGGACGGCCCCAAACCCGGGCGGACTGCTCCGCGCGTCGACGCCGAAGTGGCCGCCGGGCTACGGTGGATGCATGGCCAAACCCGCACACTTACCTGATGTAGTTCTGATCACCAAGGCCGACTGTCACCTGTGCACCGAGGCGCGTGCCGCCGTCGGCCGGGTCACCGCTGCGCTCGGACTAGATTGGTCGGAAAAATCGGTGGACGACGACGCCGGGCTGCGGGAACGCTTCGCCGAGGAGATCCCGGTGGTGCTGGTCGACGGCGTCCAGCGGGATTTCTGGAAGATCGACGAGGCCCGCCTGACCCGGACCCTGCAACGGATCCTCGACCAGCCCTCCTGACGGCGGGGTGCTTTGTTGCGTGATGCGCGGGGGCTCTAGAGTGGGAAGCACAACGCGACGCAATGGAGCAGATAGTGACTTCGCTGGATTCATCTCCCGGGCCTGTCCCCGGGGGAGCCGGGACTGCGGCCAAACAGATTCCGCCCGCGGCCGTGGCCCGGCTGACCATCTATCTGCGCGCCCTGACCACGCTGCTGGCTGACGGGGTGGACCGGGTCTCGTCCGAGTCGCTGGCCGAGGCCTCCGGAGTCAGTTCCTCGACGCTGCGCAAGGACCTCTCCTATGTCGGCTCCTACGGAACCCGGGGTGTCGGTTATGAGGTCCAGTACCTCAACCGCAACATCGCCGCTGCCCTCGGGCTGACGCACGACTGGAAAGTCGCGATCGTCGGTGCGGGCAACCTCGGCAAGGCCCTGGCCCGGTACGGCGGATTCGAGTCTCGAGGCTTTGACATTGTGGCGATTTTCGACGCCGACCAGATGGTGGTGGGCAGTGAAGTCGGGTGGCTGCGGGTCAGCGACGCCGCCGACCTTGAGCCGGTACTGCAGCGTACCGGTGCCAACATGGTGGTCCTCGCCTTGCCCGCGGCGGTGGCCCAGGACGTCTGCGACCGGGTGATAGCCGCCGGCGTGCGGAGCATCCTCAGCTTCGCGCCGGTGATGCTGCAGGTCCCCCCGGGAGTCAACCTCCGCAAGGTGGACATGGCAACGGAACTGCAGATTCTGGCCTACCACGCACAGAGGGCGCAGGACCCGGAAGACGCCGACTAAGATCGGCCAGCCCTCCGGTTCCCGCGCCCGCTGAGTGGTACCCCGCTGGGTGGTTCCTGGCGAAGCTACTTCCCGAAGGGGGCTCCGGGCTGTCCATAGGGGTTGGCAAAGGGCTGCCGCTTCTGGAAATACGGCGCTGCCGCGGGCAGGTAAAGCAGCACGATAGCCGCAATGCCCACGAGTGCCGCCAGGGTGGCGAGGCTGAGCGGGATGATGTTGAAGACCGACAACGCGGCGAACACGGTGCCCAGGATGCGGGCCCAGTTCTTGCCCTTGCGGACATTGAATGCCACGAGGGCGTACAGCCCGGCGCTGATGGCGGCAAACACCACGATCGTGCCGATCAGGACACCCTTGATGGATTCGAAGTCGACGCTCGTGCCGCTCGCTGCCATCTGCTGCTCGAACATGTCCCTGACGGCAGGGGTGTCCAGGGTTCCCAGGGATACCAGCATGGAGATGACCCACAAGGCTCCGGCTGCGATGATCAGCCAGAACGACGTATGGACCAACTGGGGAACCGCGCCCGGAGCCTGCGGCTGTTGGGACGGGTACTGGGCGTAGGGGGACTGGCCGTACGGCGACTGGGGGGCGTTCTGGCCGTAAGCGGGGGGTGTCTGCTGGCCGTACTGCGGTGCCTGCGGGGCGTTCTGGCCGTAGGCGGGGGGTGTCTGCTGGCCGTACTGCGGTGCCTGGGGGGCGTTCTGGCCGTAAGCGGGGGGTGTCTGCTGGCCGTACTGCGGTGCCTGGGGGGCGTTCTGGCCGTAGGCGGGGGGTGTCTGCTCGCCGTACTGCGGTGTCTGCGGTGCCTGCGGGGCGTTCTGGCCGTACTGCGGTGCCTGCGGCGCCGGAGTGGATTCCCCGCCCGGCTCGGAGCCGTTGCGAGGCGGGGGCTGGACTGGGGGATTGCTCATGAAGCGGTCCTTTGCGTGTCGATCGAATCGGCCACCGGGATCAGAGATCCTGCCCTGCCCCCAGCATGGTTTAGCTCAACCGTACCGCGGCCCGGCCGCCGTGTGGATCATTCCGGAGAGGTATTCTCAAGCCTCTTTCGATGGCCGGCGCGTGGCGGCGGGGGAGCCCTGGCGCTGCCACGAATCCGCGGGTGCCCTGTGCGGCGGCAGGCCTAGATTCGGCCCCGGTTGGCGGCAAACCAGGCCTGTGCATTCGGCAGCCACATGAGCACGGTCGCCACGAGGCTGATGAGGAAGCCCGGCAGGCCTCCGCCCGCCCGGCCGTCGGCGATGCCGGAACTGATGAGTGTCAGCACCAGGGAGATGCCGGCAAGGATGGTGAGGGCGAAGCGGGCCCATTCCCGGCCTTCCTTCATCTTCATGGCAAGGATGATCTGAGCGGTTGCCAGTGCGAGCGCCACGATCACGAGCAGCAGCACCAGGAGCCCGATCGCCGGCGCGAAGGCGACCAGGACGAAGGACCCGAACAACCCGATGACTCCACCGAGGAGGCCCAGGAGCCCGCCGATCAGCCAGATCCAGTAGGAGACCTTCAGCTCGGTGGGCATTGCAGCGACCTTGAACATGCCGGAGAGCCCGCCGGCAGGCAGTGCATCGCCGAAGTTCCTGGGGCGGTCGGTGGGCATCTCGAAGCGGAATCCGCCGGCCGACGCCGGCTGGCCCTGGTACCCGGGAGGCGGTGCCTGGTACCCGGGAGGCGGTGCCTGGTACCCGGGAGGCGGTGCCTGGTACCCGGGAGGCGGTGCCTGGTACCCGGGAGGCGGTGCCTGGTACCCGGGAGGCGGTGCCTGGTACCCSGGAGGCGGTGCCTGGTAC